>JBDRBN010000062.1:0-26227 GCA_043822785.1 Pseudomonadota bacterium
GGATAAAACAGAAGAGAATATGGACTGACATCACCCGAATATTTGGCCGGTAGTATTATGTAACAAAATTCTCATATTTTTTTGTCAAAGAACGTTTATATCAAGTCACCCTCCCCAATTGCGACACAGTCTCACAAAGGGAAGGGAATTCAGCTAAACATAACACCTGGTAAACCAATTCATCAGAAGATTTGCTGCTGCGTGAAAAAGAGTTGGAGCCAATATGAGGCCGGTCCTTTCGCGCAGATATCCAAACACGAGTGCAGGAAAAAAAATAAAGATATGCCACCACTGATACACAACAATCGAATGTGCAATCGCAAATACAAAAGCTGTAATAAGAAAACCCCATCCTAAGTTGACACCTAATATTCTCTTCCGCCCGGGAAATATCCTGTTCATGGCTGACTGAAAATATCCCCTAAAGTAAAACTCCTCTGGAAGGGCAACGATCAAAAGCTGTACCAGCAGCAAGTCAGTAAAACCAGAAAAGCCAGCCACGGAAAAAGCTGTCTTTCCAAGCACGATCTTTTGCCAGAAGTGCGCTGCCACAAGAAATGGCGGAAAGATTATCAAGGCTGATATCACAAATACGCCAACTGCCCTTGCAATATCCTTTAGGCCAAAGGCAAAAAAATCCAGAGGGCGCTTGCGAATCCAAAGCACGATGAGGGGTATGCCTATGAGCATATAGGCTACGAAATAAGATATGTGGGAACCTATAAACGCATTTGCTCGCGCAAGAAAAAGCAGATGCGTTATAACCAAAATCGCTGCTGTAACCGCAGAAAGCTCTATAGCCAATGATCGCTCTATCTTCATTCAGACTTCTCCGCTATACGCGTTTTTTGGCAATAACGCCAAATTCCAAAGCCTGTGATAAAGGTAAAGATCATGGCGATCTGCCCGGTTGAAAGCGCACCATCAAACCACAGGCCACGATCCTCATCGCCCCTCAAGAATTCAATGAAGAAGCGCGTCACTGCATAGTACATAAAAAAGGATGCCATGATCTGTCCGTAGAACTTTCTGTAGCGATAGACCAAAAGCAAAACGCCCCACATCACAAGTGCATTGGCCATATTGTAAATCTGCGTAGCATGAAGGGGTACTCCCAAATATTGGTAGCCAGCAGTTGAATCAGGATTATTGAACACCAGGTGGATAAAAAAATCGGTGGTCTTTCCATAGCAGCAGCCCACTAAAAGGCACCCCACCCGCGTGAAGAATATGACGATAGGCACAGATAATGCCAACAGATCCATATAGCGCCACACGTTTAGCCTTCGTTTCCATAAATAGATGATGCATGCGGAAATAGAGGCAATATATGCTCCTATAGAAACAAATCCACCTTGCCAGAAATAAAAAACCCGCAGGGGATGTTTCCAATAATAAACCGGACTCTCGACCAGGATGTGAAATAATCGTGAGCCCAGCACAGCCGCTATGACCGCAATTATGCCGCAATCGAGTATGGCGATGGGATCGGAGCCCTCGCGCTTTGCAAGGTATGAGCCAAAAAAAGTTGCTAACAGCGCACCTGTTACGATCATCACAAAAAACGCAGGCACCCCAAGCCCACCTATATGGAAGAGATAAGGCCTCATAAAGTTGTTAACGTTTCTCGCCTTTCTCGCGTGTCTCTCATTTCTCGCTTCTTTTAATAGCCGTTATCACAACGAGCGCTACTGCTATGGTTATTGCCGCATCCGCCACATTGAAGGCAGGCCACTCTAAAGGCACATTAAATCTGTATCCAAATATAACGCTATCAACAGCTTTGTCTCTGATATGAAATGAAAGAAAATCGATCACCGCACCAAAACGCACCCTATCCAAAACATTGCCCGCTATGCCCCCAAACACCAGTGAAAGAGCAAAGGGAAGAAGACGCTCGCCAGCGCACAACGCGCGATACATAAATGCAAGAGCAACAGTAGCCACAACTGCTATAATATAGAAAAAAGGAATCCTTAAGACATCGGGTACACCTGAAAACATACCAAAGGCAGCGCCTAAGTTGCGAAAGTGAACGATATCAAAGAACCCGGGTATGATTGCAATCCTTTCGCCCAATGGGAGCAAGTTCACTATCATCCATTTTGTTATCTGGTCGAGCAGAAATACCGCTGGGACAGTAAAAATGAGAATCTTATATTTTAATTTCATAATAACTCGAAAACTCCTGATGCTTTACGTTTCTCGCGTTGCTTGCGTTGCTTGCGTTTCTCGCCTTAAAGTACTGATGCGCACCTTTCACAGATTGTAGGATGCGTTTTGTTACTTCCAATCGTTGTTGAAAATTTCCAGCACCGCTCGCACTTGGCTCCGTCTGACTTTTCTACAGATACTTTTAGGCCGCACACTTCCTCACTCTCAAACATATAGGGCCCTTGTGCTTTTCCAAAGGATACATCTGAGATGATCAACAGATCAGCCAAATGACAGACAAAACCCTCCAAAAACGTTTTCATCTCCGCAGGACATTCGATTATAACTTTGGCTGCAAGCGAATTGCCTATAAAGCGATCAGCTCTTGCTTTCTCCAGCGCCTTGGTGACTTCTCCGCGCAACTGCATAAATCTGCCCCAGCGCTCAAGTAGTTCTTGATCTGGATCCGACACAGCTGGCATGTCAGCCAAGAACACACTGGGTGCAGCTTTTCCAACGTGCGGCATAATTTGCCATATCTCATCTGCTGTGAATGAGTAGATGGGGGCCATGAGCTTTACCATGGCATCAAGAATTTGCCACAAAACGCTTTGAGCCGAGCGCCTGAGTTTGCCATCTGTCTTCTCAGCATAAAGCCTGTCTTTTAGTATATCCAGATAAAACGCCGACATCTCTACGGTGCAAAAACGATTCAGCAGCTGTGCAATCGTATGAAACTCAAACTTCTCATATGCATTAAGAATGCGCGCAGCCACCCGGGACATTTCAGACAGAGCCCATCTATCGATCTCCAAAAGTTCGCTCTCTTTCAACATATCCTTTTGGGGATCAAAATCACTTAGGTTGCCCAACATGTAGCGAACTGTATTTCTGAGCTTTCGGTAACTCTCTATGCACCTCATGAGAATTTCTTCAGAAAAACGAATGTCGCCGCGATAGTCCTCTGCTGCCACCCAAAGCCTTAAGATCTCTGCGCCGTGTTGGTTTATTAGTTTTTCAGGCGGCACATAGTTCTTGGCGGATTTAGAATATTTTTTACCCTCTGCATCCACAACAAAACCGTGCGTTAGCACCCTTCTGTACGGAGCGGCGTTTCGCGTAGCAATAGATGTAAGAAGCGATGTGTGAAACCATCCCCTGTGCTGATCACTCCCTTCAAGATAAAGGTCTGCTGGGATTTTAATGCCTTCCTCAGCCTCCAACACCGCAGCATAGGACACGCCTGAATCAAACCAAACGTCGAGTATGTCCGGCTCTTTGCCAAACCATTCGGTCTCACCGCACGATGGGCATTTAAATCCCTTTGGTTTAAAATCCTCTGCTGGGCGAACATACCACGAGTCTGCGCCCTCTTTTTCAAAAATGCTAACAGCTCGATTAACTAATTCGGGCGTGGTATGCGATACGTTGCACGATGAACAGACCAAAGCGATTACGGGTACGCCCCAAAGCCGCTGCCGCGATACGCACCAATCTGGCCTAAC
The DNA here is from genome assembly GCA_043822785.1 of Pseudomonadota bacterium. GTDB lineage: Bacteria > UBA10199 > UBA10199 > 2-02-FULL-44-16 > JAAZCA01 > JBDRBN01. The sequence goes on from JBDRBN010000062.1 coordinate 3,660, forward strand.
CGATATCATGCCAGAGATCCTGTTCTGACCCCAAGGAGGAATCCACTGCACACCCTCTATGGCTTTAAGCGCGCGCTTACGCAGATCTTTATCCTCCATGGAGATGAACCACTGATCTGTGACTCTAAACACTATGGGGTTTTTGCATCTCCAGCAGTGCGGATAGGAGTGTTCAACTTTCTTGCTGCTCACTAAAGCCCCTACCTCAGCAAGCTTGTCGACTATGGGTTGATTTGCATCTTCCACAAACTTTCCTGTAAGCCAATCAAGGCCTGCTTCTTTTGTAAAGCGGCCACCATCATCTATAGGGGCCAAAACTTCCAGCCCATAGCGCTGACCAACATCAAAATCATCCTGTCCGTGTCCTGGTGCTGTATGCACAGCACCCGTGCCTGCCTCGAGGGTAACGTGCTCACCCAATATGACGAGGGAATCGCGGTCGAGCAAAGGATGTGCACAGTGTCGGTGTTCCAATTCCAAAGACGTAGGTTTGCCCACGACCGTACTGTAAGTCTTATCGATGCTGCTCATAACTGAATCCGCCAAGCCCTCTGCCAAAATCCAAATCTCATCCTCAACCTTTACTGCCACATAGGGTAAATTTGGATTTAACGCGATGCCAAGGTTTGCTGGAATCGTCCAAGGGGTCGTGGTCCAAATCACAAGCGATATGGGTTCATCTTTAAGCTTCCATCTTTTTCGCAGATCAGCATCATCCTTTAGCTTAAACTTTACGTATATGGATGGCGATGTGTGTTCAGAATATTCCACTTCTGCTTCAGCAAGCGCGGTGCGGCAGGATGTACACCAGTAAATAGACTTCTTGCCTTTGTACAGAGACCCTGTCTTGACAATGTTTCCAAATTCGCGAGCGATAGATGCCTCGTAATCAAATGACATTGTCTTATAAGGCTTCTCCCACCTGCCAAGGCAGCCCAGCCTCATGAACTCTTCTCGCTGGATGTCTATAAACTTATCAGCATGCTCGCGGCAGGCTTTTCTTATTTCTATAGGAGACATGGTGCGCCTTGCAGCGCCAAGCTTTTTAATTGTTTCAAGCTCAATCGGAAGACCATGACAATCCCAACCCGGAACAAACTCGCAGCGATAGCCAGACATGTTCTTGTACTTGACTACGATGTCCTTGAGGATCTTGTTGAGGATAGTGCCAAGATGAAGATGTCCGTTTGCATACGGAGGGCCATCGTGAAGGATGTAGGGCTTAGCCTTTGCGCGCGCCTCTATCATCCTATGATAGAGTTTCTCATCCTCCCATAGCTTAAGCTGCTTAGGCTCACGCTCTGCGAGGTTAGCCTTCATAGGGAATTCTGTCTTTGGAAGATTGAGTGTATCTTTGTAATTCATCGTACCCGTTCTTATTCGTTTACGCCAAGGTTGGTGAGCTCAGGTGCAGACTTGCGAAGATAATTGCCGATGCCGGCCAAAACCTTTTGCTCTACCTCGCCCGAACTATATATGTTGTTGACCAGCGTCTTGACGCGCGATCCCACCTTCACCTGCGTGCGGCCGCTTCCGTCCTCAACATGGATTTCCAGCTGAAAGTAAGAGTTCGTTGCCCCATAATCGCGCCTGTCAAACAGCTCCAAGTAATGTGAATCAGAGGTTGTGGGAACCCATGATGTCTTTATTACACCTGAAGGCAGATCCTCTTCTGCCACAGGCAGATGAGCCTCCTTAAGCGCCCAGCGCACTGCATAGTATGTGTCGTTAGGAGTAGCAGCGTAGTTTTGAGTAAAATACTGAATTCTGTTGTCCACACGCGCTGAGACCAGCGGCTTTGAACAAGATGAGCACGCAACAGCCACAAAGGCGATCAACAATGCGAAAGCTCTCATCACGATCCCTCCTTTGCGCAAGATGCGCCCTTGCGCGGCCAGCATTTAAGATACAATGCCATTCCAACAACAAACATGAATATCGATATAAATGCGGATGTAGAAAGCCAGGGTTCAATTATAAATCCTCTTTCTACGTCGCCACGATAATATTCACCAATGGATCTGACCAATGCGTATATCATGAGATATGTTGCAAAGATTTGGCCGTCAAAACGTTTGAAATATCGAAGCACAAAAAGCACTGAAAAGTTTATGAGCTCGCCACCCACCTCCATGAGCTGGGTTGGATAAAGCGGCAGGCCTTGCGGCGCAAAGCTGTGTGCGTGAAGGGGAAAGATGACGCTATACCATGCATGGCCATCTACCACCCTTCCATAACAGCATCCTGCTAAAAAGCATCCTATGCGTCCTATAGCATGTCCCAGCGCAATGCCCGGTGCAAATACATCACAGGTGAGAAGAACAGGCATGCGGTGTCGCTTTATATACCATATTGCGGTTGCAACAGCAGCGATGAACCCACCGTAAAAAACAAGGCCGCCTTCCCAAATCTTAAAGAACATGAGCGGATTAGCGATAAAGCGATCACGCTCGCTTACAGCAACGTGAAGGATTCTAGAGCCTACTATGGCTGCGACGATTACATAAAATCCCAAATCAACAGTTCGCGCTGAGTCAAGCCCACACCGGCGGCTCTCGCGCGTAATCCACAAGATGCCAGCGAGAAAAGCCAGTGCTACCATGACACCATAGCTGTAGATCGTTATTCCCCCAAAGAGCGGAATCTTGAACAGAACCGGATACATAGCTGATTCGTATAAGGAATCACTCGGTATAAGTAAAGGGGAATATGGTGGTTCTCCCCCTTTGTAAGGGGGAGTTAGAGGGGGTAGATCCTGATCTACCTCCCCCGCGCGTTTGCGTGCAATTCCATTGCCCGCAATTCGCGCCTCCCCTCCTTACAAAGGAGGGGCGCCCATACACGAAAGCGATGACTCCCCATGAGCCATCGCCCCGTGTGGTTTGGGAAAAGGAGTATTATTGGTAACGGACCAGAGTTACATAACCCTGGCTGCCCGTTGAACCCGAAACGTCGATCTTAGCCGGAACGGTCGAGATGTTGAAATACTTTGCTGTGCTGCCATCGATGCTTGCAGTGTGGCTTCCGCTATATGAGTTGAGATTGACTCCATCCAATACAGTTCCTCTTCCATCATCAGCATCGCCTTCAAGAATAACACCTAGCCAGTTGCCGGTCTCCGCATGCCTGGTCCGCGCCTGATATATGTAACGGCTATCTTGGCTGATGCCTCGGTCGGTCATGATTAGCGCCACAGACCACAGCGCCATCATCTCATCCCACGCATCCATGGTCGCATTGCCTTGGAACGCGTTGAGCACATTGTCGACTCCCCTTCTAAAGGTCTGTTCCAGCCTTCCCATGAACGCTTTACCATTGTCAGATTGCTCATACAGATACCTCAAGAAGAGATACGAACCGCCGCGTTCTAATAAATTGGGCGATGACTGAGTGACGATCCCATAGACAGAAGGGCTGGACAGATATAGCGCATAGCGCGAAGGATTCTCTCGATTATATCCCATCACATCTTCAATAAGATGTGACATGCCTTCGTTGAGCCAATTATCTTCAGCCGCTCCTCCCTGGACAAATACGTGCTGGTTGTAGCTTGTGGCATGCTGCAACTCATGAGGAAGAACTGCGGGCAGCAGGTTTTCCATAGCAAAATCGTGGTCCACAGCAGTTCCGTACACACCGCTTGGATCTGGTACCATGGTGTAGATGATCTCGCGCTCGTTGGAGACAGGATTCGAATCGCTGCGCGCATACAGATCCGCTGCATAGAAGTAACCGGTTATAATTCCTCCGCCAAGTGCACCTAGCTTGTTTATCTGAGAAGTCATGAGCACATGAAGCTTGCCATCGCTATCCACATCAGAGCCAGCTCCGAGAAACGATTCCATCTCGCCGGCATCTGCATCGAACCCATCGCACAGCTCCTGAATATCCGCATCGGATAAATTTTCAGAAGGCACTGTATTGTCGATATAGAATACTACGTTTTGGCCAACGCATTTTACATCGCCGGTTATGGTGACGTACGAGGATGTATTGGTGAGGCTGGCGAGCACTCTGAAGTTTTCCCTCTCGCCTAGACCTGCTGCCTTTGCACTCATGCCCTTGAAATTTGCGTTGTTCACCATGTCCAGAGGCAGCTCGTTTTCTTCTAGTACGGATTCAGAGGCGCGAAGCCAGGCACTAAATATTTCATTCGCCTCATAAGCGTCATCCTCCTCTACAGGTTCAATGCTCATGAATTTTCCTGGAGCTAAGAGATCGGGGATAGAAACGTCGGCTGAAAGGCCCATAGTGGATGCTGATCCAGTATTGCTCGAGTTTCCAACTGCGAGAATAAACTGTGCCCCATCTGCCACTCCCTCAAAATCAAGGGTATAACCTGTGCTATCAAAACTCGCTAACATGAAGTCACCTACACCCAGTTCAGCAGGGGATGAATAAATAGAGCTAACTCCAGTGCCTCCGTTACCTGATGAAAGATCCTGAGTAGATGAGCCGCCGCTACCGCAACCAGCAGCAGCTAATGTGGCGAGAATCAAAAGGATTAACCAACCAGTTCCCCTCCCCTTTGGCTTCATGGCTAGCTCCTTTCCCAAACCCTCCGACCTTCAATTGAGCAAGGAGCGTGCCATCCTGATATTTTTATAAGACGCCTATTATGGCTTTATTATCATAATGTTATACCTCGTTAATGTTATACGATACTCATTGCATGGGTTTTTATTTACCCCATTTACTATATTGGGTGCCTCGAAATGATAAATTGCTTTGTTTTTAAGGATATTACTTAGTGGGTAAATTGGCAGGTCAGGAATTTGACTCATTATAATGATATACCCACTTCTCAAACACATGCTTATGTAATAGAGAGTGCGCGGAGGTAACGGCTTGAATAATAGATACAATTCCATAAACGAATTTTTGAAAGCACGTTTTGGGGAGAGGGTATTTAAGGTAAGCCTCGAGATAGGTTCAAGCTGCCCCAACCGTGACGGAGCAATTAGCAGACAGGGCTGTTCTTATTGTCATCCAGAAGCGCTTAGGCCTTCTACATACAAAGATAGCGATTTCTCCATCATATCGATTCAAAAGCAGTTGGAAGAAGGGATCGATTACATACGCCGGCGTCACGGTTCACAAAAAGTAATCGCCTATTTTCAAAACGGTTCAAACACCTATGCGCCCGCACAAAAGCTAGCGCGTGCATTTACTACAGCAGCATCACATCCTTGTGTAAAAGGTTTGGCCATCTCCACACGACCTGATTGCATAGAGCAGGAGCACCTTACACTTCTAAAAGATCTGTCAAGGGAGACATTTATCTGGGTTGAGTTGGGATTGCAGTCAGCTCACGAAGAAACGCTTAAGAAAATAAACCGCGGCCATACTGTGCGCGATTTTTCAAAGGCATGCAGTCAACATGTAAAGCGCGGTATTCCCGTGTGCGCTCATGTGATTCTTGGTTTACCTGGGGAAACTTCGGAGATGATGTGTGAGACAGCGAGGTTTTTAAACGAGATAGGAGTTTGGGGAGTGAAGATCCACAACCTTCATGTTCTTAAGGATACAAAGATGGAAGAGGAATATAGAAAGGGAAAGATAGAGATCCCTTCATTAGATGTTTATGCAGGTAGGGTTGTGGATTTCCTAGAAGAGTTATCGCCTGAAATATTGATTCATCGCCTAAACAGTCACAGCCCACGTCATCTAACAATAGCACCTAAGTGGTCTATCAACAAACTCGCCACTATGAATGCAGTGCATGATGAGTTGGAAAGAAGGGATTCATGGCAGGGGAAGAGGTTTTGCAATCCGTAATCAGAATAATTTGAGCTATCTAATGAATCTGGCGAGCTCCTTAGTATCGAAGATGGTAATATTATTATCAGGAAGATCGCCATAGTGATGTTGCTTTGTGGGAGGACGATCAAGTCTGTCGACAACCTCGCCATTCTTAAATCGCACAAAGGCAGGATATCCATTAACGTTAAATCTTTTCATTACATCTTTCATCCAAGAAGCGAGTTTACGGTTTACTCCTTCGCCTTCATATTGAGCCTCAAAAACATAGATATTCTCATGCGCCCCCATCTCTTGTGCCAGCTGTAACAGGAATCCATCCGTGTACTCGCAGAAGGGGCACCTCTTTTCATAGCTATTGCTATGAAAATAGATGATGCAGTTAGGATCGGAAAGGGCTGCCCTTGCTGCCTTTTGATCCCTCACCAGAGTCACCACTCCCTTTTCAAGAAGTCTATCAAGTGGAATATCTGGCACCTGATAGACCCTAAACGAACCCTTGCCAGGAAAGAATTCATAAAAGGTCCGCTCTGCACCGTTCACATATTCACCTTTCTCAAGTGTATGCTTAAGAGGTGGGTTATAATCCCCAACAATAGTAAGAGAGGATTCCACACCATGATCCTCTACATATTCATTCGTGTACCTGGCTGCTTCATGCAGTTTTATGACCCCATCTTCATTAGCATCTGCATCATTTCTCCAGGGCGAGTTGAAGAAGATTTCTGCAAAATGCCCGCAATAGTATTCTTCCTCCTGAGCGGTCTTTGTTATAGCAGTTATCCTACCGCCCCCTACGTTTCTTGCAAAACCCTCACCATGGCATCCATCAAATAGAACGACAGCATGTCCGAATGGACCGTGCTCGAGCATATCTCTTAACTCGTGGTCCCCGAGCTTATCGAAATTGAATCCGACTCCAGGGGCATTTAGCTGAGCTACACTTCTACCTTTCTCGTTTCCACCGTGCCCAGTGATATATAAGAACAGCTCCGCCTGCCCAGACATGCTAGCGTATATCTGCTCAAGCAATTTCTTGAAATTCCTTTTAGTTGCAGGGCCACTTATCTGCGGTATCGTAAACTCAAATTCTTCTGCCACCTCTGCTAGCGCCTTGCTATCCTTCTTGAGAAACGCCTCATACGGAGCAGAAAGTACGAATATATCCTCTCGACCATAACCTATACCCAAGAAGAATTTGTAAGCACGTATGACGTTGCGTATATGGTTGGGCTCGAGTTGATCGCCGTTTAATATGATAGCCTTTCCTCTTTGAGTGTGTGCCTTCTCAACTAGGGCAGGAATGGGCTCTGGCTCTTGAACAATTACCGGCTCTTGTGCAGGAACTATTCGTGCGGTTTTTGCACACGCGGCAGCTGCAAATCCTCCTAATATCCCCAAAGCACCTTGCAAGAGGACGCGACGCGGGTGCACCTTAGGTTTTTTTGATACAATGGGTTTTTCTTCCCAAAAGGTGGAGGTGCGAAAACCAGGCCCAATGCCTTCAAGCCCACTTAGCCCTGTGTAACCAGAAACAAACGAATCTGCGCCTTGACCTATACCTATTGGCAACCCCGCCAAAGCCGCACCAAATCCACTTGCGACAAGAGGACTATAACTACCCTGTATTGCAAAATGACTCATCTTTCTCCGTATCGGCCTGCACCCAGAAAAGTTGCTAGAATATCTTTAACAGAACACACGCAAACACACGTGCCTGGCACCAACGAACCCAAAACATAAGTTACTAAATACCGCTGTAATATCAAGCTGTTACAAGCTGCGCAATTACTCCGTTACGAGGACCCAGGGCCTAATATCATCCAGCAGAATGCGCACTCCAAATGCGCACTTTTTTATTCAATAATTATGACTTAAAATTATATTTATTTTATATTTCAGTTAGTTAAATCATTATAAATGCGCACTTTTAATGCGCATTTTTCTGTGCACTGAATTAATCTTTAAGTAAGTAAAGGTTTACTTTTATCCTTAAATGGTTTACTATTGTATTTGTGCTCGGTCAGGGAGGTTTTATGGCAAAGACATCGTTTGCAGTAAAGTTGGATGAAGATCTGCAACAGGAGCTTCGGGAATTTTGTGAAACACGAGGGTTTAAACAAGGTTCTTTTATTGAAAAGGCGCTCCGTGAACAGATGGAGCGCGAAGAGCTCGCCGAAGATCTTCTCGACCTTTACACTCTCCGCTCAACCGAACCCCACGCTGTTTCCTTTGAAGATTATATGAAGGAACGCAAATGAACTATCGCGTATTCTTACTTCCCCGCGCTCAGAAGGATTTGGATTCCTTTAAAGGAAAACTTTTTTCTAGACTAAGCCAAGCAATTAGCAAGCTATCGCAGAGCCCTCGCCCAGTTGGTTCTAGGAAGTTAACAGACGATGGCTATCGAATTCGAATTGGAACTTTCCGCATTCTCTATCGCATAGACGATAAAGATAAAAAGGTATTTATTTACCGCGTTAGACACAGGCGCGAGGTATATAGAAAAATGTGACTGAGCAATCGATTTCCGGAGATCGCCACGTCGCCGAGCACTCAACACCTTGAGTGCTCGACTCCTCGCGATGACAGCGTTAAAAACGAAATTTGAAATTAGATATTATAAATTAGATGTTATACCCCCCCGCCCAGGCCGCGGACGCGCTTTACTGCATCTTGGATCTTGGGATTAAGGCTTAGGGCAATCTTGTATTCCATTTCTGCGGCTTCCTTGTTGCCGCGCTCCTCCTCAAGGCGGCCCAGCCAATAGTGGGCATGTGAAGACCAATAAGTATCTTTCTGAAACTCAAGAAACTTCTTAAGCTCCAGCTCAGCCCGATCATGCTGAGAAGGATTGCGCATAAGCACCAGCGCTGCGCCAATGAAGTAGTGGGGATTTTTTAAAGAAGAGTCTATCTCAAGTATTTTCTCAAACTGCTCCACTCCCTTTGCATATTGCTTTTGCGAGATGAACACCTTGCCGAGAAGTCTTCTCAAAATTACATTGTTGGGATATTGCGCTACATACTGATCCAAAATCATGCGCGCATCGTCAAAACGTTTTTCTTCAGAAATGCATGACGGAGCAACTAAATATCACTGTAATATCAACCTGTTACAGGCTACACAATTGTTCCGTTACAAAGATCCCAAAGATCCAGAGTCTGATGTCGTTTAGCAGAATGCGCATTTTTTGTGCGCCGAATTAATCTTTAAGTTGGTAAAGGTTTACTTTTATCCTTAAATAGTTTACTATTGTATTTGTGCTCGATCAGGGAGGTTGTATGGCAAAGACATCATTTGCAGTAAAGTTGGATGAAGATCTGCAACAGGAGCTTCGAGAATTTTGTGAAACGCGAGGGCTTAAGCAAGGTTCTTTTATTGAAAAGGCACTTCGTGAACAGATGGAGCGCGAAGAGCTTGCCGAGGATCTTCTCGACCTTTACACTCTTCGTTCAACTGAACCACACGTTGTTTCCTTTGAAGATTATATGAAGGAACGCAAATGAACCATCGCGTATTCTTACTTCCTCGCGCTCAGAAGGATTTGGATTCCTTTAAAGGTATTTATTTACCGCGTTAGACACAGGCGGGGGGTGTATAGATGAATTTCAAACTCCCCCGCCCAGGCCGCGGACGCGTTTTACTGCATCTTGGATCTTAGGATTAAGGCTTAGGGCGATTTTGTATTCCTTTTCTGCTGCTTCCTTGTTGCCGCGTTGTTCTTCAAGACGACCTAGCCAATAGTGGGCATATGAAGGCCAATACTCTCCCTTCTGAATTTCAAGAAACTTCTTAAGCTCCTTCTCAGCACGATCATACTGTGAAGGATCGCGCGCCAATACCAGCGCTGCGCCGATAAAGTAGCGGGGCTTTTTTAAATCAGGATCGATCTTGAGTATCGTCTCAAACTGCTCCACTCCCTTTGCATATTGCTTTTGCGAGATGAGCACCTTGCCGAGAAGCCTTCTCAAAATTACATTGTTGGGATATTGCGCTACATACTGATCCAGAATCACGTACGCCTCGTCAAAGCGCTTTTCTTCAAAATACATTATAGCGAGGTTAACTTTTGCTAGGTCCTTGGCAAAATTTCCGTTCTCAGCAACGTATTTGACGATAGCTATTCCTTCATCGCGCCTGTTGGGAAACATGCGCAAAAACCATAAGTCGCTTGCGAATACAGACCTCCAGTACAGATACATGCCCAGTCCAAAATCCGCATCGACATAATTGGGATCCATCTTCTTTATTCGGCGGAATATCTGCCGAGATTCTCCGCCCTCAGTATAAGCATCCCACCACGTTCCTTTGCGGGCTTTAAAGAATGCATCGAGCCCGAAAACAGATCCGGATATGAACAGATCCCACGTGCTAGGATTGTAACGCCGCATGACCTGAGAAACGATCTTGAGCCCTTTCTTCGAATCCGCCAAAAAAGGTTTTTCAAGATAGAAGTTTTCGTGCTCAAGCATCTTTATTTCATTGACTGCCATCTTCCCAAACATGCCAGCAGGTGAATCTGGATAATCGCGAACAAGGGCATCGAAGATCTGCATGGCCTCATCGTATTGTCTTGCAAAGATCGCTGTCTGGCCTTTGAGCGCCCGGGCTGCGATCTCTTTCTCGTTAGACTTGGAGTCTTCAGCAAATACGTGTGATGTTGAGCACACGAGTATAGATATAATTATTACAATTTTGCGCGCGGTCTTTAACACGTGGGCCATCCTAACCATTACGCAAAAGGAATGCCACTGAAATTCGTTGCCCAGCACCGTCTGGTGCTGGGCGTTGCTGGCCTACATTGACAGTTAGCCGCAAGAGGAATATAAACAAAATATAGAGAACACTACTCCAGCACGAGCAACCACATGCCACAGACCACTCAAAGGCTTCGCATAGATTTTCGCAGAGATATCTTTGCAATATTGTTTCTTGCCCTGGGAATATTCACCGGGCTATGCCTTCTATCTTACACGCCCACTGATCCTGCGCGAAACTCGGTTTCCAACGCAGCCCATGTCAAAAACCTAGGCGGAATGGTAGGCGCCTACCTGGCAGACATCCTCTATATAGTGTTTGGCATAAGCGCTTATCTCACATCTGTTATTTTACTTCTCATGAGCGTGCTCCAATTTCTGGGCAAACCCATTCGTTTGCGAATGCGCGAAATACTCTATTACGTTGGCATGCTCGTGTTTGCGGCAACCCTAATACACCTTAGGTTTGAAACCATAACCATAAGCGGCCACGTCATCGCAGGTGGGGGCATAATCGGCGGACTTTTAGGCGAGATCCTGCTCAAATACTTCAACAGGCCTGGGGCCTATATATTCTCCATCGCCGCTTTCCTTCTCTTCTTCACCCTTTCGACAAAACTCTCGCCAAGCGAGACGCTAGGGCTTTTGAGCAAAATATCAGTTCTAATCGGTAAAGGCGCGCTAGCGTTATGCAGATACGCAACAAGCCTTATAAAGAGCGGAATAAAAGATGGATGGAGAGGCAGCAGAACGATCTTTTCAGCAATCCGATTGCGAATTGCTACCTGGCGCAATAACAAAGCTTCAAAAAAATCAGTTGAACCCTATGTTGCGAAAGTGAAAGACGATAATATCGAGCAGCCTGCGCCTACAAACAAATCAAATGATACGATCACGCTTGCTCCTATACGCATACCCAAGAGCGCACTTTCTGCGCCTAAAACTCCACAACAGACCCAAGCGCCCACTAAATCAGCGGTCACGACGACAGCCGAAACTACAAGTCCCAAAATACTCAAGCGCGCTGATGAAAAAATGCGCACATCAGATGATCAGCTCAAGTTCCGCAAGATGACTACAGAGGGGTACGAGCCCCCGCCGGTTGCCCTTCTCGACTCTGACGAAACCCAGAAGGTGGAAGTGGACGAAGAGACGCTCAAAAAGAACTCCATGCTTCTCGAAAAGAAGCTCAAAGACTTTGATGTGGATGGCAAGGTTTTGGCTATTCATCCGGGTCCTGTCATCACCATGTACGAGTTCGAGCCTTCGCCGGGAACCAAGGTAAACAAGATAGTCAATTTGCAAGACGACCTCTCCCTCACGTTGGGCGGCCGCAGCGTAAGAATAGTGCCGCATCTGCCGGGGAAGGCCGCGCTCGGCATAGAGGTGCCCAACAACGATCGCGAAACGGTCTTTCTTCGCAAAATAGTTTCCTCATCACAGTTTGCAAAATCCCACAGCAAGCTTCCCCTGCCGCTCGGTTCAAGCACTGCAGGGCATCCTGTAGTCACAGACCTTACAAAGATGCCGCACCTTTTGGTCGCAGGCGCCACAGGCTCTGGTAAGAGCGTGGCCATAAACAGCATCATCATAAGCATACTCATGAAGTCTGCGCCTGAAGATGTGCGCTTTATTCTTGTCGACCCAAAGATGCTTGAGCTTTCTGTGTATGACGGCATACCTCATCTGCTGCTGCCTGTTGTCACAAAGCCCAAGCCCGCTGTTCAGGCCATGAAATGGGCGATAAGAGAGATGGAGCGCCGGTACAAACTCATGGCTGATTCCGGCGCGCGCAATTTGCTTGGCTATAATGAAAGGATCAAGTCAGGCCAGATCGAGCTCGTATCTCAAGAGCGAGCAAACGAGTTGATTGCAGAAAATCCTGAGTACGTGGCTCATACAGGCAAGCTGCCGTATATCGTAATCATCATCGATGAACTCGCAGATCTCATGATGACCGCAAGCCAAGAGATGGAGGAGACCATAACACGGCTTGCACAGATGGCGCGCGCTGCTGGCATCCACTTGATACTGGCTACTCAGCGCCCAAGCGTGGATGTGATCACAGGTCTCATAAAGGCAAACTTTCCTGCTCGCATCGCGTTTAAGGTAACGGCAAAGCACGACTCGCGCACCATACTCGACGCCAACGGCGCAGAGACCCTGCTTGGTCAAGGCGACATGCTGTTTATGACCCCACAAGGCGGAAACATCATCCGCATACATGGCGCTTATGTTAGCGATGCTGATATCTCGCGCGTTGTGGATCACTTAAAAGGCCAGGGCGAACCTGTTTATGACGAGACTATTCTTAAGGCGCCTGAAGAGACAGGTGCTGCCGGAACTTTTGAAGAAGGCGACGACGAGTTGTACGATCAAGCGGTTCGCCTTGTGTCTGAGACCAAGCAAGCCTCTATATCCATGGTACAGCGCAGGCTGCGCATCGGCTACAACCGTGCAGCGCGCATGATCGAGCGCATGGAGGCCGAAGGAGTTGTAGGACCCGCCGAAGGCAGCCGCCCCCGCCAGGTTCTCATTGGCAATATCGAAGCATAAAATCCGCACTTGCCCTTTAGCTCATTTCCGTGATTAGTTCATCTCCATGAAACTCATATCATCTATTATCGCAATCGTAATTATCACAGCTTTATGTGCTCATGCCTCTGCAAAGGACAACTCAATACCAAAGGAGAGGATCGATGCTATCGAGGCTGCATACAGCGGATGCAACGATCTTACAGCAGATTTTACGCAGACCACGCAAATCGCCCTTCTTGAGCGAACTGTGAAGAAAGACGGCGTGTTTCAGTTCAAAAGGGGCGGAATGATGCGTATTGAATATAAGAATAAAAACGCAAAACACTATGTGTCAGATGGCTCAACTCTTTGGACTTACATTCCTGGCGATGAGGGCAGCCTTGAAACCTTTGCGGTAAACGATAAAACAATTCCAAAAGAAGCACTTTCATTTTTAAATGGCTTTGGAAAACTCACCAAAGAATTCGAAGTGAGCAACAGCACAGCCTTTGACAAAATCCCAAAAGAGGGAGCAGCGCTGCACCTTATTCCACGCAAGAAGGAGCCTCTATACAAATCGCTGGATGCGCTATTTGGAGCAGACAACTTTCTTACTGAACTCATCGTGTATAACGTATCCGGCAATGTAAGCCGCTATGTATTTAGCAATATCACAAAAAACAGCGGCCTTTCCGATGATCACTTTACGCTCTCATCAGGAAAGGCCACGCCAGATACATTGCCAGAATAAAATCAGACAACGTCTTCTTCGTCCACATTTTCTACAGATGCTTTGCGGCCGCTATTCAAAACCACAGGCGCAGTATCTTTAGGAGGATGAATTACACTTTCACAAGACTCTTTTCTGTTCTGTACTCTTTTTGACTGGCGGCGATCTTCCCAAAAGCTCATCCCAATAGTCACCGCTACAAGTGAAAATAAAATTAGTCCAATTGCTTGCATAGGTGATATCAAATCAGTGTCAGAACTCTTGTCAGCTCCAGCAAATGCATTCTCAGATAAAGTGGTTATTAGACCTGCTGCTGCACCTGCTGCCAACATCCTAGGAAATGCGTTTTCTGAACCTGCAGTCCTCATCATCGCCTTTCTGGCAGTTGTATGATGAACAGGGTTATACGGACTGCAAAGAGATTCCGGACCCACCAAACTGCAGGGATTAGAACTAATAAAACGCGCATCCAATGTGCCCGCATTCTCAAAGCCCTGCGCACATGAAGTAAAAGCAGCTGAGTTAGACGTTAGCGCATTCGCTGCATATATCAATGCAGGAAGCGCTGATATTGCACCTACTGTAGCATACATTTTAACCTCCTTTATCCCCCATCCCTATCATATCATTAACCGCGAAGGCCAGGCACACTGGGAGGTGGCGGAGGAGGGATATCGCTTATCATTACACCGTCCACCCGAGCGCTCAAGCGCCTAGAAGAAACACCATTGCTATTATCAGCGACCGGAACATCAGGCCCGCTTTTTTTCGACACCTGCGCTTGCCGGTTACTTAACCTACTCAAAACCAACAACATCACAATAGCCCCAGCAAGGGGCAGTGTGTACCAAATTCCATTCAGCGAATCTCCATACTCGACACCGCTAAAGTCATCTGGGCGCGCACTTGCTTCTGCAGACCAAGCAGTCGTCATTAGCCCTGCAACTGATGCAGCCATCGCTAATGGAACAGAACTCATCTTCCGACCATCTCTTGCCATCATCTGCTCAGTCTTTCGATGAATTGTGCTGCAAAAGTTAGCGGGACTCCACGAATCACAGCGATTTTGCGGTGAAGTCAGCATCGCCACATACTTAGAATCTGCTGTGCACGACGCCATCCCAATTGTGTTGGACGGCATCAGCGCACCCATTGCACACATCGAGCTTATAGGAACTGCGGTTACTGCATTTAAAACTTGTCCTGCTGCATACATTGTAGCCTCCTCTATTTTATGGTTTGCTGAAAATATTCTCCTTCATGTGCCTTATCAGTCATACTTGAACTACCTTATCGCCTGCTTCTGTTAAAGGTTGCGCAGTTTTTGCAGGCTCATCTTGGGCATCGGCTACAATCCTTGTCTCCCAGGCCGTATTCATGACAACCCGCAAGATATATATTAACCCTAACGCCATCAATGGAATCAAAATGATCTCAGGGTACAACAAAGAAGAATCATCGCGTTTGGAAACAGGTGCGGGCCCACTTGAAGTCTGCAACGCAGACGCCATCATGCCATTTGAACCAAGCATAGGCATATCACCAAACAAATAAGATACACGTGGGTAAGCAGGCAACTTGAGATCAAATGACTTTACAGGATTACAAACGTACAGATCTGATCCGCATGCCATACTGTGCGCTATTGAAGATAGCGCCGTGGTCGCGCTGCTTGCAAACAATGGGATTATAAAAACTGAGTTTGCAATTGCCCCTATGCCGTTCATCACGCCCTCCTTGTTGTCGTATTCTTATATTGCCCGCACCTAATTCCTTAGCGGTTTATTTGTTTTCAACATATGCGCTATGCGCTGTTTTGTCCTCTCTTCTCCTGCAAGCGATAAAAAAGCCTCGCGCTCAAGATCAAGGATATGCGCCTCGTCAGTTGTATGGATGCAAGGTTTGTCGCCGCCTGAAAGCACATAAGCCAACTTCTCTGCTATATAGGCATCGTACTTTGTGGCCAGACCTTTATTGAGGTATGCCCGCACAACGTTGATGAGCGCATTCTTGCCGCCATTGCCCGATGCCTTTATATCGGTGCGAGGCTGTGGCGGAGTATAATCCTTTGCAAGCTCAAGCAGCTTATCGCGCGCTGCGCTAAATAGCCTGTCGCGATCAAATACTATGCTGTCATGTTGTGATATGAGCCCAAGCTCCATTGCTTCGCGAGCGGATGTGGAAACGCGCGATGTGGCGATTAGCTCAAAGGCGCCATGCTCCTTCGGCCCAGGCCCGCCGCCAAGCCTCTGCTCCATCTTTAAAAGCAGGTTCTTGCATCCGCCGCCGGCGGGAATCAATCCCACAGCCGTCTCCACGAGCCCCATATACGTCTCGATGTGCGCGACGCGCGCGGCAGAAGACATGCAGAACTCGCAAGCGCCGCCGAGCGTTCTGCCGAACGGAGCAGCCACAACGGGCTTGGTCGAAAAACGAATCCTTTGGCTTATGGTCTGAAAGCTGCGCACCATTTTATCTATGTCGTCCCAGCGCTTCTTCTCTATGGCATCCAAGATGGCCAAGAGGTTTGCGCCAACCGAAAAATGTTCGCCGTCGTTCGCTATGAGAAGCCCTGCTCCTTCCCTCTCTGCACGCTCAAGAGAGATCTCAAGCATCTTGATCGTGCTTTCTCCTATTGCGTTCATCTTGGAGTGAAACTCGCAGGCAAAGATGCCGTCTCCCGTATCCACAAGCGATGCGCAAGCGTTCTTCTCCACCCGCCCTTTACCCGTTTTTATACTCACAGAGGATGTATAGAAGGACTCACGGCCTGATGAGAGCATCTCTTCGACCAAAGCAGGAACTTCTCTCCCCTCTGACTCAAGCCGATCTGCTACTTTTCGCACGCCCAGTGCATCCCAAGTTTCAAACGGCCCCAGCTGCCAGTTAAAACCCCACCGCATGGCCCGATCCACATCTTTAACATCTGAGCACACTTCAGGAATGCGATTTGCTGCATAGACGAGTAGCCTAGATATGATAAGCCAAGCAATCTCAGAAGCCTCATCTGTTGAGAACACCATGTTGCGAATGCGGGAGTTTACACATCGAATCGATTTGGTCTCAGCAAGTATAGGCGTATTAAAGGAGACTTTCTCCCTGTATTGCATAGTCCTTGGATCAAGGGCCATGATCCTTCCATTGTCCTTACTTTTCTTGAAAAAACCGCATCCAGCCTTGTTGCCTGTCCAGCCGTTTACAAGCATGCGTTGAATATATTGCGGTATGCGAAACCTGGCGATGGACTCGTCATCAGAGCATCCCTTAAGTATAGTCTCTGTAACTGAAGCCACTGTGTCTAGCCCTACCACATCCATGAGCTTAAAGATGCCGGTTTTCGGACGACCAGTGGGCCTGCCCAATACAGCGTCTACAGACTCAAACGGCCAACTATGCTCGCCTGCTAGATGCATCACGTCCATTGCATGGAAGATGCCTATGCGATTGGCGATAAACGCGGGCGTATCCTTTGCATGAAGCACGCCCTTTCCAAGGCGTTCAGACAAGAATGATGAGAGCTTCGAGACTAACTTTTCATCACACTCAGGGCCGCACACCAATTCTACGAGTTTGAGGTAGCGCGGAGGATTGAAGAAATGGGTTATGACAAAGCGTTGCTTAAACCCATTTTCGCCATCCTTAACGAGCGTGCTCCAAGGCAGAGCTGAGGTGTTTGAACTGACCAATGCTTGTGGGTTAAGAAGACTCTCTATTTTTTTAAACAAAGCTCGTTTTGCTTCAAGCTTTTCCACAAGGTTTCGAGCACCCAGTCGCAGTCAGATATCCTATCAATGTGTTCGTCAATGTTGCCGGCTCGGATGCGCCCTGCATCTTTTTTAGAGAAGAGTGCCGGCGGCATGACCATAGCCATATTCTTTAAGGCTTGCTCTGCCTTCGCACTTCTATCCAGAAGCTCGACATCGCAACCAGTGCCAGCTATGAGTGCAGCAATCTGTGCACCCATGGTACCAGCCCCAATTATAGCAACTTTATTAAAGTAGTTTTCCATGTCTTCTTTGCTAGCGTTGCTGTCGTTGCTTGCGTTGCTGGCGCCTGCCCTGAGCGAGCTACGCGAGTCGAAGGGTTGCTTGCCGCAGTTATATCCTTTCAAAAACCATTGCCATGCCCTGTCCACCGCCCACGCACATGGTGGCAAGGCCTGTGTTTGCATCATTTGTCTCCATCGCATGCAAAAGCGTAGTTATTATGCGCGCGCCGCTTGCGCCCAAAGGATGTCCAAGCGCAACTGCGCCGCCATTCACATTTACCTTCTTTTCATCAAGGTCGAGCTCGCGCATGACCGCAAGTGCCTGAGCAGCAAATGCCTCATTGAGCTCTATGAGATCTATATCCCTAAGCTTCATGCCCGCTCGCTTGAGTGCCTTTGGCACAGCGAATATGGGACCCTTGCCCATGAACTTAGGAGACACGCCTGCGACAGCAATGGATTTTATCTTTGCCCGAGGAGCGATCTTCATCTTCTTTGCAAATTTCTTTGAACCTACGACGATCATGGCTGCACCGTCACTTTTGGGAGATGAATTACCAGCCGTCACTGTACCGCCAGCCAAAAAAGCTGGCGAAAGCTCTGACAACGCTTCAGTGGACGTGTCGGACCTGGGCCCTTCGTCCTTTGATATGAGATGCTCTCGATTATCTTTTCCCTTTAGCGCTATAGGAACTATCTCGGCTTCGAATTTTCCACGCTGCTGAGAAGACACAGTTTTTCTATGGCTCATGAGCGCAAAGCGGTCCTGCTCTTCTCTTGTTATAGAATATTCCTTAGCCAAATTTTCTGCCGTGATCCCCATGCTGATGTATGCATCAGGCCCTGCCTCGGACATGAGCTTCTCGTTGAGACTAGGATTGAAGCCCCCCATGGGAACATGGCTCATGGATTCCACTCCCCCTGCTATGAAGAGCTCGCCATCCCCACACATTATAGAGCGAGCTGCCTGGGCTAGGGCCTCCATGGATGAGGCGCAAAAACGGTTGATGGTGCTCGCTGCAACCTCTACAGGTAGATGAGCGAGCAGCGAGATGTTGCGCGCAACATTTAAGCCTTGCTCGCCCTCAGGCATGGCACATCCGATGAGAACGTCCTCTATGAGCGCTGAGTTCAAACCCAAGACGCGATCCATGGTGCACTTAAGAACCTGTGCGCCAACGTCGTCTATGCGCGCATCGGCAAACGCACCTCTCCCAGCCTTTGTGATAGGACTTCTCGCACACGCTAAAATAACCGCATCTGTCATGATGGCCTCTGATAAAGCGCCCGACTATGCACAAGAACCGCTAAAACGCAAGCATGTAAGGAAATTAAAGGGAAGCAAAGGCATCGGCTGCGAGTCGCCATTCCAAGGAATGCGCAAAAAGCATGCGTTCCATCCGGCGTAGCGCCTCGCACACAAGGGTGCTGTCATAGACACCGTAGCGCTTGATAAACTTCGCAAGCGAGCGGGCAGCGGCTTTTCTCACCTGCCAACAATCATCAGAGAGAGCCCTTATGAGGGCTAGCTCTGAAATAGCGTTGTCCCAGAGCAAAAGAGCCTCTGCAGCAGTCTGGCGAGTTTCGGGATCTGGATCTTTGCCTATTGCCCTAGCCACTGCGAGGCATGCCTGTTTGCTATTTGAAAATCGAAGCGCCTTGACCGCTGCCTTTCTTATAAGACCGCATGGCTCTCTGCTGGGATTAAGATATCGTTTTAACAACTTGAAGGCGTGACAGGATATATCATTTGAAAATCCGACCAAAAACCTACCCAGCGATCTGACCGCCTCGTACCGAACGCGCGGTTCAGCATCCTTCGCAGCCTTTACGATATGAGGAAGCAAAGATTCATCAGCCAAATATCCAAGCGCACATGCGATGCCCGCGCGTAGCCTTGCCGGCACGTGTTTTTCCAGCATGAGCAGATCTACCATAGCTGGCACAGCATCCCTTGCGCCCATAAGACCCAACACGCGCGCACTTTTTTCGCGAACAACAGCTGAAGTATCGTTTAGAAGGGCGCTCATCAGCGCATCGTAAGATCGCTTATCACCCAACTTCCATAATGACCATGCAGCTTCTTCACGAACAGTAGGATCATTGTCTTTTGTAAGGGAAATAGAGAGGGGAATCACAGCTTCTGGAACTAAAATGCCTTCTGAAATGGCAACGTCACCCAATTCACGCGCAGCCTTTGTTCTTTCTGAGCGCCTTCCACTGCGCAATAGCTCGAGTGCTATGGCTACGCGCTCTGCAGACTTTGGCATCGTACCCTTGCAAGACAGAGGAAATGCGCGAACAACGCCCACAGCAGTTTCAACATCATCACCTGCTTGCCCTGCCGCAGTACGCCTATCAAATTTGTGTTTGGCAGTATCTGCCGCAGCTTTCAGGATATTTTCGTCAGGCTTGTGCATTTATTTTGTTATCGTACGGTGCGCCTCAAAAGTTGCTGCCTTTTCACAAAAAAACATCGCCCCTTCCGGCCATCCCATTTGTGGATTGGCCGGAAGAAAGCGACCTTATATCAAGAAGATGCGCAGGTCTATAAGCCGAGTTCTGTCCCTGGGAAAAATCCCGGGTAACGATCATTTATCTGGGATCGTTGTTGCCAACGACCTCTAGCCCTCAGGCATGCTCAGGGCAATAGCAACCTACCCCCGAACAGTCTCTTTTAGTTCATTATATAAGAACAAAAAAAGATTGGAGCGGATCACCCCCTCCTCCTCTTCGCAAAGGAAGAATGTTCGGTGCTTGGTCTTGCTCCCCATGGGGTTTGCCGTGCCATCTCTGTTGCCAGAGATGCGGTGGGCTCTTACCCCACCTTTTCACCCTTACCCTGCACCGCATGGTGCAGGGCTGTTTATTTTCTGTGGCACTTTCCGTCCCCGTCATCTCCTTACACAGCCGGGGCCTGGATGTTATCCAGCATAGTATCCTTAGGAGCTCGGACTTTCCTCCCAGGCTGTCCAAAAATGTCATTCCCGCGAAGGCGGGAATCCAGAAGTTATCGACGTTACTGGATCCCTGCCTTCGCAGGGATGACAAAAAGCGACATTTTCGGACAGCCTGAGCGATCGTTCGACCTGCGCTGTCATGTCAAAGAACTTGCCCTGAGCGACCCTGAGCGAGTGAAGCGAGTCGAAGGGGAGTCGAAGGGCGCGTACCTATTTATTCTATCTTGCCGTCTATGGCCAAGTTCGCAAGCCTATCAGCGTGCTTGTTATTCTCACGAAGCACGTGATCAATAGTATATTCGCCTATCTCCTGCAAGAGCTTCAGAATCTTCTCATGAAGGGGCTTTATCCCCTCATTCTTTACACGGTAATCGCCTTTTATCTGTTTTACCACGAGTTCCGAATCACTAAAGATCACAACATTGGTCGCACCTATTCGCTTGGCCTCTTCAATAGCCAAAAGCAAAGCGCGATATTCAGCTTGGTTGTTCGTCATCTCCCCAAGGTACCGGCATACCTCTACTATGACACGACCATCCTCATCTGTAAGGATAGCCCCTGCCCCTGCCGGGCCTGGGTTACCACGGGCTGCACCATCTGTGTATATTGTTATGCGGTTCATTATTTTGAAATCAGACCAAATGCAGAAAAAAGTCTCTGTTCCTCATGTGGAGAAAGTGAGGAAATAACATTTTGAACATTTGAAGAAAACCCAGAACTTGCACGCACTTCATGAAGCGCCACCCTGCTCTCTTCTGCAGCCTCCATGGAAAGACTTTCTGCCAACTCGCGAAGTACAGATCTTACCTGCGCTGATGTAAAAGCGCCTTTGAGCTTATCGGTGACAGAAGAAAACTTTTCATTTTCTGCTATATAATAGAGTAACTCGACAATCGTTTCTTTAGGTAAAGAGGTTTTCATATTGCCTCCATTAAATCAGATTCGTTACTCTTCTTCTTCGTCTGAAGCAGGTGCTGCGGCAACATAGATCAGGCGCTGGCAGTTCGGGCACACCCTAAGGCTTTCGCGTTTTAGCATCTCATTGTAGAGTTGAGGCGGTATCCTTCTGGAGCATCCTTGGCATATGCCCGATACAACACCGACCAATGCATCAGAATAGCGCTGCTTCATGACATTGTACTTTCGTAAAACATCGTTCTCTATACGCCCTTCAAGCTCAGGTCTCCTGGCAGACTTCTCATCTATTTGTCGACGAATTTCATCGTCTTCCTTTTGAATAGCCTGCTGGGCTACATTAAAGCCTGCTTCCTTTTCGGCAAAATCCTTTTCAAGTTGCGTGATTTCTTTTTTTAGGGTCTCAATACGCTCCATGGCCTGAATAATGCGGTCCTCGCGCTCGCGGTTTAGGCGCTTGCCCTCTGAGATTTCCTTTAGCGCTGCCTGATATTCCTTGTTTGTCTTTATCGCATAGAGCTTGGCCTCGCGTTCGCGCATATGGACTGTTTGGTCTTCAAGCTCAATTTCGTCAGTGCGCCTGGTTTGTTCAAGTTCAGATAATTCTGCCCTATGCGTCTCAAGATTGTGTTTAACGGAATTAAAGGCAGCCTGCACATCAGCTATCTTTGCAGGCAGTTCATTAAGTTTACGCCTGAGGATATGCAGGTTATAGTCTATTTCCTGAAGTTCACAGAGAATGGAAAACTGCTCTTCAAATGATGCTGTCATCGACACCCCGATTTTCAAAATTAACCCAGACGTTTACGTCCTCGCAAAGTCATTGTCAATTACTTAGATGGCCTATGTGGTACCCAAGCGATAATGTCAGGGTAATTGCCCAAGGGAAAATGTCAGTAGATAATACCTTCTATGGGGTAAGCGTAGGAGGTGGAAGG
>JBDRBN010000063.1:0-15722 GCA_043822785.1 Pseudomonadota bacterium
ATGTCTAGGTGTCATTGCGAGGAGCGTTTAGCGACGAAGCAATCTCCCGCAAACACAGGTTATAAGGGGATTGCTTCGCTTTGCTCGCAATGACATCCATGAAAAACAAGCAGTTCTAACGCGACAGCAGTGGAAATTGGATATTGGAGATTGGATTTTGAAATGAGAAAGAAGATCGTCGCACAGCGCTATGCAAAGAGCCTTATAGAGCTTGCGCAGGAGTTGGGAAAGACAGACCAGCTCTTTGCTGACATGATTGCGCTTCAGGAAACAGCAAGATGCGTTCCGTATTTTGTCAAAGCACTTTCCGACGAGAGAATATCTATTAAAAACAGGAAAGCTACGATAAAGCGCGTGTGCGAAGAGCTTAAGCTTTGGAAATGTACTAGCGATGCGCTCCTTTTACTCATGGAAAAGAAGAGAATAGATCTTATCCCAGAGATCTCCCGTGATGTTCTTTCAATTATAAGGCTTAAGAAGAAGATTGCCATGGCATGCGTGCAGGTGGCAGATCGTGCCACAGCCGATGATGTAAAGGAGCACGTGGAAGAAATCCTCACAAAGCTCTTGGGGCTTACAGTTGAATGTGAAGTGGGGATTGACCCATCACTTATCGGAGGTTTTGTTGTAGCTGTAGGAGATATGCGGTTTGACTCTAGCATTAAGGGCAAGCTCACTCGAATGAAGGAGGATTTTTTCTCAGAGGCGAAGGGATATTAGAAGAGCGAGAAACGCCAGGAACGCGAGAAAGGCAAAGGCGATAAGATGGAAATCAAGGTAGATGAGATAAGCCAGATAATAAAAAAACAAATACGCGACTATGATACAGACGCGCAAGCAAACGAGACAGGACAGATCATCTCGCTAGGCGATGGCATTGCCAATGTGTATGGCCTTGCAGGCGCCATGGCAGGCGAGCTCATCGAGTTCAAGCACGGCATCGAAGGCATAGTTCTTAACCTTGAGGAAGACATGGTAGGCATTGCCATTATGGGCGATGACACACGCCTTAGGGAGGGCGATGAGGCAAAGCGCACGGGCCACATCAATAGCGTGCCTGTGGGCGAAGGTATGTTAGGCAGGGTGGTCGATGCTCTGGGCAGGCCCATAGATGCGCAGGGCGAGATCTCTGCACAGACCATGCGAATGGTTGAAGTCAAAGCTCCAGGTATAGTGGCGCGCAGGCCAGTGAACGAACCCCTGTTCACAGGCATTAAGGCCATAGATTCCATGACGCCAATAGGCAGGGGACAGCGCGAGCTCATCATCGGCGATCGTCAAACAGGAAAGACTGCGATCGCTGTTGATGCGATCATAAACCAGAAAGAAAGCGACGTTGTCTGCATCTATGTAGCCATTGGGCAAAAAGCTTCAACTGTTGCCCGAGTTGTGGATAAGCTTCATGCACATGGTGCAATGGAGTACACAACGGTCGTGATGGCAGGCGCCTCTGAGACTGCATCGCTGCAATATCTTGCACCATACAGCGGCGTTACCATGGGCGAATATTTTCGCGACAAAGGAAAGCACGCGTTGGTCGTCTATGACGATCTTTCAAAACACGCTGTTGCCTATAGGCAGCTCTCGCTTTTACTCAGGCGCCCTCCAGGCAGAGAGGCATATCCTGGCGATGTGTTCTATCTTCACTCGCGCCTTTTGGAGCGCGCAGCAAAGATGAACGAGGCACATGGCGGGGGATCGCTCACCGCTATTCCCATAATAGAGACACAGGCGGGCGATATCTCCGCATACATTCCAACAAACGTCATATCCATAACCGACGGCCAAATATATTTGGAATCAGACCTGTTCTATGCTGGCATCAGACCTGCAATAAATGTGGGTCTTTCAGTTTCACGCGTGGGCGGCGCAGCTCAGACAAAAGCCATGAAGCGCGTGAGCGGAACCCTAAGGCTTGATCTTGCTCAGTATCGCGAGATGGTCTCCTTTGCACAATTCGGAGCAGAGTTGGACGAAGCCACGCGCAGGCAAATAAACAGAGGCGAGAGACTTGTGGAGATTCTCAAACAGCCGCAGTATCGGCCTATGAAAATATCTGAGCAGGTCATTCAGCTGTATTGCGGCATTGCAGGACATCTCGATGACATCGATGTGGACCATGTTTCGCACATGATTGCTGGCGTTGTACGCTATGTGAATGAAACTGCTCCAGAGCTCGTTAAGAAAATAGATTCCACAGGCGACCTAGATGGCATTGCAACGCGGCAGCTTGATCAGCTCATAGTGGAGTTCAAGCGCCAGTATGTAGCAGAAAGCAAATAATGGCATCGCTTAAAGACATTAGGCACAGAATAGATGCAGCAAAAAATACGCAGAAGGTGACTAAAGCTATGAAGCTCGTTGCTGTTGCAAAGCTTAAGCGCGCTCAGATGATGGCGCAAGAAGGAAGGATATATTCATCAGCTGTATATGATTCTGTGACCAGGGTATCGCGCAGGTTGGGTGCGCGCGCGCCAGGACTGTGGAGAAGGCCTAGGACGCTGGATGTAATAGATCTGATAGTCATCACGTCTGACAGGGGGCTTTGCGGAGGATTTAACGAAAACCTCTTGCGGGTTGCAGAGGATGGAATAGCAGATCACATATCCCATAACATAGATGTGAAGATCTATGTCATAGGAAAAAAGGGATACAAACATTTTTTGAAGCATGGCTATGATCCTGAGCTCGTGACCATGGATGGCGATCGCGACGCAAAGATAGCTGAAATGGTAGAGATGGTGTGCAACAGGTATTTGAGCGGCAAGAGCTCGGGCTGCAACCTTGGGTTCAATCGTTTTGTAACCGCAGCTAAGCAAGAAATAACATTTTGGAACCTATTGCCGCTGTATCACATAGGCAGCAAAACAGAACGACATCTCGAGTATCTATATGAGCCAGGCAGGGAAGAGGCCCTGCACGCCTTAAGTAGAGAGTCGCTCAAAAGCACGCTCAAGCAGGCCATGCTAGAATCCGATGCATCAGAGCTGGCGGCGCGCATGAGCGCAATGGATGGGGCCACAAAGAACGCAGACGATATGATCGCACACTTAACGTCGGTATACAACAGGGCACGACAAGAGGCTATCACGTCTGAGCTCATGGATATCGTAAATGGAGCAGAAGCGTTGAAATAACTTCGCAAGAAACGCCAGCAGCGCCAGCAACGTTTTATTTTGAAATTGGGGAGAATGTATGAGGGGTGAGCATGCAGGTAAGGTAGGGGTGGTCACGCAGGTGATAGGGCCTGTGGTGGACGTGCGCTTTGAAGAGGAAGTGTTGCCAGAAATATACACTGCACTCAAAGCGACAAATCCCAGCATAAACGATAAACAGGACAACCTCGTCATGGAGGTGTCGCAGCACATGGGCGAAAATACCGTGCGCTGCATTGCCATGGACACGACCGACGGTCTGGTGCGCGGCTCAAAGGTCATAAATATGGATATGCCCATTGAAATGCCAGTGGGCAAAGAGGTGCTTGGCAGGATTCTTAATGTGATAGGTGAGCCTGTGGACGAAGGCCCACCCCTTGAAGGCGTTTCATATTCTCCCATACATCGCGAACCTCCTTCGTTTGAAGAACAGACAACAGAGATCGAGATGTTTGAAACCGGCATCAAAGTAATTGACCTTTTGGCGCCATATCCAAAAGGCGGAAAGATAGGCCTGTTTGGTGGTGCAGGCGTAGGCAAAACAGTAATTGTCATGGAGCTCATACACAACGTGGGGCTAAAGCATGGCGGCACGTCGGTGTTTGCAGGCGTGGGCGAGCGCACAAGAGAAGGCAACGACCTGTGGCTCGAGATGAAAGCTTCAGGCGTTTTAGATCGCACAGCACTCATCTATGGCCAGATGAACGAACCGCCAGGTGCGCGTTCGCGCGTAGCGTTCTCAGCGCTCACCGTGGCAGAACACTTTCGAGATGATAAGCATCAAGATGTGCTTCTTTTCATCGACAACATATTCCGCTTCACACAAGCGGGTTCAGAAGTTTCAGCTCTTCTCGGCCGCCTTCCTTCGGCAGTTGGCTATCAGCCTACGCTCTCTACAGAGATGGGTGCGCTTCAGGAGCGCATCACCACTACGCGAAACGGATCCATCACATCTGTTCAGGCTATCTACGTGCCAGCAGACGATCTCACCGATCCTGCACCTGCTGCTGCGTTTTCTCATCTGGATGCGACCACAGTGCTTGCAAGGCAGATTGCAGAGCTAGGTATTTATCCAGCAGTTGATCCGCTTGATTCAACATCAAGGATACTAGCTCCAGAGGTGATCGGAGAAGAGCACTATTCCGTAGCGCGAGAGGTACAAAAGATGCTTCAGCGCTACAAAGACCTTCGCGACATAATTGCAATTTTGGGTATGGACGAGCTTTCAGATGAAGACAAGCTCATCGTTGCAAGGGCAAGAAAGATACAACGCTTTTTCTCACAGCCGTTTCACGTTGCCAGCCAGTTTACAGGGCTCACAGGAAAGTACGTGAAGCTTGCTGATACGATCAGGGGCTTTAAAGAGATTTTGGAAGGCAAACACGACGATTGCCCAGAGCAAGCGTTTTACAACGTGGGAACAATCGAAGAAGTAAGGCAGAAAGCCGAACACATGGCAACAGCCGAGTAATCAGTGACTAGTGTTTTGTGCTGTGTTTTGCTGATAACTGGTCACTGGTCACTGGTCACTGGTCACTGATTATGCATCTAAAGGTTCTTACATACGACAGGATCGTACTTGAGGCAGAGGTAAAATTCGTCACGCTCCCAGGCGTTGATGGAGAGATCACGGCCATGGATGGGCATGATAGATTGATAAAAATTCTTAGAAAGGGGAACATGCACTTCATCAGGTCGCAAGAGCAAGAAGAACCAGAGCGGGAATATTATGAGATAGACGGGGGCATAGCTGAAATCACACATACTTCAGTCATCTTGTTTGTGCAGGATGCAGTAAAGGTGCTTGAGAATTAAATTAATTGTCATTGCGAGCCCCCCAAAGATCGTTGGGGGGGCGTGGCGATCTCCATAACTTCAGGAGATTGCTTCGTCGCAAAAACTCCTCGCAATGACAACAAGGAGGACACATTGAAAGGCGAATTAGCTGAACTAATAGGTGCTCTCAAGGAAGAGGGGGTTAGGAAGGGTCACGCTGAGGCAGAGCGCATAGAGGCTGATGCCAAAAAGGAAGCAGCCAAGATTATAAAAGAAGCGCGCAACGAAGCCGACAGGATAATCGAGAATGCCAAGGCAAAGTCCAAAGCCACGATGGATAACCTGGATCAGCAGATGTCTTTGGCCTTAAGGGACATGCTTCTTACTGCAAAGTCAGAGCTAGAGGAACTTGTTGCGCTAAGGCCTTTAAGGAAAGCAACGGACGATGCGCTAGCTGATCCAGAATTCATAAAGAAACTCATATTTAGCATCATATCCCAATATATTGAGAAGAGAACATCACAAAGGCCCGAGGAGCTTCATATCGTTATTCCAGAGGACATGAAGGATAAGTTCATAAAGGAATGGATTGCAATGATGCGCAGCGAGCTTAAAACACAAGCCACCCTACATACAGAAAAAGGCCTGCGCGGTTTTAAGCTCTTTACAGAAAACGCCGGCGGTGAACTGATAGTCGATACCGACTCCATGCTCGAGGTGATACGGCCATTTGTGTCTGAGAGGTTTCATCGCTTGCTCGACGAGGGAACAGTAGATCTGGGGTGACATGGCTTTTGAGTATCTTTTTACATCTCTTCCTGCCTTACCGCGAGATCCTGGCGGAGCTGTCTCGCTCAGCGCAGCTAAGCTCGCCTCTTTGTGCAGCGACGAAGGGGGCACGGCTGCCTTACTTACGCGCGCACTTCTTTTTAGCTTTGATATAAAGGCGCTTGAGCAAATTGAATTTGGAGTGGATCCTTCTGAAACAGCGCTTTTCGATGAAAAGCAACTTCGCCAAAGAGAGAACATGCCACATTGGTTAAAGAGCGCTCTGGATTCTGATGGTAGTGCATATTCTTATCCGTTTGACAGGGTGTGGGAGGCTTATTTTCGTCGCCTCATGAAGCTCGCCTGCTCGCTGCGATCACAATTTTTAATGGAATGGGTAAGCTGGGAGGTGGGTTTAAGAAATGCCTTAGCTGCTCACAGGGCGATGAGGCATAAGGCTTTAGGAGAGCCGCTTCAGATCAAAGACATAAGCAAAGAATATGCATATGAGTTTAGACCAGTTATCGACACATTGATCTCGTTAGTTGAAAGTGGAGCCGGCCCTGAGCCCTTCGACTTCGCTCAGGGTAAACTCCATCGAAGGGTTGATTCATATAAAGAGATGGATAGAACTGTAAACATGCTAAAGCTTGCCAAGGCCAGGGATATAGCTCCAGAATACACGTTCAACCTTGATGAGCTTTTGAGCTATGTGGTGCAGTTTAGTGTAATAAAACAGGGAGGATATTTGTCTTGAAGGAGCGCACAGTAAAAATCGTTATGGTTGACGACAACCTTGTTGTTGCTGACCTCCAGGGTGCAGGAGGTGCGGGTATGCCGTGCATGATGAACGAAGAGGCGGTGATAGGCCCCATGAACCTAAGAGGAGAGGTGATTCGCGTTCGCGGAAGGCATGCAGATCTCCAAGCCTATGAAGATACTACTGGAGTTATGGTCGGACACGACGCAACGCTTAAAGGCAGCCTTCCGAGCATTGATCTTGGTCCAGGGCTTCTTAACAATACGTTAGACGGGCTTGGCAACATGCTGGAAGGTTACGGTGTTTTTTTGCCCAGGGGCAAGGTTATCTCTCCGCTCGACCACACCAAGAAGTGGAAGTTCGAAACTACTGTTAAGGATGGCGATGCAGTGCGTGCAGGCAATATAATCGGCACGGTAGATGAGACGCCTCTAGTTGAACACAGGATCATGGTGCCGCCCCTATATCCTGATGGAAATATAAAGGGCATCTCAAACGGTGAATTTACAGTAGATGATGAGATAGGCGTTCTTGTGGACAAGGAGGGTAAAGAACATCCGCTAAAACTCATGCAGAAGTGGCCAGTAAGAATTCCCAGGCCTGTTTCAGCAAGGCTCATGCTGAGCGAAGTATTAAACACGGGCGTGCGAATAATCGATGGTTTAAATCCCGTGATGCTCGGAGGAACAGCCTGCACGCCTGGCGATTTTGGAACTGGAAAGACCATGTGCCAGCACGACCTAGCCAGGCACAGCCGGGTGAAGATCGTTCTCTATGTTGGATGCGGCGAGCGCGCTGGAGAGATGGTGGAGCTCATAAAAGAGTTCCCGAAACTCATAGACCCAGAAACCGGCAGGCCGCTTTCAGAGCGCACCGTTCTTTTAGTAAACACAAGCGCTATGCCAGTTGCTGCGCGCGAGAGCTCCATACTCGTTGGCGCTACCGTAGCCGAGTACTTTCGCGATATGGGATATGATGTGCTGCTTCTCACCGACAGCCTCTCGCGTCAGGCCCAGGGCATGCGCGAGATGAGCGGCCGTTTAGGCGAGATACCAGGGCCTCAAGCTTTCCCGGCATATATCGGCGCATATCTCACTCGCTGGTTTGAACGGGCTGGAAAGGTTTTATGTTTAGGCGAAGCTGTCGGAGGCAGAAAAGGCAGCATTACGACGGTGGCCGCGCTCTCGCCCGATGGAGGCGACATTGCAGGTGATCCTCCCACACAGGCTGCTATTCAAACTGCAAAGACTGCACTCATACTTTCAAGGGACAGAGCAGCGGCGCGGCTGTTTCCTGCATTTGATCCCATGGAGTGTCATTCCAAATATCTGGACACATCTCACGATGCGCTGGAGCGTTTCTTCAACTCATTAGGGTTTCCCTGTTGGCTCAATTACGTAAGCATCATAAAAAACGCTGTGGTCGAAGGCGAGCGCATCAAATCCCAGATGGAGATATTGGGCGAGCGCGGCATCGCAGATGAGGAATATAGAAAATATCTTTTGGGCGAGATCGTGCAAAAGGGTTATCTCAACCAAAACACCTATGAGGAACATGACTCTTCAACTGACCTCAAACGCCATTATGCCATGATGCAATTTTTGGTTCACCTGCTGGACATCTTTCCAAAGGAGAACAAAACTTCTATGCGCAGAAGGCAGGAAGATCTCATATTCAACATCACTCAGGTCAATTATTCTTCTGACTATGAGAAGGGTTACCAGGATATCATAGATACGATCCAAGGGGGCGTGCGGTGAAAATAGTTTACTGCGATATTGTAAACATCGACGGTCCGATTCTTCAGGTAAGAGGAGTGTCTGGAGTAGGCATGGGAGAGGAGGCACTGCTTGAAGGATTTGGCCGGGCAAAAGTGGTAAAGATTCAGGGCGACACGGTGTTCATGCAATCTCTCGAGGGAAGTTTGGGCGTGCTTACGACCCAAAGAACCCAGTTCACAGGTCACCCTTTTCAGGTTACGTTTCATCCTGACTACATCATGGGCAGGATCTTCGATGGCATTGGACGGCCGCGCGATGGAAGGCCCGAGGTGAACGGCCAAAAGATTCCTGTTGAGGGCCCGGTGGTCAATCCCAAACGCCGCGCCATGAGCGCAGGCTATATCGAAACAGGCATTC
Source organism: Pseudomonadota bacterium (assembly GCA_043822785.1). Classification (GTDB taxonomy): domain Bacteria; phylum UBA10199; class UBA10199; order 2-02-FULL-44-16; family JAAZCA01; genus JBDRBN01. The sequence continues at coordinate 8,598 of JBDRBN010000063.1, forward strand.
CCTCCATTGATGGAGCAAACACCATAGTGCGCGGCCAAAAGATTCCCATATATAAACTGCCTGGCGAGGACATAAACCACATCGTAGCAAGAATAATAAAACAAGCGCGCGTGGCAGGCCAAGAAAGCTTTAGCGTGGTGTTTGGAGGTTTGGGCCTTCTTAACGAGGAGTACCTCTTTTATAGAGAGGTGCTCGAGGATGCAGCCGAGCGGACTGTCATGTGCGTAAACTTAGGCAACGAATCAGCAATAGAGAGGCTAAACGTTCCTCACATCTGCTGTGCCTTTGCAGAGCAGCTAGCGCTAATGGGACAGCACGTGCTCGTGGTTATGACCGACATGCTAAGGTATGCTGATGCGCTAATGGAAGTTTCCAACGCTCAGGGCAAGATTCCCAGCCGCGATGGTTATCCAGGCGATCTGTACAGCAAGCTGGCTCGCATATATGAGCGCGCGGTCAACTTTGGCGGAGAGCGTGGATCCGTAACTGTAATAGGCATAAACTCGGTTCCTGATAACGACCTCTCGCACATCGTTGCAAACCTCACCGGCTACATCACAGAAGGCCAGCTGCCTGTGGAGCGTGGAAGGTTTGTGATCATGAAGTGCTTATCTCGCCTCAAGGGCTTGGTAGTAGGAAAGGAGACGCGCGCCGATCACGGCCCGATCATGAACGCGTGTGTTTCAGCCTATGCAAATGCGCTTAGCATTCGCGAGCAGAAGGAGATGGGTTTTTTGATAACCGATGAGGTGGATCTTGCGTACCTTAAATTTGCAGATGAGTTTGAAAGACGCTTTTTGCCTGCAGATCAAAACCTAACCCTTGATCAGACCATCGACCTAGCATGGGAGTTGGCGAGCATCCTTCCCAAGAGAGTGCTAAGGATCAAAAAAGAGCTTTTGGATAAGCACTATCGCGATAAGGAGACCTGATGCGGGTCAATGTCTCAAAGGGCGCACTTAGGTTCTGCAAGATGCGAAGCCAAAAGCTCGCACATGCTGTGCCAACGTTAGATCTGCGCCGCAAACAGCTTACGCGCGAGACGATCAACTGGGAAGAGAAGATACGCGAGCTCGAAGCGCACAGGGACATTCTGGCTTCAAAGATGCAAAGGAGCCCTCATCCTGAAGTGGAAAAGATCGTTTTGGTTTCTGAAATCAAAACATTGCCATTGAATATTGCCGGCGTTTTGCTGGAAGAGCTGGAAGAGGTGCGCTTTGATATAGCGCCTTACAGCTTCTTTGCATCATCTCCATCACTAGACATCTTTGTTTCGCTCAAGAAGGAGCTGCTTAAAGTGGAGAAGGGTATAGAGGTGATGACTCGCTCGCTCGATGTGCTTTTGGATGAGCTTGCTGTTACCACACAGCGCATTAACTTGTTCGAGAAGAGGCTCATACCCAGATACGATGAACAGATACGCTATATTCGCGGGAGGCTAGAGGACAACGAGCGCACAAATGTGATGATAGCAAAGATAGCTCAGAAGGAAATATTGCAGCAGGCGCATACATCAGAGACGGCATAGGGAGTGTCATTGCGAGCGAAGCGAAGCAATCCCCTTCGCTTACGGAGATTGCTTCGTCACTACGTTCCTCGCAATGACAATCGATTTATATGGCAATTGTACCCATGCAGAGAGCTACGTTTGTCACCCTTTCCAATAAGGGCGATGATCTCTTGCGCTTGTTGCAGCGCCTGGGAGTAGTGCATCCTGAGCATATAAATGAAGAGGCCATACTGCCATCGATCGAGAGGCTCAGGCACAAGCTCAATATGCAGCAGGCTGTAATAAATGACCTGAAAGCGCTTTCAACCTCAAACCCTTCTGAGAAAGGCGAAGGAAGCGAGCCTTCGTTTACAGAAACAGAAGCGTGGTTTGCGAGCCTTCGCGACCTTGAAGAGAAGATCAAGTCGCATAAGCGCATGGCAGAACGACTTCAACCTTGGGGCGATTATGATCCAAAAGAAGTAAAGAAACTCTTTGATGAAGGCATCTTCATTCAGCTATGGAGCGCAGACGCGTATCAATTTGATGATCTCAATATTCCAGATGGCATATTCTGTAAAATCATCGAACAAACAAAGAGCGAAGTCCTCTTTGTAACTGTGAAGCGAGGAGGCATAATAAGAATAGAAGGGGCTGAAGCAATTGCGCTTTCGGAAAATAGATTGACTGTTGTTCAAGAGGAGCTCGATAACCTTGAAGCAAAGCGCAGCGCCCTTGTAGAAAGGCTTGAACGAGCAGCCTCACACCTTCCGCATCTTATGCGCAAGCACGCGAGGGATGAGCATGAATACTATTATCAAGAAGCCATTCAGCGCGCCTTTGATGATGGCGACATAAAAGCGTTTGCAGGCTGGCTGCCAAAGGATCATGCCCAAGAGGTAAAAGACGTGCTCACCGGTTTTGCCACACCTGTGGTGATGGATGTAAGGGATCCATTGCCAGATGAAAACCCACCAGTTTTTACAAAAAACATTTTTCTATCGCGTGTGTTTGAGCCGCTATTACGCCTGTTTGGAATACCAGACTATCGAGGACTGGACCCTGCACTCTTCTTTGCGCCGTTTATGATGCTCTTTTTTGGAATATGTCTTGGCGATGTGGGTTATGGAATAGCTATGATGGCAGGCGCCTATGCCGTGAAGCGCATCTTCAAGGGCCATCCATTTGCAAAGGTGGTGGGCAATCTGACATTTTTCTTTGGAATCGCGACTATGTTGGTGGGAGTTGTGACCGGCTCTGTGTTCGGGACTGCACCTGGCGGAAGGGAATGGATTCTCTTGGACGTGTCATATGATTTTGGCGATCCCATGTTGCTGTTCAAGATATCCATAGCTTTGGGATTTTTGCATCTCACCATCGCATTTGTGCTATCTGCCATCGCAGCGCATCACTGGCAAATAAAGATCTGTAAGCTCGGGTCAATCTGTATTCTATGGGGCGGAGCATTGCTTGTGCTGGGCATTTCTTTTTGGTGGATGCTTTTGGCTGTGGGAATTGGCATAGTGCTCATCTTTACTTCCGATGCTAGCAATCCATTTAAGCGTTTGGGGTTGGGGCTTTGGGGCATCTACAATCACACAACACTCGTGGGCGATGTGATGTCATACTCCAGGCTCTTTGGCCTTGGAATTGCGACCGCAGCCATTGCAACAGTGGTAAACGAGCTATCTGCTCAAGCGAGCAGCGCGATTTCAATTCCTATTTTGGGAGCATTTGTAGGCATTGTCGTTTTGGTGGTCGGACATACGTTTAACATGACCATAGGTATAATAAGCGCGCTCGTGCATCCAGCGAGGCTACACGCTGTTGAAGCGCTTCCAAAATTTGTGCAATTTACCGGAGTTCAATACAAACCTCTTGCTACTGACTGAGAACATCAATATATGAAGATGAAAGCTAAAAACAAACTGCAAGCAACGCCAGCAAGGCCAGCAACGCGAGAAACGTTGCTTGCGTTGCTGGCGTTTCTCGCGTGTCTCGCAAATATAAGGGGGTAACAATGGACATCGTTTCAATTCAGAAATTAGCATTCTATCTCGGAATAGGCCTTGGGCTTGCAGGATCAGCATGGGGACTTTCGATTGCATTCCAAGCAGCCATGGGCGCTGGCAAACAACATTTTTTCGGGGTTTTGCCGCTGGCTGTTTTGCCCAGCACCCAAGGCATATATTCGCTTTTAGCCGGACTTCTAAAAAAGGATGCATTGGCGACGGACCCATCCATAGGCTGGATTCTTCTCATGGTTGTGGGACTTTCAACATTCTTGAGCGCTATATATCAGGGCAAAGTATGCGCTGCTGGCATTCGCTCTATAGCTGATGGCAGAAATGTGCTCGCAAACGGCATCGTGTCTGCAGCCATGCCTGAAACATATGCAGTCTTAGGGTTTGTTTCGGTGTTCCTATTTTAAAAAACAAGATGTCATTCCGACCGACCGAGCACTCAGTGATTGAGTGCTTGGGAGTGGAGGAATCCCATTCAAAAATGAGGAGTCTATGAATATAAATGAACTAGTGGTGTGGTTGACAATCGGATGTGGGATTTTGGCGCTCATCTATGCAACGGTGGCCTCCATCAAGGTTTCAGGCAAGGATCCTGGCAATGAAAAGATGCGCGAAGTGGCTTCTGCAATTCGCATTGGTGCCATGGCCTTTATCACGCGCGAGTACAAAGCCATTGCTATATTCGCAATTATCGTCGCAGTGGTATTCGCACTGGTTAACACGGGCGAGCACAGGCTCATAGCAGTGGCGTTTCTTAGCGGCGCTATCTGCTCGGCGCTCGCCGGATACCTGGGTATGAACATCGCCACAAAGGCTAATGTGAGAACAGCGAACGCGGCGCGCGAAAGTTTGAATGCTGCACTGAACGTCGCTTTTAGGGGAGGCTCGGTCATGGGCCTTAGCGTGGTAGGGCTTGCTATTCTGGGCCTGTCGATCTTGTTTTTGATATTCATTTCAGTATACGGATTTGATGAATATAATCTCAAGAATTCGATCCTGCCGATCTTGGTCGGATTTTCATTTGGCGCATCTTCCATCGCTTTGTTTGCGCGCGTTGGAGGCGGCATCTACACCAAAGCTGCTGACGTAGGCGCGGATCTGGTGGGCAAGGTCGAACAGGGCATTCCAGAAGATGATCCGAGAAATCCTGCAACCATCGCAGACAACGTGGGCGACAACGTGGGCGATGTGTGCGGCATGGGCGCAGACCTCTTTGAGTCTTATATCGGCGCGCTGATCTCAGCCATGGTTCTGGGCGTGGCCTCAGGTTTAGCGGGCGTATCATTGCCGCTCGCACTTGCCGGTGTTGGCATTCTCTCCTCCATCATAGGCACCTTCTTCGTAAAGGTGAAGGAGGGTGGCAATCCACAGAAAGGCCTCAACTTCGGCACTTTTGTGGCAGCAGCGCTTTTGCTCGTAAGCGCTTATTTTGTAACGGTCTGGCTTGTACCAAATGGTCTTGTCATCGGAGGCGTGCTCGTTTCACCAATTAGGCTTTGGGGAGCGGTCATCGCAGGGCTTGCAGCCGGCGTTATCATAGGACTCATTACCGTACACTTTTGCGAGAAGCATAAGAAACCGGTTAATCAGATCGTCGCTGCTACAAAGACCGGACCCGCCACCACTATCATCGCTGGCCTTTATGTGGGCATGCATTCCACGGCCTTTCCGGTAGTGACCATTGCTGCTGCAACACTCATTAGCTTTTGGCTTGCCGGGCTTTACGGCATAGCCATAGCTGCGGTGGGCATGCTCTCTACCATAGGCATACAGCTTGCGGTCGATGCTTATGGGCCCATTGCGGATAATGCCGGCGGAATAACAGAGATGAGCGGTCTTGGCGAAGAGGTCAGAAAGCGCACAGACTCGCTTGATTCAGTTGGCAACACCACAGCAGCGATCGGAAAGGGATTTGCCATAGGTTCTGCAGCGCTCACAGCGCTCGCGCTGTTTGCCGCATTTCGCGAGGCAACAGGTTTGCCGAATATAGACATCACATCACCACAGGTGATGGCAGGCCTGCTCATAGGAGGCATGTTGCCATTTCTATTCTGCTCGTTCTCTCTAAAGGCGGTTGGGCTAACCGCTCACGATCTCATAGAGGAGGTGCGCAGACAGTTTAGAGAGATAACAGGTCTGATGGAGGGAACAGCCAAGGCCGATTATGCAAAGTGCGTGGATATCTCGGCAGCGGCTGCGATCAAACACATGATAAAACCCGGCGTCATTGCAGTGCTAACGCCCGTGGTAGTGGGAGTTGGTTCCAAGCTCATCTGGGGTGAGGTGAGCGCGCTCGGCGGACTGTTGGGCGGCGTGATCGCCTCGGGCGTTATGCTTGCTATATTCATGGCAAACTCCGGAGGCGCATGGGACAACGCGAAAAAGCAGATTGAAGAGGAACCAAGGGATACTGCTGCGGGTACCGGCAAAGGAAGTGCGCGTCACTCAGCAGCTGTGATAGGCGACACTGTCGGCGATCCGTTCAAGGATACTGCAGGCCCGGCGCTCAACATACTGATTAAGCTCATGAGCGTGCTATCGCTTCTTCTGGCGCCATTGTTTATGAGGCTATGATTGGGGAAATTTCAAGCTCCAAAATTCCACTGTTGTTGCCTTAGAACTGCATGTTTTTCGTGGATGTCATTGCGAGCAAAGCGAAGCAATCCCCTTATAACCTGTGTTTGCGGGAGATTGCTTCGTCGCTAAACGCTCCTCGCAATGACATCTAGACATGAGAAAAATGAATTCTTATATTTCAACCAGTTAACACCCCTAACGCAACAACAGTGCAAATCCTAAACAAATCCGAATTTCAAAATCCAAAAAACAGAGTAACATAAGGTTTTGTTTGGAACATTGGAATTTTGTATTTCGGATTTGTTTAGGATTTGGAGTTTTGGATTTTGGATTTAACATACTTTGTCACTTCTCCTTGTTGTATTCTTATTGCTTATCCTTCTTCCGGCTTAAGATTCCCTTCTGTATACGTATGATTGCATCAAAGAGCTGTTCTGGACGCGGCGGACAACCTGGTACATAAACATCCACCGGTATTATGGTGTCTATTCCTTGAACCGTGTTGTAGTTATCATAGAATCCTCCCGAAGCAGCGCATGCGCCATATGCCACCACCCATTTAGGCATGGGCATCTGATCATAAATCCTTTTGAGAATCGGTGCCTGTTTGTAAGATATCGTGCCCATCACTAAAAGAAGGTCTGCCTGTCTTGGCGAAAAACGCACAATTTCCGCACCAAATCGAGATATATCAAATCGGCCGGATATCACCCCCATAAACTCTATGGCGCAACAAGCAGTGCCAAATGGCATGGGCCATAGGCTATAGCGCCTGGCCCAATTGCACACATCCTGCACCCTCGTTGTGATAAAATTACTTAACATATACTCCGTGACCAGTGACTAGTAACCAGTGACCAGTAAGTAATACGATCTGTGTCCAAACGCTGGTCACTAAGTCATGTACCCCCGGCAGAGCCGGGGGCTTGAAAAACCGTGAACCGCTCAAAGCGGTTAAAACCTACCGAAACATATTCAGCTGATCGAGCCGTTGGTCTTCCTTTTCCTGATTCCTTATGTATTCGCGTACTGCGT
>JBDRBN010000064.1:2500-10127 GCA_043822785.1 Pseudomonadota bacterium
AGACATTGCATATAAGACCGGCCCACATGCAGGTGAAGTGCTTTGCGCAGCCCTTCTGTTTCCTGAAAAAAAGCAAGAAGCACTCAAATACATTAGTCGTCATCTTCCTAAAGCTGAAAAGCATATCGTTCGGTTAAACCGTGCGCTTAGGAAAATTTATCGATCCGTAGATTGGCCCAAGTATGCCCTGGTTGGATTTACGATTCACTCTCAACAATTATTTGCATCCCTTGTCTTCGCACAATGGATTAAGCGGGATTATCCAGATATGCGTATAATTTTTGGCGGCCAGTGTGTTGAAGGTGAATTTGGTTCGTCAATCATCGAACTCTTTCCCCAGGTTGATTGGTGCGTTGATGGAGATGGGGAAAAATCATTTGTATCTTTGTTAAGAGCTTTACACAAACGTAAGAAGAAATTTGAACGCCATATTCCTGGTTTAATCTATCGAACTGATGAAGGAATAAAACGCAACCCATGCAGCCCTTTGCTAAGCCTAAAGGGCATGCCTGATCCAGACTACGATCATTATTTTAAAACGTTAAATACGCATCCTCTTTTAAATGATCTTGCTATAACTCCATGCGTTCCGGTTGAAGCCAGCCGTGGGTGCGCTTATCGGTGCGCATTCTGTACCATGTCATTCGCACACAATAATCGAACTCGCCCTTCATTAGAAATTGCAAATTCAATAGATCGTCTGTGCAAACGCTTTTGTGTAGATAGATTTGATATCGTGGCAACTATGCTAGACCTTGCATATTGTAATGAGCTCGCATCTCATCTTATTTCTCATAAACGATCATATAAAATCATGAGCGCGATAAGGGCTAATACGCCAAAGGAGCTTCTTATCTTAATGAAGCGCGCTGGCATTTTATACCACACGATAGGCCTGGAAGCGTTTGATTCTTCGCTTCTTAAAAAGATGAACAAGGGCACCAGATGCATAGACAATATTAATATTCTAAAGCGCTGCGAAGTGTTGGGCATAATGCCTTTTGGTAATCTTTTGATCAACTTTCCAACTGAATCGCAAAAAGAGATCGATAGAAGTGTATGGGCAATGGATTATGCTTCATCTTTTGCTCCACCAGCCCATGTCTCAACGTTTCACTTGAGCTCTGGCTCTTTGATATATCATCATCCAAAAAAATACGGAGTATGTCGTGTTGATAGAGCAAGCAAACTGGCATCTATTCTTCCAAAGGATATCGGTAAGAGAATCAAGCTATGGGATATTGGATTTAAGACAAAGCGCAGACCCAATGACTATCGAAAATTTAATAAGCGTCTTGAAAGCTGGCGTAAGAAATACGAAAAAGCAGAAGCAAATAATCATCCTTTGCTTTATTATTCAGATTGCAAAGATTTCTTGAAGATTGAAGATTCAAGGCATAGCCTGCGCATAATAACCTTAGAAGGCTGGATGCGGGAGGTTTATCTGTTCTGTGACGATATAAAGAGTTTTGATAAAATCAAAAAAAGATTTCCTGATGTGAGCGAAAGGACGCTTAGGAGAACGCTCAATAAACTCTTCAAACTCAAGGTCATGTTCAATGAAGGCAACGACTGGCTCTCGCTTGCCATACACGCATCGCCAGAAAACCGCAGGCATATGCCGTTTTTGTAGATTCGCCAATTATTTGACGAATTATCAAAACTGGAAACTGATCATTAACGTAATGCATTGATTTATCGAGATAATTTATAGCAAAGTCCGGCATGGGTTTTGCTATTCATAAATATGATCTAATTATCAAGACATAAGGGGTGGAACAGGAGGAAATATGAGAAAAATCACAATCATGATGATAGCTGTGGCATTAGTGCTTGCGGGCATAAGTTCAGTGGCCTGGGCTAAAAAGGCCGGACCTGCCGAGGAAGCAGAGCGGGCAGTTGACATGCCAATATCTGCAGAGCTAATAATAATACCTGGATTCTCACCTAATGAAGAGGACTATTGGATAGGAATCGACCTTGACGAAGTTAAGAATGAATATTTCCTTGTGTATTATGGGTTATTCCGAGAGGGATATTATTACTCCGATCTCAAAGATATCTTCGAAAACGCTAATCTAGAGGCGAAGATCGAAAAGGAGATCGCTGACGCGGCTGACAGTCCCATTGCGATTACAGAGCAGAACATGCTTCCCTTTGAAGTTTATAAGAAGCGACCGGCAGACTTAAAAGATGTGATAGAACACAGACGTGCAATTCCAGCCCATTGTGAATCCATTATAACCAACGAAGGAAGAGGCGCATTTCGGTGTACAGGTACAACACACAGCGCTGGAGGGAATAATCGCGCTGAACTAGTTTCCTATCTTTTTGATCAACAACCAATATTATGGGAGATCATGTTTCGCGCTGCAGATCCGCCCATCGAGACAGACTACTTTCTAGCTAGAAGGTTGCTTCTTCAGACAAATAACGATGATCATGATAAGAACGGCATTCCTGATCTGTTCGAGAAGCCAACTCTATTGGCTAGGTTTAAAGAGCTTTTTCAGCCGGATGAGCCTGTCGCACCTCCTGCCCCACCTCCAGACGAGCCTACACCTCCCGCTGAGCCCACACCACCTGCTCTCCCTCCAGAGAGCATCCCTGCCCCAACTGATCTAGGCGAAGTCTATGAACTAGAGCCTGAAACCGCTGGAGATGGCGGTGGCTGCAATCTGATATCTGCTGTATCGGCAAACCCAGCAAGTTTCTTAATAATAGCAGCGCTACTCGCCTTGGTGCGCAGGCGGATGAAGTAAGGAGGAGTTATGAAGAAAATCACTATTGTGATGATGGCCATGATGCTGGTGCTTGCAAGCACGACTTCATGGGCCGGTGATGAGTGCACCGAATATAAGATCTTCTTCTCTGATAATGAAAATGACTACATGACGATGTTCCACACCAACATGGATAAGAAAAAATATTATATTATCTATTATGGCAAAATGAGCCCTAATCGTAATTTTTCTGAACTTACGAAGATTTTCAAAGATTATGGTAATGATTACCACCCCAATATCGATAAAATAATCAAGAAATATGAAGATATTGCAAATGAGAAGATGCTTCCCTTTGATTGGTGGACTGGCCCTGCAGGCAGCACTGCAGTGCCATCTAATTGTGAAGCTATTCAAGGGGGCATTTCATTCCGCTGCACCAGTGAGAAGATGGATATCACAGGGGCGTTTAATCGCGAAGAGGTGATTGCGCTATACGACAGTAATAAGGTCGGGTTCAGAGCTGCGGACCCATGTATTGTTTCTACCTCATACTGGAAATTTAAAGATATGTTATCGAGAGGCGAGAATGATGATAAAGATGTCGACGGCGTACCGGATTCCTTTGAAGTTCTACCCGAGGACACCGCAGAATCTACTGAAGAGGCTGCCGAACCTTCCGAGGAGATCACGCCTCCATCCGATATAAGCGAGCCCTCGGCACCGCTACCTGCTAGTACGCCTCAGGATGTTTTTAAGGGCCCTGTGGGGTTTGACGAGGGTGGCGCATGTAATCTCATATCCACTGCATCAGTAAATCCAGCGAGCTTCTTAATTGTAGCAGCGCTTCTGGCCCTTGTGCGCAGGAGGAAGAAGTAGAAGGGAGAGAATATGAAAAAGATCACAATTCTATTGATGGCTGTGGCGCTTGTGTTTGTGAGCGTAACTTCGAGGGCTGATGACTGCGCTGAATACAAAAACTTCTTCTCCACTAATAAATCTAACTACGCACTGGTGGTAGAGATAGATGTGGAGGGTAACTATTCATTCGTTGTATACGGCAAGTTGTACCCTGGTAAGAACCTCACTGATCTCCAACAGAAATTCCTTGATGTCTATGACAATGATCTGCCTGATAACTTGATAGAAGCAAAGAAGTTGAATGCGTATGGAGACGCAGTTCTAAATGAGAAGATGCTCGCTTTTGCTCTTATGAAAGGCGCCCCATCATGCAGCAAAACCAGTTCACATACGGTCGTTGCAAGCAATTGTATTGCAGCTAATCCACCCTGGAACACTTCATTCCTCTGTAAAAGCGTGAAGAAACCCACAAACGGAAAAAATGCCCAAAAACTGATTCAGGAGACCATTGATTATTTTGAGGACGCAGGTTTTCCATTTGTGGCCCGCTTTGGCGCTGCAGATCCCTGCATCTATTCTAGTCCTGACCTGTTGGTTCAGGAAATGGCGAAAAAGGGATCTGCTGAGGTTGACAATGACAAGAATGGAATTCTAGACTCATTCGAGAAGCCATCTCTATTCTTAAGTAAAGACATCCTTGCATTCAACCTTGTAGACAATTCACAGCCACAGCCACAACCACAGCCACAGCCACAGCCGCCTCCAGCAGAACCACCGGCTATTCCACCCCCAGCTGAAATTCTGAGTGAGGGTGACCAAGATGGCGACGGCGTACCAGATATAGAAGATGAGTGTCCTCAAGAGGCTGGTCTTGCTGGACAGTTCGGCTGCCCTTCTGGTGAAAGTGAGGTCACTGCGCTAGCCGCTGGCGCTGGAGATGATGTAGCCCCAAAAGAAGGCGGTGGCTGCAATCTCATTTCCGTTGCATCAGTAAATCCAGTAGGCTTCTTAATAATAGCTGCACTTCTGGCAGTCGTGCGAAGAAGAATGAAATAGAGAATGGTTTGTGCGGAGTGATGCAAAGGCACATCTGGCCAAATCGTGAGCCGCATTGAGGAGCCCTGAGATGGGTGCTGTATTTACGATTTCATTGAATGAGAAGAACGCTGGACGCGTGGACAAGCTTAGGAAGCGGTTCAGATTCTTCTACAATCCTTCACATAAACTTTGGTTTGCAACAGAGCGTGCGGCAAGCTTAGCTCGTAAGATGGGAATCGATTTTCAGATCAATTCTGAAATAGATTCAAGTCAAAGCAATGTAAAAATCATTGATGCATTTCCTGCATCCCTCGCTTCTTCCCCGCCTCAGTCTGCGAAAGATGAAATTATTGCTGCTGCGCTCGCTCGCGAGAGGGATGGTCAGCCATCGACGCCAATATATCTTGGGCGAGATATAGCCCTAAAACAGTATCCAGGCGCATTTCTACTTGATATGGCTGGCGGGCAACGAAAATACACCTGGAGATTTGCCGATCTTAGAGAAAATACAGAGAACATCTCTGTATCCAACAGGTTTCCAAAGTTACTTGCAGCCATGAAGGATCCTGATACGCGGTTTGTCCTATCACTTGGCGGAGGAGGGCTCAAAGTCTATGCTCAAACAGTGATCTTTCGACTGATCGAGGCACTGGCTGCCAAAGAATACATTGATGAAATTTGGGGTACGAGCGCCGGCGCAATAGGCGGCCTTTGGTATGCGAGTGATGCGCCAATAGATGAGATAGAGCAGAGCGGCTATGACCTCTACAATAAACGATACTCGCTAAAGCTAACTCCATCCAAACTACATGTCTTCAAGAACTTGATTGTTCAGCACTTGCTTCCACAAGCGTTTCGACCTAGCGGTTTTGGAGGATTTATTGATTCCGCAAAATCAATTGAGAATTTTATTGAAAGAGTTAAAAAAGGCCGACAGCCAAGACTTCCTTTTTACTCTATCGCCTTTAACATAAATGCATTCAAGCCCGAGGTGTTGACTCCTCTCATTTTCGACATTCCTGAATATCGAGATATGATCTTCAGCGTGGATGCCATTGAGGCAGCAGTTGCTTCCTCCAGCGTTCCCGTCCTTTTTGTTCCCAAAGTCATCCAACGCGACAACAGGGATGTCAGCTATATCGATGGCATGACCACTGAGGTGGTTCCAAAGATCTCGATCTATCGAAAATGGCTCATGGATAGAAAATTGGAAATCGAAAAACGTTCAAAGCTCTTCATTCTTGCAGTCAAGTTTGCAAAGGACAGCATCTATAGAATGGGGGTTGGTAAAGGCATGAGTGAGCTGAAGATGATGCTTCTGTATCACGATGCGATAATACACGCTATCGGGCAGACTCAGAATGCGATCATAGGTGGCGACAGCGATGTGACCCTGCTTGAAATTGCTACACCTCTTTCCGAATGGAACAACTTCGACATCTATGGAATCCCAGAGTTTATCAAAAAATCCTACGTACACTATATCGATGACCTGATCAAGTTTGAGGAAGCTGGCTAGTTGTGTAGCAAAATCGGCGTGATCTTTTTACTTCCTTAAAAACTTTACCCTTGCAAATCTGCGCTTTCCTACTTTGAGCAAGATATCTTTGGTGGTAGGAATCTGTGCGCCTATGTCGGTTATCTTCTGTCCATCCAGTTCTACAGCTCGCTGGGTGATCATGCGGCGTGCATCGTTTTTGCTGGAACAGAGCTCGGCCTGAACTATAGTATCGGCCAGCAACACAGTATCGCCATCTGCATTTATGACTTTTTCCTCTATCTCATCTGGCAATTTCTTGCTTGCGAACACGCGCTCGAACTCATCGCGCGCTGCCAGGGCATCCTTTTCTGAATGAAAGCGCTCCACCATCTCCATGGCTAGGTTTTCTTTTGCCACCTTGGGATGAAGCTTGCCGGTGAGCACCCGTTCCTTCATCTCTTCTATCTCATCAGCTGAGAGATCAGACAAAAGATCGTAATAAGTCCACATGAGCTCATCTGATATGGACATCATCTTGCCAAATATCTCGCGAGGCGCTTCATAGATGCCTATATAGTTGCCATAGGTCTTGCTCATCTTTTGCACGCCATCCGTGCCCACGAGAAGCGGCATGGTGAGAACCACCTGGGGTTCCTGACCAGATCTCTTCTGAATGGTTCGGCCCATGAGGAGGTTGAAGATCTGGTCTGTCCCGCCGAGCTCTACATCAGCTTTAAGCACAACCGAATCCTGCGCCTGCAAAAGCGGATAGTAAAATTCAAGGATCGTAATATCGTGGCCCTCTTTCATGCGCTTTTTAAAATCATTACGCTCCAGCATTCGTGCCACTGTCTGCTTAGAACCAAGTTCAGCTATTTCAAGGCCAGACATCTTACCCAGCCACTCTGAATTGTAACGCACCTCTACCTTATTCATATCCAAAATCTTGCCTGCCTGATTCATATATGTCTTGGCATTCTTTTTGATAACGTCTTCAGAAAGCGTCGGCCTGGTCTCATCCCTTCCTGACGGATCGCCTATGCGAGCTGTGAAATCACCGACGAGAAATATCACTGTATGGCCCAGATCCTGAAACTGCTTGAGCTTCTGCATCACAACCGTGTGCCCCAAGTGTAGATCGGGCGCAGTTGGATCAAAGCCTATCTTTACACGAAGGGGTTTGCCGCGCTTTAACTTGGCAATGAGCTCCTCTTCGCTCACCAGCTCAACAATACCGCGTTTTATGAGCTCTAATTGTTTCTCAATTGGAAGTGTTTTCATAGATTCCTCAATGTATTATTGATAATAAAATTCCAAGCACCAAATTCCAAATTCCAAATAAACTCCAAATTCCAATAACCCACTGTTGTTACGATAGAACTGCATGTTTTTCATGGATGTCATTGCGAGCAAAGCGAAGCAATCCCCTTATAACCTGTGTTTGCGGGAGATTGCTTCGTCGCTAAACGCTCCTCGCAATGACACCTAGACATGAGAAAAATGAATTCTTATATTTCAACCAGTT
>JBDRBN010000065.1:0-17096 GCA_043822785.1 Pseudomonadota bacterium
GCAATCCCCTTATAACCTCTGTTTGCGGGAGATTGCTTCGTCGCTAAACGCTCCTCGCAATGACACCTAGACATGAGAAAAATGAATTCTTATATTTCAACCAGTTAACACCTCTAACGCGACAGCAGTGCAAACTCCAAATACCAAATTCCAAGCTCCAATGCCCAAAAGCTCTATATTAGAAGGTTATTGTTGGAATTTGGGATTTGGTGCTTGGAATTTTTTAAGCCTCAAAAGAAATTACCAATAGTGAAATTAAACACAACAGGGTCTTCGCCAGGCTGGCGACCAATTGGGAAACCCCACTCAAAACGAAGTGGGCCCATAGGCGAGTTCCACCTGATGCCAAAGCCGTAGTCTAGACGGAGGTTTGCGATGTTGTAGTTTTGATTTTCTGCAAACGCGTTTCCAGCATCAAAGAACACAACCCCTCTGATGCCTGCTTTGTCATAGATTGGTATTTCGAACTCGGTTATGAAGAGCAAAAGCTTGTCACCGCCATACACGAAGTCTGCGTCTTGGCCTGAAATGCTGCTAGGGATTCGTATCTTAGGGCCAACGGCCTCTGGCTGATATCCTCTCAGCGAATAGACTCCGCCTGTGAAGAATCTCTCAAAGAGAGGCACCGGCCTATCATTTAAACTCTTTATATAACCTATGCGGAAGAGCTCTTTGAATATCAACCTGTTCTTTATGATCGGCTGGTAGAACATCGTTCTGAAATTCACCCTGTAGAAGTCGTTGTCTCCGCCTAACTTTGTACCAGAGACCTCCTGGGTTACCACGTTGTACAGGCCTTTTGATGGGAGCAGCCTGTTATCGCGCGTATCGCGCGCAAGAGTAAGGCTTATGCTCGACGTAAGACCGTCAGTGTTTTGCCTAAAGAACTGCGGCACAGTAAAGCTGAAGCTACCTACTTTAACCTGCTCGAAAGTGTAGCCGAGTTGCGCTGACCAATAATCGAAGAAGCGCCGGCCTAATGAGAGCTCACCGCCGGTGGATTCTCTGCGGAAGTCGTTGTATTTGTAAGCGTTGCGATAAACAGACATTCCAGCCATCCATCTGCTATCGAGAAAGTACGGATCGTTAACAGATAGCATGAAGAGCTGGCGCCTCTTTGAAAGCTCAGCCGATATTGAACCGCTTATGCCATAACCGAAAAAGTTATCCTTCTGTACGGACGCATTGAACATGAACTTGTCCACTGAGGAGAAGCCTGCCCCGATGTTAAAGGTTCCAGTGGGACGTTCCTTAACATCGATGTTGAGGTTCATCGTGTCGTCCGCAGTACCCCTCGGCGTTGCAAAGTTTACTTCTTCAAAAAAACCAAGCCTCATGAGTTTCTCGCGGCTCTTTCTCAGACCTCGCTCGCTGTAGCGATCGTCCTCCTTTATTTCCATCTCACGGCGAATCACTTTGTCGCGTGTGGTAGTGTTGCCACTGATGTTTATCCGCTCGACTGTAATGCGCTTGCCTTTAGCCATGTGGATGTTGATGTCAGCAGTTAGCGTTTCATCATTCGGCATGGTCTGAGGTACAATGGTTGCGTACGCGTAACCCTCATCGCCATAGCGCTCAACCAGTTGAAGGATATCCTGCTCAAGCGTCATCTGGGAATATATGTCGCCTTTCTTGGTCTTGAGCAGACTCATAAGCTCTTGGCGCGTGGTGAGAATATCACCAGACATTGTCACATCACCGATGCGATATTGATCGCCCTCATGAATCTGGAACGTTACAAAGATATAACGCTTGTCATTTGAGATGGTGGTCTTTGGAGGCGAAACTTTCACCTTAAGATAACCGTGGTTGAGATAATGATATGTCAGAAGAAGAGTATCCTGCTTTAGCATCTCCTCCTCATACTTTCCTGTTCCAGTGAGAAAGGAAAAAGCGGTCTTCTTACGAGTCTTCACTACCTTTCTGAGATTCTTGTCTTTAAAGACCTCGTTGCCTACAAAAAATACCTGTCTGACCACAACGCCCTTGTTCTCCTTTAGGTCGAACACGAGCCTTGCATCACCTTCCTCACCGCTCTCCATATGATATGAGACCTCGGCAAGATAAAATCCCTTTTTGGCATATGCAGCGCGAATAGCCTGTATGGACTCGGCCACGGCTTTTTCATCCAGCACCGTAAAAGTGCGCTGTTTGACTTCGGAATAAAGATCCTCGTCCTTTATCTTCTTGTTTCCTTCAAAGGCGATCTCGGAGATAAGCGGCTTTTCGTCTAAGATGAAAGTTATCTTTACTCCACCTGGCACGCTTTCACTATCAACCTTTACATCTCGAAACTGGCCGAGCTTGTAGATGGATTTAATGTCTTCGTCTATTCGGTCAAGATTGAGCGGAGCACCCACGGAAGTTACTATTCTTGTGCGAAGGGTTTGTTCAGGAGTGCGCTTGTTGCCGACAAAGGATATCTCCTTGACGATGAGCGATGCGGCAAGCGCTTGTACAGATATAAGTACACAGGCCATGATGATGCCTATGCACAGCGTTATGGTTCTAAATATTCTTCCCCCGTTAGACATGAATAGCCTTTTTCATTCAGATCAACATGCTAAATTTTCTTAGCTGTCCGTCGCACAATTCTAAGCATCTGGAAAAACCGTATACGAGATCTCTATTATGAGTTACTGCAACGAGCGAAATACCCATGTTGTCATTGAGCCCTCTTAAGTAATCCCACACCTTTTGTCCTGTATCCTTGTCGAGGTTGCCCGTTGGTTCATCTGCAAATATTATTCGCGGCTTCATGACAGCTGCCCTGGCAATGGCTACCCTCTGCTGTTCTCCGCCAGAGAGCCTAGCCGGCCTGTGCAAGAGACGATCGGAAAGCCCTACTTCCTCAAGAACCTCGCTCGCTCGTCTTTTTGCTTCCGCCTTTCCTATGCCAGCGATAAGAGGCGGCAGCATGACATTCTCAAGAGCAGTAAACTCAGGCAAGAGATGATAGAACTGAAATACAAAGCCCACCTCGCGATTGCGAAAGCGCGCAAGTTCTGAATCGCTCATGCTGCTGAGATCAAAGCCAGCTGCATTGATCCTGCCCTGTGTAGGTCTATCAAGTCCGCCTAGCAGATGTAGAAGCGTTGACTTTCCTGTACCAGATGCCCCAAATATTCCTATAGCCTCACCCTTCTCCAACGAAAACTCAAGACCTCGCAACACCTCTACAGGCGCTGCCATATCCGTGTAGGTCATCCATATGTTGTGTGCTTCGAGAAATGCCATATTTCTTTCCTAAGATCCTTCGACTCCGCCGAGCACTCAGCTTGCAGCTGAGTGCTCGGCTTTGCTCAGGATGAGGGGTCGGGTCCCCCGACCCCTCACCTCGCCTGCATCAACCCTTCAATGACCGGAACTTTTGCGAGTCTTCTTGCTGCTATCTTTGAGGTCACAAAGATGACCCCTACACAAAAGAGCGTAATGATTCCGCATATTACCCACGAAATGTCAATCGGTAGTGAATCCACCAAATACACCTCGGCTTCCAAGGGGATTATGTGGAGTTTTCCCACCACCATTGCCAGCACAAGCCCTATGAACAAGCCGATCACAACGCCTTTGCTGCCAACGCCCATGCCGCTGCGCACAAATATCCTCTCCACCCATCGATCAGAAAGTCCCAGCGCCTTGAGCGTTGATATCTCTGACATCCTGTGCAGAGTTGTGAGCACCAAAGCCGCAACGATATTAAGAGCAGCAACGACGAGCATTATGCCCATGATCAGAGAAGTTACCAGCCTCTCCAGCTTCACCGCAGCCAGGAGGTCAGCGTTGAGCTCCTGCCACGTGATCGCACGATACTTTGGCCCAAGCATTTCATCCACCGATTCTGCCACAGCGGGCGCTTTGTACGGATCTTCTAGCCTGAGCTCAATGCCTGTTACAGTCGCTTTGCCTATGCCAAAGAGATCTCTTAGGTCCGCTATGTTCATGAGCATGAATTGATCATCATAGTCATACATTCCAGCTTCAAATGTTCCAACTACCTCTACATCCTCAAACTGTTTGTTCAAAGCTTTGGTGCTGTCCTTTTCAGGAATGAGCATGCGAATAACTTTTGGTTTTCCCAAAATCCCTATCTTATCAGCCAAAGCTTTGCCCATGATTACAGGAAGCTTTGCTCTATTCCTTGGTCCTTCGAAATGCACGATGTTCATCTTGCCAACGCTGCCGTATTTGCCAGGCTCAATACCCTTTATGACCGCACCCCTTATGCCTCCTTCGCCCATAAGAAGGGCTTCGCGATATAAAAACGAATTGATCGTCACTACGCTATGCTCTGCTTTAAGTTTTTCAAGTTCAGCATACGCTCCGGCTGGATCATCAATCTCTCCGGCGCCCATGACCACGACGTGTGCATTGAAATCCAATAGCGCTCGCGTGTACACCTTTTCAAATCCCCTGCCTATGGAGAGAGCAACCACCAAAGATATGACGGCAACCGTAATGCCCACAGCTGATACGACGCGCATCATTCTTATCGAACGCGGCATGTTCTCTGCACTGTTAAAGCGCTTACTTATAAAGTTCACTACATGCATTTTATTATTACCCCTAGTAATACGTTTCTTGCCTTGCTTGCGTTTCTCGCGTGTCTCGCCTTATCTATTCATATCTCAACACCTCGATCACGTTGAGTTTTGATGCCTGATGAACTGGAAATATCGACGCTGCGATCGCTATGACACAACCACATACCGCAAACACAACTGCTAAAACAGGATCCACATCCACCGGCAGAAAGTCTAAGTAATATGTATCAGGAAGTCTTATGGGCCAGCGTTCCACACCCAGACAGACCAAAAGGCCTAAGACTAGACCTATGAACGAACCCACCGCGCCTATGATGGCTGCGTTTGCAAAAAAGATGATCTTTACTGCCTTGGCATCGACTCCCACTGACCCGAGTATTGCCATGTCTTTTCTCTTTGCAGCTGTGATGAGCATGATAACGCCTGCAATCGCGCATGAAGCGATGAGAAGCACCATCACCAGTATGCCGCCCATGGCCACCCTTTCAAGTCTGAGCGCTGCAAAGAGTTTTTTGTTCTGCGCGTCAATTCCGCTAGCCTCCCAACTTTTTGGAATTCGATCTTTGATAGCAGCCATCACCCTAGGCACATCAGTTGCGTCCGTAAGCCTAATGTGCCAGCCCTCGCTCGCCTGCTCACCCAAAAGAGCTCTAGCATCGTTTAACGAAACCAATATGTACTTGCTGTCATAATCAAAAACTCCTGTGCGAAATATGCCATCCACTACAAACTCGCGTCGATTAGGTATGAGTTCGCCTGTAGGCCCAACATCAGCGAGGGGCGCTATGAGTTCCACTTTATCGTCAAATTCAGGGTGGACCATGAGCTGGCCGACTATCTCGTGTCCAACTATGGCAGAAGGCAAAGATCCTTTTTTAGATGTGCTGAGCACATCGACGCTACTTCTCCCTTCGGGAAAATAAAACGCTACACGCTCGAGCGCACCCAGATCCTTTGGGTCAAGCCCCCTCACGCGCGCTCCTTGCGCAACCAACTCATCGCCAGAAGTTGACTGGGCAATCACCTCGCCTTGCACAAATGGGGCAATATCCCGAACATCAAAACCTGAAACAATATCTTCAACATCATCTTTGCTCAGATCATTTCCGCCCTGGAGCTTTGTAAGTGTAATATGTGCATTAAATCCCATGAGACGGTCTGAGAGCTCGCTCTTAAAGCCGCGCATCACAGACATGACGATTATCAGTGCCAACACTCCAATTGCAACAGATGCAATAGCTGTTGCAGTGAGCAAAGGCGCAAACCGCCCGCAGCTGCGTGACCATAAATAGCGAGAGGCTATCCATGAAGCGATGGAAATTTTCATTCTTCACGCTTTCTTTTGAGCTGAGGAAATAGAATTACGTCGCGAATCGAGGGAGAGTCGGTGAGAAACATGACGAGCCTGTCAATGCCTATTCCCTCGCCCGCAGTCGGGGGCATACCGTATTCCAGCGCTTGTATAAAATCTTCGTCATAGTGCATGGCTTCTTCATCTCCGCGGCCAAGCGCCTCCATCTGCGCCTGCATACGCGCTGCCTGATCTTCGGGATCGTTGAGCTCGGAAAAACCGTTTGCAACCTCGCGACCGTATATGAAGAGCTCGAAGCGGTCAGTAACTTCCGGATCATCATCGTTTCGGCGCGACAGGGGCGATACCTCTGTGGGGTAATGCGTGATAAAAGTGGGCTGGATGAGTTTCTTCTCCACGGTGAGCTCAAATATCTCTGTAAGAATTGCTCCAAGGCCCTCTTTCTTTGACTTGAGCTCATCGCCTAACGAGAGGGCATATTTGAGCGCCTCGTCTTTGGAAGTAAGGATCTTAGGATCGAGACCGCCGATCTTTACGAGCGAATCCTTGAGGGTGTAGCGAGGATAAGGACCTTTAAAATTTATCTTCGCATCTTGATAGGTCACTTCAGTTTTACCAAGAGCCTTATTCGCCACCTCTTCCATCATCTCTTCAGTGAGTTTCATAAGATCTTCATACGTGGCATAGCTTTGGTAGAACTCGAGCATGGTAAATTCTGGGTTGTGTTGGATAGAGATGCCCTCGTTTCTGAAGTTGCGGTTTATCTCAAACACGCGCTCCATACCGCCCACAACCAACCGCTTAAGATAAAGCTCGGGAGCGATACGCAAGAATAGATCCATGTCCAGTTTGTTGTGATGCGTAATAAAGGGCTTTGCTGCAGCGCCACCTGGTATGGGATGCATCATGGGCGTTTCTACTTCTAAAAAATCCCTGGTAACCAGAAACTCGCGTATCGCCTGCACGACTTTGGAGCGAATTTCAAACGTGCGCTTTACCTGCTCGTTCACAATAAGGTCAACGTAACGGTGGCGGTAACGAGTCTCAATATCTGTTAAGCCATGCCACTTTTCAGGCAAAGGCCGAAGCGCCTTTGTGACGAGTTTGAGATCCTCTGTTGCAAGGGTGAGCTCGCCTGTTTTTGTGCGAAAGAGCTTGCCTTTAAACCAAACAAAATCACCTACATCGATTTTTTTATAGAGCATGAACAAATCATCGCTAACCATTTGTTTTTGAACAAAAACCTGAAGTCTTCCTTTTTGATCCTTTACTTGAAGAAATGCAGCCTTACCAAATGCGCGAATGGCCATGATGCGGCCGGCAATGGAGAACCTATGGTTTAGGTTCTCCAGCTCCTCCCCATCCGTAGACTCGTACTTTTCGCAAATCTCAGCAGTGGTATTGGCTGGAACAATGCCGTTGGGATACGGAGTTTTGCCCTCTTCCCTCAGCTCTTTTGCTGTTTGACGGCGCTGTTCGATATATTGATTGGTATCTTCAGACATCCTGCCTCCAAAATTACGCATCCGCGTCCGCTTCCGCACCCGTAGAAAAAACGCGAAGCCCTTTTTATGGCGCCAAATAGCCATGAAACGACTGAAATTTCAGGGAGTTATATTTCGCCTGCTGCTAAAGTCAAGCTAAGAAGTGCAATCTGGTGATTAAAGAAATCTGCTTCTATGGCGCAACTTTGGGTGAATTCCCTGCCGATAATAATTGAGAGGGATAATCAACATTGAGGAATCGCTGAAAAGGAGAAAATTATGTCGTCACCAGCAGTCATAAGAGCTAATCATTGTGCTCAAGAAGTTATGAGTGAGGTTAAGGGCAATTTAACATCTAAGACCAAGGAATATGCTTTCTTTGCCGCTCGTAGAGCATGCAAGGCAACAGCAGGTGACTTATATTTATTCAGTGCGGATGGCTTGGATGCTTTTGCTTGGAATGTCGAACTCGCCATACCTCAATTCTGGAAAGAGCTGCCTATATATAAAGATCAGTTACAAGCTGAACAGGAAAAACTCGTTGCAGCAGGAGAAGCAGTTAAAGACGTCTTCTCTTGGCTTGCGGTTGGACCTTTCTTTGCTGGAGCATTTATTCTTAGCAAATGCAAAATTCCTAGTTAAATTGATAAATGATCATCCAGGCAGAGTGCTAAATACAATACTAACCATCCAATTGAGTAGAATACCCAAGGCGTTTGATGGCGTTTTTGTCTTTGGTCCAATCCTTTTCTACCCTCACACGCAAATCTAAAAAGACCTTTCCGTCCACAAGCTCTTCGATCTTCTTACGCGCGTTTGTGCCAATCTCCTTAATGCGCGCACCATTCTTGCCTATCACCATGCCTTTTTGTGATTCCCGCTCCACTACAACTGCCGCCCTGATTCTCGTGATCGCATTATCCGGTGTGGGATCTTTAAACTCCTCGATCTCCACAGCAGCTGAATAAGGAATCTCCTCATGCATCTGCAAGAAGACCTCTTCACGAATTATCTCTGCTGCGATAAAACGCACTGCATGGCTTGTATAAATGTCATCAGGATAAAACGGCTCACCATCAGGCAGTTGTTCTTTAAAGATTTGTATTAGCGTTCCAACCCCCTGCCCCTTTAATGCAGACAGAAACATGAACTCCTTTACGCCCCAATCATCCCTAAAGCGCCCTGCTATCTCATCAAACTTACCCCTTTCAAGCTGATCTGCCTTGTTGGCCACGACAATACAGCGATCTGCACCAATACGCGAAAAAAGACTTTGTTCGATTTCATGATCCGTTGATGCCGCGTCAATCATTAAGCAGATCACATCAGCGTCCCTTATCACAGCATCGACTATCTCCAACATCACCTGATTGAGTGGTTTGTTTGACTTGTGATATCCAGGGGTATCGAGGAATACAATCTGCGAGTCCTCATCATTATATATACCTGTTATGCGATGCCGGGTTGTCTGGGGTTTTGCGGTTACAATTGCCAGCCTCTCGCCGAGAATTGCGTTGAGAAGAGTGGATTTGCCGACATTTGGCCTGCCAACGATAGCAACATAGCCCGATTTAAAAGACATTTAAAACTCCTATCAGCTTACAGCTCACAGCTAACGGCTCGCTCACTTTGTTCGCTTACGGCCATCAGCTACGTCGAGCCAGGCTTGCAGCCTTGAACATCAGAAAAGAAAGCCCTAGCATTACTATGCTGCCTATGACGTTTAGCCAAAGCGGGATGTCATACCCTGCAATCCTGAATTCGAATTCATAGATTAGCCGCAATATATGGGCAATTGCCACGATGAGAAAAATAAATCCAGCTATTATCAGAGCGGTTTTTGGCATAGAACCTCCGTTTATCTAGCTAGTTCCTAAATATGTCATCGCGAGCCCGTCGAAGTCGGACGTGGCGATCCCCGGAAATGAATGGGTTGCAGGAGATTGCTTCGGTCGTTCCTCCCTCGCAATGACACAAAGGCCTTTTTCAGACAGCCCATAGGTAGCAGAATTATTAGTCTGAGTCCATGCTGCAGATTTTGCATGAAAATTGTCTCAGCATGGGGTAATAATACATAGATGGATAAGCGCACAAAGATCATAGCCACAATTGGCCCTGCATCATCCAAGGCTGCCATTATCGAGCGCATGGTGTTAAACGGCATGGATATTGCCAGGCTAAACCTCTCACACGGCACCCACCAGGAACACGCAGCTGTTATCAAGCGCATCCGCGACTTTGAAAAAAAATCGGGAAGGCACGTGGGCATACATGCCGACCTTGGTGGGCCAAAGATCCGCACAGGAATCATACCTGGCGATGCGCCGCTTGATCTCAAGAGGGGCGATGCCATCGTGTTTGCGCCTGAAAACAGCGCGCGCGGCAACGAGATCCCTATCACCTTTCCTGATCTGGCTCGTGACGTTAAAGAAGGCAACAAGCTTCTTTTGGACGACGGAAACCTATCGGTTGAGGTAAAATCAGTAGAGGGCGACAAGATACACGCAATCGTAATCGACGGCGGTGTGCTCAAAGATCATAAAGGCATAAATCTCCCAGGGCTCGTACTCTCCACATCCGCAGTAACCAAAAAAGATCTAAAGGATCTGACCTTTGCCCTATCTGCAAAGGTCGATTTTATAGGTGTCTCGTTCGTTCAAAAAGCTGAGGACATCGAGATAGTAAAGAAAGTTATGAAGAAAGCTGGTCGGGTTGTGCCTGTGGTTGCAAAGATCGAGCGCAGCATTGCTGTGAAGAATTTGGAAGAGATAGCCCAGGCAGCAGATGCTGTGATGGTAGCCAGGGGTGATCTTGGCGTTGAAACGCCAATGACAGAAGTGCCGCTTTTGCAAAAGGACATCATCGCTGCAACTTTATCCAAGCGTAAGCCTGTGATAGTGGCAACGCAAATGCTTGAAAGCATGATCTCGCACTCAAGGCCCACTCGCGCTGAAGTTACCGATGTATCAAACGCCGTGTTTGAGAGCGCAGATGCAGTCATGCTCTCTGCAGAAACATCTATAGGTTGCGACCCACCAAACGCTGTATCCACCATGAAAAAGATCGTCATGGCTACTGAAGAAAGCCGCTACCAGCCCAGGGGTTCTTATGTGCCAGATCTGCACGACGATACTGTAGAGATGGCAACTGCCCGCGCTGCATGCTTTGCAGCTGAAGAGGTGAATGCAAAGGCATTAGTGGTGTTCACATCAACAGGCAATACAGCAAGGCTTGTGTCTTCACAGAGACCACTCGTGGATATCATCGCCACAACCTATAGCGATGATGTAGCAAGGCGCACACAACTCTATTGGGGAATTGAATCAGTGAAGATCCCTAAGTGGACGTCTATTGATTCCATGATAAATACGAGCCTCAAGAAGATGCGCGCTAGCGGCAAGATCAAAAATAACGACACTATCGTTGTGACGTGCGGCAACACCGCAGTAGCCGGCGCCACAAATATGATCAAGGTGTTAAAGGTTTAGGGCTGCAAGGGCTTCGTTTGGATCAGTTGTTGGCGCAAGGCAATGCCTGCCCTTGCATACGTATGCCGTGGCTTTGCCGTCAATGCTTTGGCACTGTTTGGTAAAATGCGACAGTTCATCGATCTTTGGATGCCCTTCACTTTCATCACGAAACAACAGCACCATGTCAGGCAAATATGGCTTGTGCAATTGATCGATCATGTTCCTTGCATCCTGCGCTTTCGGATCTCCTGCAACTATCACATCCATCGATGGGCCGATAGCGCAGTCCACAGCGCTCAGTAGATGACAAAAGCCTGTCGGCGCCGTTCTCACCTGTGAAGCAAAAGTTTGTGCTATGGAGGCTGCCATCCTTTCATAAGCAGTTTCGCCTGTTATGCGCGAAATCAAAAGCAGATTTCGCATATGAGTCGAATTTGCAGAAGGCACAGCGCTATCAAACGCATCGGCAAGTCGCACTGGCAGATCAGTATCATCATTAGCCTGCAACATGATGCACCCTTGCTCGGCATTCCAATGATTGGAAATAAAATGTTCATTGAGCTCGAGCGCAGATGATAGATAACGTATATCCAATGATGATTGATACAGCTCTAAAAGCCCCCAAATCATAAAAGCATAATCATCAGCAAAAGCCTTAATTGGCTCCTGTGCATCCCTAAGGCTGTGAAAAAGCCGCCCTTCGCTAGCCCTCATATGCGCGAGTATAAAATTTGCGGTACTCTCGGCTTCATCAAGATATTTATTTTCTCCAAAAGCCCTATAAGCTTTGGAAAGAGCAACGATCATTAGGCCGTTTAAATCTGCAAGCACCTTGTCATCTAATTTAGGATGATCTCGTTTATCTCGCGCGCTCAAAAGAAGCTCGAGGCTTTCGTTCACCTCGTGCATAAATTGATCAGGATCAATAGAATGTTTGGCAGCCAAATTTTCGATTGGCTCCCTCATATATAAGATATTTGCTGCATCTTCTTTGTCGTTTAATCCATAGACGAGCGAGAATAGTTCAAGCTGATTGGGATTCAAAACACGCCTCAGTTCCTTTGTAGTCCACACATAGAATGCACCTTCGCCTTTCTTGTTGTCAGCCCCTTCTGCACTACAAAATCCTTTGCCAGGCGAGCTCAGAACTCGCATAGCATAATCAAGCGTACGCGCCGCAGTTTTTCGAAACCCATCTCTACGTGTTATTTGCCATGCCTCTATATATGCTATGGCAATTAGCGCCTGGTCACCGAGCATCTTCTCAAAGTGAGGTATACGCCACTGGCTATCTGTGCTGTAGCGGTAAAAGCCTCCTCCAACATGATCATGAATACCACCCATGCGCACGGCATTAAGAGTTTGCTCCACCATACTAAGCGCGCCTGCATTGCCCGTTCGTTTGTAATAACGAAGTAAAAATGTAAGATTGTAAGGAGAAGGAAATTTTGGAGCTTGTCCAAAGCCACCGTGCTGCTTATCAAAAGACTTCTTAAGCTGCTCATATGCGAGTTTAAGATCATCTTTATCAAGCGCAGAACTTGGCACCAAACCCATGTTTTGATCTATTGTCGAAACTACATCGTTTGCGCTCGCCATAAGTTCAGCGCGCCTTGTTGCCCACATATCACGCGCGCGCGGCAAAATCTCTACAAGGCCCGCTCTTCCAAAAGAATTGTTTTTAGGAATATAGGTTGCAGCAAAGAAAGGCTGCTTTTGAGGCGTCATCATTACGCTAAGAGGCCATCCACCGCTCCCTGAGAGCATCTGAGCTGCCTTCATATATAGCGCGTCTATGTCAGGCCGTTCTTCTCGATCCACCTTTATGCACACGAACGAATCGTTGAGGAGCTTTGCTACATCAGGGTCCTCAAACGATTCGCGCTCCATGACAAGGCACCAGTGGCAAGCCAAGTAGCCAACGGATAGAAAGATGGGTTTGTCCTCTTTGGCTGCTTTTTCAAATGCCTCTTCTCCCCACGGATACCAGTCTACTGGATTGTAGGCGTGCTCAAGGAGGTAGGGGCTTCTCTCAGCTATAAGCCTGTTTGCATGCTTCATGGAGTTTTTTACTCGCCAGACTCAAGGCCGGTAAGTGCCTCGCAAGCTGCGGCTTGTTCAGCAGCCTTTTTGCTAGGCCCTTTTCCAACGCCCATGAGGCTGTCGTTGATATACAGATGAACTTCAAATATCTTTGCATGATCAGGTCCGTATGTACTTTGAAGCCTGTAGCGGGGCACCGCTCGAAAACGAGCCTGCGATATTTCCTGAAGCCTGGTCTTGAAATCGCGAACAAATCCTACTCCTCCTGCGCGATCCAGCACGTCATCATATATACTTTCGATCACCTTAAAAGCTTTGCCAAAACCCTTATCAATGTATATCGCGCCCAAAATGGCTTCGAATGCATCTGACAAAAGCGATGGCTTATCCCGACCACCAGTCTGATCCTCACCCTTTCCAAGATAAAGGTATTCGCCCAGGTCAAGCGTTCTGGCCAGCTCAGCTAATTGCGTTTCATTGACTACTGCTGCCCGCAGTTTTGAAAGCTCGCCCTCTGGAAAATCAGGAAAGCGCTCCATGAGGATATGGCTTATAGAGAGCTCAAGCACTGCATCGCCTAAATACTCGTAGCGCTCGTTATGTTCAGTAGCTGGAAGCTTCTGCTCGTTTGCATAAGACTTATGCATCAGAGCGCGCTTGAGGTGTTTCTTGCGCTTAAAGCGATATCCGAGTGTCTTTTCGAGCTGTTTGAACCTTGCCTTTTCGTTTGAACTGATTCCCATATTCCTCTCACATTTTGTTCTGTAATGTCCGTTATGATCGCCTTGCCCATCTTACCATATGGCACCACACCTTTTGGGAGTGAGATATGAACTCCATTTTCTGCAACGCCTTCTACAGATCCATCATCACGAGGCCGCTTTGATGTAACTATTACATCCATAGAGTTTCCAATCAAGCTTTCAAGATATCTCCTTCGCAAGCTCAATGCCACCTTTCTGACCTCAAATGCCCTTCTACGCTTTATGTCATGTGGAACTTGTCCATCCATCTTAGCTGCCAAGGTTCTGCTGCGCGCTGAAAAAGGAAACACGTGAAGGCCTGCTAGCGGAAGCGCTGTTAATGTATCGAGTGTTTGCTTGTGATCATCTTCGCTCTCACCTGGAAAGCCTGCTATCACATCACCTGTTATGGCTATACCAGGTATATTCTGCACAAGAAGCCCTGCTGCGCGCTTAACATCAGTAGCAGAGTAACATCTTCCCATATGCTGCAGCACATTATCTGAGCAGCTCTGTATGGATAGGTGCACGTGAGGACAAAAATTGCCTGTGGCTAAGAGTTCAATGATCTCGCAGCTAATATCATTTGGAGCTAAAGAACTAAGCCTAAGCCTTGCCAAACCTTGCTCACTCGTAAGCTTCTTAAGGAGTGTTACAAGAGAGGTGCCATCTTCAAGATCTTTACCATATTGGCCAATATCTATTCCGGCCAGAACTATCTCGCGGTGATGTTGCGTTAGCTTAAGGCAAAGCTGAGTCACTTCCTCCAATGGCAGACTTTTGCTTTTGCCACGAGCCATTTGTATTATGCAGTATGTACAGCTCTTATCACACCCTTCTTGTATTTTGATAAAAGCCCTAGCGCGCGACTGAGGGTCTAGTGGCGCATCGACAATAGCGTCTCTTTGGACCTCGGGGATCCTTCGGGAGCAAGCGCCCTCAGGATGACCTCTCGGGAAAGAACTTCCCGAGAGGTCAAACAAATATTCTACGAGTGCTTTGCGATCTTTGGTGCCAAACACCCGGTCCACCTCTTTAAGCGATGCAAGTTCGTCCTTTGACATCTCGCCATAGCAGCCTGTCGCTACAACATGAGCATCAGGAGATCTTCGCTTGGCCCTGCGCAGCATTTGGCGGGACTGCGAATCAGCAAGCGCTGTAACCGTACATGTATTGACAACATAGATATCAGCAAGAGTATCGAAGCTGACAATCTGAAATCCTGCAAACGAAAGCGTTTGAATCAAAGCTTCTGTGTCAGACCAATTGGCCTTACAACCAAGTGTAGTGAATGCTATTCTTTTCATTCTATCCATCCACCGCCTAACACCTCATCCCCATCATAGAAAACAGCAGCTTGACCCGGAGCAATAGCTCTAACAGGTTCGGCAAACGTGACCCTCACGCCTCCATCGTTTCTCACATCGATCGATGCGCGAACACCGTCATGCGCAGAGCGAATCTTCACCGTGGCTTCGCTCTTGAGCGCACATGATGGATGAATCCAGTTTACATTCCTCACCTTCATGTCGCGGCGCATGAGATCGGCATTTGAACCCAATACCACGCGATTATTTGTTCGATCTATGGACACCACATACTTTCTGAAACCTCCACCCAAACCCAGGCCTCTGCGCTGCCCAACTGTATATGCATGTATGCCCTTGTGCTTTCCTATCCTCCTGCCATTTGTGTCAATAAAATCACCAGGTCCTGGTAGCTTTGCACATGCAACCCCTTCCAAATAACCGCTGTAGTCATCGTCGGGAACAAAACATATCTCTTGGCTCTCGGGTTTGTTTTGAACTGGAAGACCTTTTACTCGTGCAATGGTGCGCACCTCAGACTTTGTCATTTTGCCAAGTGGAAAAATAATTCGTGAAAGCAGCTTTTGTGTGAGGCACCACAGAAAATATGACTGATCCTTTTCCTTATCGTTTGCACGAAATAGTCTGAATATATCACCATCGCTAACAACTCGCGCATAATGACCCGTAGCTATGAAGTTTGCACCTAAGCGCTTAGCTTCAAGATCAAGCATGGGAAACTTGATGTATTCGTTGCAGCGCACGCAGGGCGATGGCGTTCGACCGGAGAGATATTCCTCAACAAAAGGATTTATCACTGTTTCTTTAAAAAGGCTGCAACAGTCAAGAACACTATGGGAGATACCAAGGCTTTCGCATACGGCCCTCGCATCCATCCTATCACTGGCCGAGCAGCAATTCCGATCCTTTTTCCTGTGGCATGTGACCAGGTTCATGGATAAACCTGTCACATCACAACCCTGCTCTGCAAGAAGAGCTGCGGCAACTGATGAATCCACACCACCACTCATGGCAATGAGAACTTTTTTAGGTTCGAGGGAATACATAGTAATGCAAGCAACGCCAGCAACGCGAGAAACACCAGCAACGTAGTTCTTCACGTTGCTCGCTTTTCTCGCGTGTCTCGCCTTTCTCGCTTTATTGTTCCTTTCCTTCCAAATACGTAAGCCTGCGGTTTAGCTCGTCAACGCTTGCGCGAAGACTCTTGAGCGCCTCGCCAAAAGGATCGGGAAGGGTTCCGTGATCAAGGTCGTAATGATGTACGCCGTGCTCGTCCACGATCGGTTCCCTACGATGCACAACTGTTCCAGGAATGCCTACTACTGTGGAATGGCTCGGCACATCGTGAATGACAACAGAGCACGATCCAATGCGGCTATCGTGTTCGATCCTGATAGGGCCCAATACGATGGCTCCTGCGCCTATTACGACCTTGTCATCTATCGTGGGATGTCTTTTGCCTTTGCTCCAGCTTGTTCCTCCTAGAGTTACTCCCTGGTATATAGTTACATCATCGCCTATTTCAGTTGTCTCGCCAATGACCACACCCATGCCATGATCGATGAAAAAATGCTTTCCTATACGTGCGCCGGGATGGATCTCAATGCCTGTGATCCATCTTGAAAAGTGTGATATTATGCGAGCGATGAGTTTTAGTCGAAGCATCCATAGCGAATGAGAGATTCTGTGAAGCACAAGGGCATGTAGGCCAGGATAGCATAAAATAATTTCCAACCTTGAGCGAGCCGCAGGATCGCGATCAAAGATCATCGCAAAATCATCCCTGATAGTTCTTAAAAGCCCCATTGTTATTCACCATTATCAGCAAGCAGCTTTATAGCCTAATAGTTTAAGAAGTCAGAAGCTAGAAGTTAGAAGCCAGAAATATCTGTCCTCTATCTTCTGACCTCTGACTTCTTTCTTGGTCGGGGCGGTCGGATCCCCCACCGACGACCTCTTGCACCCCAAGTCCCGAAATGGCAAAAGATTTTGCTCTCCATATCTACTTATTAATGTCTTTTGGTCGGGGCGGTCGGATTTGAACCGACGACCTCTTGCACCCCAAGCAAGCACTCTAGTCCAAGCTGAGCTACGCCCCGACCAAAAGACACAGTTATCATTTTTAAAGAGCAAAATCTTTTCTGCCATTTCGAGGATCCCGACGCAGCAGAT
>JBDRBN010000066.1:0-7359 GCA_043822785.1 Pseudomonadota bacterium
ACGAGGCTGCATCATGCATCGGGCCTCCTTGCCGTTGAGCCTTGGGCGGTTCACGGTTCGGAGGCTGTTTTTTACTCCCGCAAATGTCAAACCCTGTGAGTCCCCCAGCAGAGCTGGGGGTTTACCTTGAAGCAATTAGTCGCTTTCGCAAATGCGGAAGGCGGACGCATCATAATAGGCGTAAATGATCGTAATAGGACCATTGGTGTAAATGATTCCAACCATGTGAGATCTCAACTACAGGACATTGCAAAAAATTGTGATCCTCCTCTAAAAGTGGTGATATCATCACAACGGTTCTCTGAAAAAAATGTACTCATCCTTGATGTGCCACCAGGTAGTAAACAACCTTATTCTTGCGCCGAAGGTTATTATCTTCGCGTGGGAGCAAGCAGCCAAAAGATGAAACGCGATGATCTTTTGGAGTTTATAAAAAAAGTTCAGCCGTTTTGCTTTGATGAGCAGCTTTGTACTGAGTTCCGCTATCCCAAAGATTTTGATAAAGAGGCATTTCGTCTATTTCTTGCGAAAGCCGGTATCAATGGAGCCGGTCTTAAGGAAGAAGAGCTTCTTCTTAATCTTGGTGTAGCTACAAAGCAAAAGAGGAATCTAGTATTTAATAACGCTGGAGTTCTCTTCTTTGCGAAAAACCCGAAGAAATTTATTCGACAAGCAGTCGTTACATGCCTGCTGCTCGCTGGCACTGACAAAGTAGATATCCTTGATCGTAAGGATCTCGAGGGAAACCTTTTTGAAAATGTAGATCAATCAATAGTATTTCTTAAACGCCATTTGTCTGTACGTTACAAAATCGAAAAATTGCAAAGGGAAGAGATATTGGAGTTGCCGGAAACTGCACTTCGAGAAGCTGTGCTCAATGCAGTTACACATCGCGATTATTCCCAGAGTGGTGCGGTGGTGATGATTGAAATATACAGAGATCGAGTTGAAATCGTTGACCCTGGTAGTTTACCACCAGGCATTAAGAAGTCTGAGCTTGGAAAACGCAGCGTACATCGAAATCCCATAATCGCGGATCTTTTTCACCGTATTGGTGAGGTAGATAAGGTAGGATCAGGGATAAGGCGCATACGACAAGCTGCAAAGGAGGCAAAGGTACCTTCTCCTAAATTTGAAGTGAACGGTTTTTTCACTGTCACATTTCCCAAGCCTATACGTGCAGGTGTGTCCCAAGTGTCCGGACAAGTACCGGACAAGTACCGGACAAGTACCGAGCAAGTTCTCACATATTGCATGGAGCCGCGTAAATCATTGGAAATACAGGGTAAACTTGGCTTAAAACACAGAGAAACCTTTCAGGAAAACTACCTAAAACCACTTGTCCGGGAGGGTTTGATCGCAATGACTATACCGGACAAGCCGCGCAGCAGCAAACAGCGTTATGTTACAACCTCAAAAGGACTCAAAGTTTTAAAGGAAGCGAGCAGGAAAGGAAGAAAAAAATAATTTTCGCAAATCATAGCCCCACGCTCAAAACGCTGATGTGTTGAAAGCAACCCTCCCCTCTGAAAACACACAAATTCGAGCATTCTTTGTATGCAGCAACATTAATGAAACAATGTGTCGTATAAACAACTTGTTACTTTCGAGTGTCAATTTATATAAATTTATCAAATTGAAAGAAGGCTTCGAATTCAAATGACATTACAAATCATCTAATTATGAAGTGAACGCAATGGTATGATGATTGCAGAATTTTGCATTTATCTATTGGGGCTCATCGAATCACAATACTTTTCAATAAGGGGAGGTTTTTATGGTTAACAAGGTAAATATAGAAATTAGCGAGGTTACAATTCTGGAAGGCAAGTCCAAAACAATAGACGTCAAGGTCAATGACAAGGTTGTACATGTGCCTATGGATAAAGCTGTATATGCTTACTTTAAAGAACAGTTCCTACGGAAAAATCCAACTGCACAGCAAAGAAAAAAATTTGCAACAATTATGAATGTTCTTCGTTCAGCATATATCAAGGGCCTAAGCGATGGAAAGAAGCTTCATCACTAAATGGTATAAAGGTGCAAGTGCATTAGAACTGGAAAGTTAAAATATTAATCCTCAAGCTTGATCAGAGAGATAATAAATATGGGTAGAAAAATTACAAGTCCAACACCAGCGCTAAAGCGTTTTCGTAAAACTCATAATGAAGCTAAGTTGCTTATTAATATTCAAGAAGAATACGCGGGCACAAAAAAGGGTAAAAAACATATATATTGGAAACCATTAAATCAAAGTGCCGTTGTCTTTCTAATGGCAGCCTGGGAAGCATATATCGAAGATGTTTGCAGTTGGTCAATTGAGTACATTTTAAAAAAACGACCCAAGAGTAATCATCTTCTTAGCAAAGCTGCGGATAAATTGTACGATAATATAGTGGGCGACGATAAAAAAGTTAAAAAAAATGGCAAAGAGAAACTACTCAAAATATTTGTTGAAAACAACAGTTCTCGTGAAATCGAGAAGCTATTAAAATATGATATAGATGCATTACATAATCCAAACTCAACAAATGTAGCAACGCTTGTACATCTATGCTCTGGATTAAGAGATATTACAAAATCATGGAAGTGGCGTGGTCAAAGCTATGAAGGCGCTGTGAAAAAAATCAATAAATATATGAAGGCAAGACATCGAATTGCTCATGGGAGGAGAAAAGCTATTATTAAAAAAGAAGTTAATAGGACCTATGCTAAAGATTGTCTGGATTTCGTTGACAAACTGATTAACGTAACAGATCAGACCATTGTAAAGCACCTAGCGAAAAACATTAAAGTAGGACAATAGAAACAATATTACTTCAAGGCATCATCTAAACGATTAAGCACTGCGCTTACATTACGTAGCAATAACCAATACAACTAAACAATGTGATAAACCTTGATTAATTAGCTGGGAGGGTGGGGGTTGGTTCATCGCCGGGAGACGGCCCGCCAGTTGCCATGCCGGCTGATAAGTTAGCGCCGGCTTCCCGCAGCCAAGAACGGAGATGCACACACTTCCGGATGGGTGGCTTCCAAGCTTGTCGAAAAGACGCCGGCATGAGCGCTGGCGGGCCAGGCGAAGGCGCTAGAACCAAAACCCACCCTCCCAGCTAATTTTTTTTTGGAGATTGCTTCGCTAAGGCTCGCAATGACAAACAGGTTTTCAGAGACGACGTTTGGCTTCGCGGCGGAGGGCTTTGATCATCGAATTTACGGTAAGCGATACTGCTGCTTTGAAGAGCGGCTCTGGTGCTCCTTTCTTTACCTTCACGCGGTAGTAATAACGAAGATAGGTCTTGCCGTCCTTCCACGCGCCTACTTCCCAAAAGCCGTCGTCGTCAGTGCTAGATCCATCCACTTTTCGCCACGAGGCGCGGCTTTTGTCCTCTCCTTCATCATATGTGTAGCGGCGCACTACCCATTCGTTCTTTATGGGCCACGGTAGATCATACTCCTCGTATGCCAGCCTCTGCCAATGGCCCGCACCGCCATTTCCGTGATCGTCATTTGGATATTGTGTATCTATCGCGACAACCTCATCCCTGTTCTTTGCAATTTCCGCAGTTATTCTGGATTCTGCGGCTTCAGAGAGAAAGCGCGCCGTCTTGGACATAGGAAGCCACCCAGGCCACCCTTCAATATCCTTAAGGGCTTGCCATACTGCAATTGGTGGAGAATTTATAATAGCCTGCACGTTTACATGAGCCAACGTGCCGGCTTCTGGTATGGATATTTCCGTTATTATGCCGCCGGCATTCAGTCGCTCTTCAATGGTTGGAAGAGTTGCCCACGCCGGAAGGGCAACGAGAAGAAACAAAAATAAAAAAAAAGATGCCGTCACTTTCTTTAGCATTTGTATGTTGTGCCGACATCCGCTCAATAAATCAAGCGCTGTTAATCTACAGCTTCTAATGACTCCTTTTTATGTTCTTTAAGCGATTTCAGAATATCCTTCTGAACCAATTGATATGTCTTAAAGGATATGTCGTCATCGTGCTCCATTTTGTCGATAATTTCATCGCCTTTGTTTCCTGCAAGGTTAATGAACTCGCGCGCATGAAGCCCATTATCGTTGCCATCTGATCCCTTAAGGTGCATGCCATCGCCCATGGGATCCTTGAGATGTATAGATACTGCCTTCATGATCACAGTATCTTTTAGATTGTCGATGATCTGCTGCTTTGAAGGATGAGGTCTCACCTCAGCTGGTGTTGCAAAAAGGTGGTGAATCTCGCCATTGATCTCTATTGGTCTTTTGTCTCCATTTTGAGCGCTTTGTCGTTTGGCTCCAGGACCAATAACCAACTGATAATTACCATAATTAGCATTGATGGAGAGCACATGAGTTTCACCAGGCTTCATGTTTTTCAAGGCACCAATGAGGTTGCAAAGCTCTTGTAAAAAAACCTTTGATCCTTTTTTTCTCTTCATAACCC
Source organism: Pseudomonadota bacterium (assembly GCA_043822785.1). Lineage (GTDB taxonomy): Bacteria > UBA10199 > UBA10199 > 2-02-FULL-44-16 > JAAZCA01 > JBDRBN01. Next base: position 4,440 of record JBDRBN010000066.1, read on the forward strand.
TCTCCCCTTTATAGAATTTCTTAACAACCATTTTTAGAGCAATGCATATGCCAACATAGAGAGCTTAATAGAGATATTAACTTATTGTAATTATAAAGAAATTTTTATGCGACGCTTGGCATGGTTCTGTATAATAGCAATTATATAGTCAAAACATTGACAAGTAGTGAGAATTTGTCGGCTCCTTGACGATTTGAGCAAAAAAAACGGGCCAATTGGCCCGTTCATTTTTGCGTTCTATATATATTATCGGCAGAAAATACCCAAAAGTTGCTATCAATCTTCGATTTCGACAAAAAATCGACATTTACGCAAAAAATCCTTATTTTCAGCTCAAAAAATAAAGATTTCAGGCCTAGTTTTGTCAAATTTAGACCAAATAAATGCAAATTAAGGAGGGTATTCGCTACATTGACAATGTAATGAGCGACAGGTAAGAGACCCATTCACCGTAAGGATCTGCACGTGAAATTCAATAAAAAAGCGCTAGATGCCATAATCAACGAATTAGGCAAAGAAAAGGGCATGGCCATACCCATGCTGCAGGCTGCGCAAAAGGCTCTAGGATACCTGCCAAAAGAGGCCATACAATATATTGCAGAAAAAACAGGCATTCCTGGGGCTGTGCTCTATGGAGTTGCCACATTCTACACCCAGTTTCGCCTCCATCCTGTAGGCAAGCACATACTCAAGGTATGTCACGGAACAGCCTGCCATGTCGCAGGCGCCGTCGGCATCTCAGAAGCGCTGGGGGATGCGCTGGATATCCTCCCACAGGGCGGCACTACAAAGGATAACTTCTATACCGTAGAACATGTTGCATGCCTGGGGTGCTGCTCGCTTGCGCCTGTTGCCATGATCGATGAAGAGGTCCATGGCAAACTCACCCGTCCCAAAGTTGCAAACATAGTGTTGGAGTTTAGAAAGAAAAAAGGTAGTGGCAAAGAGGCAGATCCATCTAAGGGGCTTGATGTTAAAAAAGCCGATCTCAACAACAAAACCATTAAGAAAGTGATGGTTGGAACAGGTAGTTGCGGCATAGCAAGCGGCGCGCAAAGCGTATTGGATCTATTTAAAGCAGCCAGCGCGCGCTTTGATCTGGGATATGAAGTAGTTGAGACAGGCTGCATCGGTATGTGTCATCGCGAGCCGATAGTGGAGTTAGAGGCAGTTGATGGCACACGCACATTATATGGTGGGGTGGATCTTGGAATCGTAAAAAAGATCATCACAGAGCACATCGCACAGGGCAATGTCGTTTCTAAAAATATAATAGACATCACCAAACCAAACACGCCCGAGCATGCGGTGTTTGCAAAGCAACACAGAATCGTTTTGGAAAACTGCGGCGTCATAGATCCAGAGCGCATAGAGGAATATGAAGAGAAACAGGGTTATGAAGCGTTGAAAAATGTGCTCAAGAACTTAAGCCCTGAAGACGTGATAGAAGAAATAAAAGCATCTGGGCTAAGAGGCCGTGGCGGAGCCGGCTTCTGGGCAGGTCTTAAGTGGAACCTTGCCCGCAAAGCAGAAGGCGATGAAAAATATATCGTGTGCAACGCCGACGAGGGCGACCCAGGCGCGTTCATGGACCGTTCAATCATTGAGAGCGATCCACACCGCGTGCTAGAAGGCATGATCATCGCGTCATATGCCATAGGCGCAAATCAAGGTTATATATACTGCCGTGCAGAGTATCCGCTTGCACTTAAAAGGCTCAAACTGGCTATAGGGCAAGCCGAAGATAAAGGCTATCTTGGAAAGGGCATTTTAGGAAGCAGCCACAGTTTTGACATAAAAATAAAAGAAGGTGCAGGCGCATTTGTTTGCGGAGAAGAGACTGCGCTCATCGCCTCTATAGAAGGAAGACGCGGCATGCCGCGCATCCGCCCGCCTTTTCCTGTAGAGTCAGGGCTTTGGGGCAAACCCACAAACATCAACAACGTTGAGACGTTTGCAAACGTGCCTTGGATCATTCGCCATGGCGCAAAGGCGTTTTCTGCACTCGGCACTCAGAAGAGCAAAGGCACAAAGGTTTTTTCGCTCGCAGGCGATGTGGCCAGGGGCGGGCTTGTCGAAGTGCCCATGGGCATAACCCTGCGCGAGATCATTAAGGACATAGGCGGAGGCACCTCATCAGGCCTTCCAGTAAAAGCAGTGCAGCTTGGCGGGCCCTCTGGCGGCTGTATCCCTGAGCCCATGATGGACACTGTTGTGGATTACGATGCCGTCGTTGCCATAGGTGCCATCATGGGCTCGGGCGGAATGGTGGTGATGGACGAGCGGGCATGTATGGTGGACATCGCCCGCTTTTTTTTGGACTTCACACAAAAGGAATCGTGCGGAAAGTGCACGTTTTGCAGAATTGGCACGCGCAGGATGCTAGAAATACTCACCCGCATCTCTCTGGGCCAAGGACAAAAAGGAGATATCGAACTTTTGGATGAGCTTTGCGTTCGCGTAAAAGACTCAAGCCTCTGCGGGCTTGGCCAGACTGCTCCCAACCCTGTTCTTACCACCATCAGATATTTTCGCGAAGAATACAGGGCGCACATAGAAGAAGGTCGGTGCCCTGCAGGCAAGTGCCGCGCGCTCATAACGTTTACTATTTCTAAAGAGCGGTGCATAGGTTGCGGGGCGTGCATCAAGGCTTGTCCTGTTGATGCCATAATTGGCGAAAAGAAAAAAGCTCACGTCATCGATCAAGGATTGTGCACACGGTGTGGAGCGTGCAAGCAGGTGTGCCCGGTTAAGGCTGTGGATGTGAAGTAATATTGTCAATTCCCTCCCCTTTGTGAGACTGTGTCGCAATAGGGGAGGGTTCAAAGTTCTTTGACAAAAAAATATGAGAGGGCAGTGGAAAGCAATGCTTCAATATATTAATGATATGCTATAGTTTTTTTCCGAAAGGAGCAAGGTT
>JBDRBN010000067.1:0-36481 GCA_043822785.1 Pseudomonadota bacterium
GCTCCTCGCAATGACACCTAGACATGAGAAAAATGAATTCTTATATTTCAACCAGTTAACACCTCTAACGCGACAGCAGTGTAATTTATATATAAGAAATCATCCATGATATGCCTTAAGAGCAGCATCAATCCTCTTAAGCGAGCGTTCTTTCCCAAGTATTGCAAGTACTTCGTATATGCCTGGGCTGACTGTGGTGCCGGTGAGCGCCACGCGCACAGGTTGCGCAAGTTTTAGCATTTTGCAGTCTAATTCCTCTAGAGCTTGCTTGAAGATTTCTCCGATAGACTTTTCATTCCAAACATCCAATGCCTTTAATCTGTCGGCGATAAATTGAAGATTTTTTCGGCCTTCGTTGTTAAGCCATGTTTCAATGGCTTTTTCATCCAGAACAATATCTTCACGAAAGTAAAATGCCGACACCTCCGCCAACTCCTTTAATGTCTTAGCCCGTTCGCGCTCAGTGGCTAATGCGTGCGCCGCGTAATCTTTATCTTTCACATCAAGACCTAAACCCTGCAGAAAAGGCAAGGTGAGATTTGTGATCTCAGAGTCAGACCTTTTTCCCATGTGCTGAGAGTTGACCCAGTTTAGCTTTTCCATATCAAAAACAGACGGCGAACTGCCAACAACTGAGAGATCGAAGAGTTTTATAAGATCTTCGCGGCTGAATATCTCCTGATCGCCGTACGACCAGCCAAGCCTGGCAAGGTAGTTCACCACCGCGTCTGGAAGATATCCCATGGACATGTATTCCATCACCGAAGCAGCTCCGTGCCTCTTTGACAGCTTCTTCTTGTCAGGCCCATGGATCATGGGCAAATGCGCAAACTCTGGTACAGGATATTTAAGAGCTTCGTAGAGAAGTACCTGCCTGGGAGTGTTGTTGATGTGATCATCGCCCCGAATGATGTGCGTCATCTTCATGGTCACATCATCGACCACGACCGTAAAATTATATGTAGGACTGCCATCGCTGCGCGCGATGATCAGATCATCCAGCTCCTTATTCTCAAAGCTGATAGTTCCACGGCAGATATCGTGAAATTCCGTTGTGCCCTCTTGTGGTGCTTTAAACCTGATCGCAGCAGGTCTATCCGGATGCGCTGCTCCATTGCGGCAAGTGCCGTCATACTTGGGTTTGCGGCCTTGCTTTAGAGCCTCTTCGCGCTTTTGAGCCAGTTCCTCAGGCGTGCATGTGCATGGATAGGCCTTGCCTTCATCAAGGAGCTTTTTGACGTGCTCCTTATACAGGTCCATGCGCTGCGATTGGTAATATATTTTGTCATCCCAATCCATACCCAGCCAACGAAGCCCATCGATTATAGACTCTTCAAATTCCTTTGTGGAACGCTCTTTATCAGTGTCCTCGATGCGCAGAATAAACTCGCCGCCGCTGTGTCTAGCAAAGAGCCAATTAAAAAGCGCTGTGCGCGCGCCACCTATGTGAAGGGCGCCTGTTGGTGAAGGTGCAAATCGTACCCGCGGTTTCATTTCGACCTCTTTTTGGCTCGCTCGCCTTGCTCGCTTACAGCTTACAGCTTACAGCTCTTGTTGTCAGCCGTTAGCCGTAAGCCGTAAGCTGTGAGCCGTTAGCCGTCAGCTGTCTTTCAATTTTTTCGACAAAGAGCTGAGCTGTTTTACAATTTGTTCGGCAATGACAGTTAGACGCATGCTTTCCTCTTCATTAATAAATGAATTATCAAGAGCAACATCTAAAGCCGCCACAACCTCATTAACTGATCCAATTGCAATATTTACAAATCTCTTAAACTCTTTATCAGATCCTCTATCCGAACCTTCTGCAATATTGAGCGCTATTGAAATAGCAGCCCTTCTGAGCTGAGTTATCAAGCCAAATTTCTCTTCTGAAGGAAACTGGCCTGTTACCTTATATATTTCACTGATAAACTTTCTTGCATTATTATAAACATGAAATTCTCTAAATCTAAATGCCATCTGTTCTCCGCTATTTCAGCAAACGGCTCGTTCACTTACAGCTCTTATTGTCAGCCGTTAGCCGTTAGCCGTAAGCCGTATGCCGTAAGCTGTAAGCCGTATGCCGTTAGCCGTCAGCTTATTTAATTACAAAGCCTGCGTAGCCTACCACAGCACTCATGTCGCCCGATACGTCGCCGGAAGTAGCGTGTTTAATCAGATGCGCTTCAGTGGCTCCGAGTTTATTGCACGCTATGATCGCTATGGCAGTTGGCAAAACGCCGCACATGGATATTCTTTCTGCCGAGCAAATTCCCACCAGTCCTTCGGCATCAAGCGCTAAGACTCTGTCGATGGCCTTTTGATCCTTCTCCAAAGTCTGTTTTTGGCTTTCATAGTGGTTCATATCAGTGCTAGCCACGATCAGCATGTCTTCAGCGCAATCCTTTACTGCATCGGCGATCGCTTCTCCAATCTTTTGACAAGCGTCCATGTTTGCCCTGGATACAGTGATGGGTACTATTGTGAGCTCGGGTTGGCGGGCTAACATAAATGGAAGCTCAACTTCCAGCGAGTGCTCTGCAATATGCGCGGTGGGGTCATCAGTGAGTTCTGAACAGCTTTTAAGGAGATTTGATGCAAGCTCCTCATCTACAGGTATAGCACCTGTGGGTATGTGCCATGTGCCCCTGGGCCATACGGCAGCAGTGGCGCCCATGCCAGTGTGATTGGGGCTAAGCACTATACATCTTTTTGGTACCTCGATGCTCGCAAAGACTTTTCCCGCAACGCCACCAGAATAGATGTAGCCAGCGTGAGGGGCAATGGCAGCAAGAACCTTTGTAGGCTTCATATCTGACTTTAGATATTTATCCACCTCGTTTTGAAGAGATGAGCTTCCTGCAGGATAGAATTGACCTGCCACTGCGGGTTTGCGATCCATTTTATCTCCCTCTTTGTTATACATCAAATTTCTAATATCCAATTTCTAATTTCGCTTTTTGTTTTTCTCATGCACCCTCTCTATTGCATGTCTCTCATCCTGCTTCATCGCTTCCTTTAAAGTCGGAAATCCCTTTTCTTGATCCTCAAATAATTCTTGGGCAAACTTGCCGGAGCGTATCTCGCAAAGCATTTTCCGAAGTTCTGCCTTAACATGCTCATCTATCACCCTTGGCCCCCTTGTTACAGAGCCATATTGTGCTGTATCGCTTATATTTTTGCGCATGCCCGCTATGGAGTTGTGCCATAGAAGTTCGGTTATGGCACGCAATTCCTTAAGGCAGCTTATATAAGCTATATCTTCACTATAGCCGTTCTCCACAAGGGTTTCATACGATGCGCGCACAAGCTCTGGCATGCCGCCGCACAGCACAGCCTGCTCTGCAAAGAGATCTGTCTCCACTTCCTCTGCAAAGCTCGACTGTATGAAAGGTCCATCTTTCGCAATGGCTTTGGCATAACTCATAGCCCTATCATGGGCTCGTCCTGTGGCATCTTGTGCAACGGCAATTACACAAGGGACTCTGCTATGTTCTACAAAATCTTTTCTGAGCGCATCGGCATGAGAAAGCGGCGCAACCAGAATCACATCAAGATCATCCCTGGGCGCGATCCTTTTATAATGCACTGCAAATCCATGTGCGAATATCAGGGCGGAACCTTCAGGCAGATGTTTATGGAGTATGTTTGTGTAGAACGCAGGCTGTTCTGAGTCGGGGATGAGCAGCGCTGCGCATTGGGCCTTTTGTGCGGCTTCAATTGGATCGAGCATGAGAGCGATCTCTGCTCTTTTCACGGCTTCTTTTCGGGGGCTATCTTTTCTTATGCACACACTTACCGACATATTGCTATCGCGCAGGTTAAGCGCTTGCGCTTTGCCCTGTGCCCCAAACCCAAAAATAACTGTTTCCTCAGCAGTTACGCCTTGTTTAAGCACTTTTTCCATATTGAGCGCACCTAGCACCTGTATTTTAAAAAGGCAAGGAGAGAAGCTGTGATCATCGGCCCGTAAATCAAAACATTAAGGAGGAAAATTTATAAATCACTTTAAGTTAAGGCTTCTAATCTCAACCTTGACAGGGGCAAAGGCACGGTATAGGTTCGCCCGCCATGCTTCGTAACATGTTGAAATCCAAGATTCATAGGGCTTATGTGACCGATGCGGATGTGCACTACGAGGGTTCAATCACATTGGACCCCGATCTCATGGATGCTGCCCTGTTTATTGAATTCGAACAGGTGCATGTGTGGGATGTAACCAATGGCCAGCGCATCGTCACTTATGTTATGGAAGGTGAGAGGGGCTTAGGCACCGTTGCCATTAACGGCGCTGCTGCTCATCTCATAAAAAAGGACGATATAATCATAATCGGCAGCTATGCTGTGTATGATGAAACAGAGCTTACAGACCACTGCATGCGCAGGGTGTATGTGGATGCAGAAAACAGGGTAAAGAAAGTGGAGCGAAGTGAATATAGGACGAGAAACGTGAGTTGTCACTCTGAACGGAGTGAAGAGTCCCAGAAAAAATCACCGAGATTCTTCGTTCCCGCTGGTCACTCAGAATGACAACCACGGTAACGCTGGCCAACAATACGAGTCACAAGTTACGAGTTTCGGTACTTAATATGGAAATCTTAATTGATGACATTGCGGAAGAGGGTCTTGAGCTAGAAGCTAGCGAGAAGGATCCCTGGTTTAAAGGTGCTGTACAAGAAGCCCTTGGTGAAGCGTTTGATGAAGCAGATCACGCAAAAGTCTTAATCAGCCTTGACCGCATTGATGGTAACGTAAATATAGATGGCACGATTGAGATCGTTTCTCACCCCGTATGTGACCGCTGTCTTGTGCAGTATGAGGTTTGCGCAACCATACCGTTTCATACGGTCCTAGCGCCTTTATACGAGAATAAGAGACAGCAGGAGCTAGAGGGCGAAGCAGAGGCAGAGCTCATAAAAGAAGATCTTGAGTTTGGTTTTTATGAGGGAGACAGATTCGACGTTTCAGAGGTGATTAGAGAGCAGATCGTTTTGGCAGAACCCATGAAGCACTTGTGCAAAGAGGATTGCAAAGGGCTTTGCCCGCGATGCGGAAAGAATTTAAACAAGGGTCCTTGCACGTGCAGTGAAGAGCATCAGGGTACGAGCTTTGTAGCCCTTAAAGACGTGAGAATTGAAAAACACTAACCCAGTGACCAGTGAAGATTTGTCATTTTACCGCAAAAATTGAATTTGCTAAGGACTGATAACTGATTACTGGTAACTGATAACTGGTTTTAACGAAAGGAGTTTACCGTGGCTGTACCAAAGAGAAGACAGGCAAGAGGACGCAGGGACAAACGTCGCGCAAACCACATGAAACTTCCAAAGGTGAGCTTGAGCACTTGTCCCCAGTGCAAGCAGCCTAAACTGCCGCACAGGGTTTGCATACATTGCGGGTTTTACAAAGGTAGGGAGATTGTAAAACAGGCTGACTGACGAATAGTATCATGTCCAAAGAGAGCACAGAAAATAAGGTTAGAGAAATCGTGGCAGAGCAGCTAGCCATAGGCGATGATGAACTTTCTGCTGATGCCCATTTCGTAAGCGAGCTCGGCGCAGATAGGCTCGACGTGATAGAGCTCATCATGGCGTTTGAGGAGGAGTTTGATCTGGACATAAGCGACGAAGACGCAGAAGGGCTATGCACGATTCAAAGCGTTGTCGATTATATAGAGCAAAAGTCGCAATAGGCTGGGAGGCTTGATAATGCGCATAGCCATTGGTTCTGACCACGCTGGTTTTTCCCTCAAAGAATTTTTGAAAGAGAGTCTTGCCAAGATGGGTCATGAAGTTTTAGATCATGGCCCCCATTCTGATGAAAGCGTTGATTATCCTGATTTTGCAAAAGCCGTAGCCTATGACGTGAACAGCAAAAAGGTAGAACGCGGTGTGCTCATCTGCGGATCCGGCGCAGGCATGTGTATGGCTGCTAACAGGTTTCCTGAAGTAAGGGCAGCTGTTTTGAGTGACGAATACGATGCCCAGATGTGCCGGCGCCACAATGATGCAAATGTCGCTTGTTTTGGAGCGCGCAAGATAGAGGCAGCCCGCGCGCAAGAACTCATCGATATATTTCTCAAAACCCCTTTTGACGGCGGCCGACACGAGGCAAGGGTAAAGAAGTTAAGCGAAATTTGTTAATGGTTTTGTCATCGCGAGGAGGCCAGAGGCCGACGTGGCGATCTCCGTAATTTGAGGAGATTGCTTCGCCCCCCAACGATCTTTGGAGGGCTCGCAATGACACAACAAAGGGAGGAAATAGATGATCTCGGATGACCTAAAGGCTTTTGACCCAGAAATCGCAGATGCAATTCAAAAGGAGATCGACAGGCAGGAATATAAGCTTGAGATGATCGCATCTGAGAACTTTGTGTCAAAGCGAGTTCTAAACGCGATGGGTTCAGCCATGACTAACAAATATGCTGAAGGCTACCCGGCCAAGCGCTATTACGGCGGCTGCGAATACGTGGACATAGCAGAGAACCTTGCACGCGATCGCTTAAAAAAATTGTTTGGCTGTGATCATGCAAATGTCCAGCCCCACTCAGGCAGCCAGGCTAACTTGGGAGTGTATCTGGCTCTTCTAAAACCAGGTGATACCATACTAGGCATGAACCTCTCGCACGGTGGTCACCTAACACACGGGTCTCCGGTGAGCATCTCCGGCATCTATTTCAAAGCTGTATCATATGGAGTAAATCCTGATACTGAGGTCATCGATTATGACGAAGTTAAGAAAATAGCCAAAGAAAGCAAACCCCAGCTCATAGTGTGTGGTGCATCCGCTTACTCGCGCGATATTGATTTTGCAAAATTCAGGCAGATCGCAGACGAAGTGGGTGCTTATGTGATGGCTGATATCGCACACCCTGCAGGCCTAGTTGCCACAGGGTTTCATTCCAGCCCCATCCCTCATTGCCAATTCGTAACTTCCACTACTCACAAGACTTTGCGTGGCCCGCGCGGCGGGATCATCATGTGTCAAGACGAGTATGCCAAGACGATTGATAAGGCTATGTTCCCTGGTTTGCAGGGCGGACCGCTAATGCACGTCATTGCTGCAAAAGCTGTTGCATTCAAAGAGGATCTTGCTCCTGAATACAAAGTTTATTGCGCTCAGATAATAGCTAACAGCAGGGCGCTGGCAGCCGCCCTTACAGAGCGCGGCTTTAGAATCGTCTCAGGCGGAACGGATACGCACCTGTTTCTCGTCGATCTCACAGGCGCGGGCATTACGGGCAAGGATGCAGAAAACGCGCTGGGCGAAGCAGGCATCACGGTAAACAAGAATACAATCCCTCGTGAAACTCGCTCGCCTTTTATCACAAGCGGCATCCGCATTGGCACGCCGGCGCTTACCACCCGCGGCATGAAGGAAAAAGAAATGCAAATTATCGGTAATTGGATCGCCGCTGTTCTTTCTGATATCGAGAACGCAGATCTCAAAAAGCGAATAAAGAGTGAGATAAGACAGTTGTGCGAAGGTTTTCCAATCTATAGGGATTAATCATGAAGTGTCCATTCTGTCCCAAGTATGACAGCAAGGTCATTGACTCGCGCCTGTCAAAGGACGGGCTCATAATACGCCGCCGCCGAGAGTGCGAAGAGTGCGGCAAGCGCTTTACTACCTACGAGAGGGTGGAAGAGCCGCTGCCTGCTGTTGTGAAAAAGGATGGTAGGCGAGAGACTTTTGATCGCGCAAAGATCGCCACCGGCATCAAGAAGGCGTGCGAGAAAAGGCCTGTTGCATGTGAGACAATCGATTCAGTGGTAGATCATATCGAGCGCTGGGCCCTGGAGTTAGGCGAGCCTGAAATATCCAGCGAAACGATCGGTGGCCGTGTGATGGAAGAGCTGCATAATCTTGATGAGGTTGCCTATGTTCGTTTTGCCTCGGTCTATCGCTCGTTCAAAGACATCGGAGAGTTCATGACAGAGCTCAGCGACCTCTTGGGAAAGGGAACGCAGAAGTAATAATCGACACTGCGCCAGTAAAGCGAAAACATCGCATGTCATTGCGAGCGAAAGCGAAGCAATCTCCTGAAATTGAGGAGATTGCTTCGGAGCTAACGCTCCTCGCAATGACAATACGAAATACGAGTACAATGACTCATAAAAAGCAGGAATCATACATGAGGTTGGCGTGCGAGTTGGCTCTTAAGGGTGCGGGCAGCACTTCGCCCAATCCCATTGTTGGCGCAGTAGTAGTCAAAGATGGCCAAATAGTTGGCGAGGGCTTTCACAAAAGAGCAGGTGGTCCTCATGCAGAAATAATTGCTTTGCGCCAGGCAGGCAAAAAAGCGTGTAGCGCAGATCTATATGTAACGCTTGAGCCATGCTGTCATGAGGGGCGTACACCGCCTTGTGTGCCCGCAATAAAGGCTGCAAAAATATCCAGGGTGTTTGTCGGCTCGCGCGATCCTAATCCTTTGGTAAACGGAAAGGGCATAAGATCGCTTCGCAATGCTGGCATCACAATCAGGGAAGGGTTGCTTAAGAAAGAATGTGCTGCATTAAACTGCGCGCACAATAAATTCATGTTGCATGGAGTTCCCTTTGTAACTGCAAAAGTGGCGCTTACGCTGGATGGTAAGATAGCTACATCAGCAGGCGTTTCAAAATGGATAACCAATAAAGCATGCCGCGCATATGTTCATGAGCTTCGCAGTCGTTCAGATGTTGTGATGGTAGGTGGGAATACCATTAGGAAAGATAACCCTAAACTCAATGTTCGCATCAAGGGCCACAGAGGAAAAATGCCGAAAGCCGTGGTCATTGATGAAACATTGAACATCCCTTGCACAGCTTCAGTATTAAAGAGGCGCAAAGGAGATCTTATCTGTGTGACTACGACGCGGGCCCCAGTATCGCGGATAAAATCGATAAAGCGCATGGGGCATGAGGTCATAGTGTGCAGAAAAACTTCTAAAGGCCTTGTGGATGTTAGACATGCACTTAAAGAACTTGGAAAGTTTGGTATATCATCTGTTCTGCTAGAGGGCGGAGGTTCATTGTTCTCATCATTTATAAAGAACAGCCTTGTGGATCGTCTCATCGCATGCATAGCTCCTAAGCTCCTTGGAGGAGAAGGTTTCGACTTTCTACCGGGCATTTGTATAGAGAATTTGCAAAGCGCAATTGAACTTTCTGATGTTACGTTCAGAACCTTTGATGACAACATCGTTGTACAAGGGCTTATCATAAATCAATGAGGTAAGAGGATGTTTACCGGCATAATAGAGGGAGTCGGAAAAGTCCGGTCAATAAAGCGCAAGGACGAGGCGCTTGAGATTGAGATCTCTTCGGATTTTGATTTAGAAAGATTTAACGTGGGCGATTCCATATCAGTAAACGGCTGCTGCCTTACTGTTACATCTAGGCTTGGTAAAAGCTTTTGGGCAGATGTATCTCCTGAAACGATCGCGAGCTCTACTTTAGGCAATTTCAAAGAAGGCGATTGGGTGAACCTGGAGCGCGCGCTTAAAGTGGGGGGCAGGCTTGATGGCCATATTGTTCAGGGTCATGCAGACGCAGTGGGTAAAGTGGTTGATATCAAAGAACATTCTGGATCCAAAGAATTTATCATCGAAATCCCTGCAAACCTTTCGCGTTATATTGTTGAAAAAGGTTCTGTTGCTGTTGATGGAGTTTCGCTCACAGTTAACAAAGTCAATTCCAACCGTTTTTCTGTAATGATCATCCCACACACTCAACTCAATAGCACATTTCAATATCTGCACAGAGGGGATAGGGTGAACTTAGAAGTTGACATCATCGGGAAATATGTTGAAAAGCTTACGTTTTTAGACAGCGAGCAATATGAAGAGGGCTCTAAGATCACCGAGGAGTTTTTGAAGAAACATGGGTTTTGATATCACATCAGTTGAAGATGCCATCGCCGCCATCAAGGCTGGCAAGATGGTGATCATGGTAGATGATGAAGATCGCGAAAACGAGGGCGATCTTGTTTGCGCAGCAGAGCACATCACTGCTGAAAAGATTGCGTTCATGGCGCGCTTTGGCTGCGGGCTCATATGCCTTGCCTTGACTTGCGAGCGTGCTGATGAGTTGGATCTTCGGCCCATGGTGGCAGATAACACGTCTTCCTTTGGTACTGGTTTTACAATTTCCATAGACGCGAAGGCAGGAGTTACAACAGGCATATCAGCTGCTGATCGCGCGCACACAATATGCACTGCTATTAAACAGGGCACCAAGCCCTCAGATCTTGCACGACCTGGCCACGTGTTTCCTTTGCGCGCGCGCAAGGGAGGGGTGCTTAGGCGTACAGGTCAGACTGAGGGTTCGGTGGATTTGACAAAGATTTCTGGCCTAAAACCCGCTGCAGTGATTTGCGAGATCATGAAGGAAGATGGCACCATGGCCCGCATGCCGGATCTTTTGGAGTTTGCTAAGAAGCATGGTCTTTGCATCGTATCTGTGGCTGATATCGTGCGCTACAGGATGCGCCACGAGTCGCTGGTAACTCGCACATCAGTGGCTTTCTTGCCTCTGCCACAGGGCAATGACTTTCAGATTTATTCATACAGAACAGAGGTGGACAATTATGTGCACATAGCTTTGGTAAAGGGCAATGTTGCCACAGGCGAGCCTGTTCTCGTAAGGGTCCACTCCGAGTGCTTAACCGGCGATGTTTTTAGTTCACAGCGTTGCGATTGTGGATTACAGCTTTCACGTTCAATCGAGATGGTAGCAGCTAAAGGATCTGGAGCAGTGCTCTACATAAGGCAAGAGGGGCGCGGCATAGGACTTCATAATAAGATTGCAGCTTACGCCCTTCAGGATCAGGGTTTTGACACAGTAGAGGCAAACGAGAAGCTGGGCTTTAAAGCAGATCTTAGGGACTATGGCATAGGTGCGCAGATTCTTGTGGATCTGGGCATAAGGCGCCTTCGGCTTATTACGAACAACCCGCGCAAGATCGTGGGGCTTGCAGGTTATGGCATTGAAGTGGTAGAGCGTATACCGCTTGAGATCGAACCTGGCGATCACAACAGACAATATCTTCACACCAAGCGTGTGAGGTTAGGTCATCTTTTAGAAAAAGCATGAGCAAATTCCCTCCCCTTTGTAAGGGGAGGGTAAGGGAGGGGTAGATATGGTAAAAATCATCGAAGGCAATCTATCGGCAAAGGGTTTAAGGCTTGCCATAGCAGCTGGCAGGTTCAACAACTTCATAACCGATCGGCTCATCGAAGGAGCCATGGATGTGATCGCGCGCAGTGGAGGCGATGCTGAATCGACTGTTCTCGTAAAGGTTCCAGGCGCTTTTGAACTACCCCTGGCAGCAAAGACATTGGCTTGCAGCGGCAAGTATGACGCTGTGGTTTGCCTTGGCGCTGTCATCCGCGGCAGCACGTCGCACTTCGAGTATGTCACGACTCACATGTCGCGCGGCATCTCGAACGTGATGATGGAAACAGGAGTACCCATCTCGTTCGGCGTGGTCACTGCAGATAATCTTGAACAAGCTATAGAGCGAACTGGCACCAAACACGGCAACAAGGGTGCAGAGGCAACTCTTGCTGCAGTCGAGATGGCAAACGTAATCAAGGGGCTTAAGTAGAAGTTATGGGAATTCGCCGCAAGGCGCGCGAAAGCGCTCTGCAGATGCTTTATCAGCTCGACATGAGCGGCCAGGATCTTAATGATGCGATGGCCAGCTCAGGAGCTTTAGCTAATCTCGATGCCGAAGTCAGGCAATTTGCCCAACAGCTCGTAAACGGTGTAGTGGGCGACTTAGCAGAGATAGATAAGTTGATTGCTGCACATTCTACCAACTGGAAGATTTCTCGCATGGCTGCAGTAGACAAGAACATATTAAGGATGGCTGTGTACGAGTTAAAAAATTTCTCTGACATCCCCATAAAAGTTACGATCAACGAAGCTGTTGAGATAGCAAAACGCTTTGGCAGCGGAGAGAGCGGTGCATTTGTGAACGGCATCTTGGATAACATCGCTCAGGATTTCAAGAAGGATAAAGGCGAACCAGGTGAGCTAGATGACTGAAAAGCGCAAGATCATCGTAGCAAAATCAGCAGGCTTTTGTTGGGGTGTGCAGCGCGCATTCAACAAGGTGCTTGATGTAGCAAACCATGCTGAACATAGGCCCGTGTACACATACGGACCTCTAATCCATAATCCTCAGGCTGTGGAGATGCTCGAGCAAAAAGGCATCGGCGTGATCGATGAAATAGGCGATAAGATGGAAGGCACTGTGGCTATTCGCACTCACGGCATTCCACCTGTTGAGAGAAAAAGGCTCGAGGCCAGCGGCGCAAAGATCTGCGATGCTACTTGTCCAGACGTGGGTATCATACAGGGTACTGTTCGAAGGCATCTCAATCTTGGTTTCTTTATCATTATAATAGGTCACCGCGAGCATCCAGAGGTGAAAGCGCTTTTGGGATTTGCAGAAAAGAGGGGAGCATGCGTGAACTCGGCAGAAGAAGTGGCTGCCCTTCCTGCTGATCTGGGCAAAGCATGCGTGGTATCACAAAGTACCCAACAGCGTGAAAAATTCGATGCCCTGGTCAAACTCATACGCGAGCGTTATCCAAACTGTTTGGTGTTCGATACGATCTGCCGTTCCACAGACAGCAGGCAGCAGGAGGTGCGCGAACTGGCTGGCAAGGTGGATGCCATGGTTGTGGTCGGAGGTCGCAATAGCTCTAATACCAACCGCCTTGCAGAGATAGCGCGCGAGATGGGATCTCGTACCTTTCTCATAGAGACCGATTGTGAGATTAATCCAAACGATTTTGATGACGTTAAGGTGGTGGGCGTTACTGCAGGTGCGTCAACGCCAAGCTGGGTCATCAAACGCGTGGTAGAGAGGCTGCGTGCAATCTAACATAAGAAAACTTTTTGGTACCGATGGAGTTAGGGGTATTGCAAACCAATATCCCATAGATGGCTCTGTGGCGTATGCCCTTGGGCAAGCTGTTGCGAGCGTGTTCAGAGATGCGCCTGGCTTAAATCGCATAGTAGTTGGCAAGGACACCAGGCTTTCTGGCTATGTCTTGGAATCTGCGCTCATGGCAGGCATATGTTCCATGGGCACGGATTCCATGCTCGTGGGTCCTCTGCCCACTCCTGGAATTGCATTCATCTCTCATAGCATGCGCGCCAAAGCAGGCGTGATGGTATCAGCCTCGCATAATCCAGTCGAATACAACGGAATAAAATTCTTTGACAACAAGGGATATAAATTGCCCGACTCAATTGAGCTTGAGATGGAGGATCTTATCTTTTCCGGCGTGCTGGATAGTATGAGAGTTACGCCGGATGTGATGGGTAAGGCTTTTCGCATCGATGATGCTGGAGGGCGCTACATTCAATATCTCAAGGGTACGTTTCCGCAACACCTTGCTCTCGACGGCCTGCGCATTGTCTTGGATTGCGCAAACGGTGCTGGATACAAGATAGCGCCGATTGTCTTGCAAGAGCTCGGTGCTCAAGTCATAACCACGGCTGTTTCACCCAACGGATTAAACATAAACTGCGAATGCGGTGCGCTGCATCCTGAAAGGATGGCCAGGCTCGTTAAGGAGCATGAAGCTCATGTAGGCGTAGCACTAGATGGGGATGCTGACCGCGTGATCATGTGCGATGAAAAGGGCGAGCTTGTAGACGGCGATGCCATACTTGCCATCTGCGCCATGCATCTGCACAGCAAGGGTTCTTTGGCAAAGGATACTGTTGTCGGAACCAAGATGAGCAATATGGGCCTTGAAGTAACTCTAGAAAAAAACGGAATTAAACTTTTACGCACTGATGTGGGCGATCGCTATGTGATGGAAGTCATGCGAAAAGAAAAGCTCAACTTGGGGGGCGAATCCAGTGGGCACATAATATTTCTGCATCACACCACATCCGGCGATGGCACGCTTGCTGCGCTTAGGGTTTTGTCGGTCATGCTTCAGCAAACAAGACCTCTGTCGGAAGTAAGGCAGGTTTTTACGGCCTTTCCTCAGACCACGATAAATGTGAGGGTCAAAGACAAGACTCCCATAGAGAACTTGCCCCGTGTATCGAAAACTGTGGAAGAGGCAAGACGCGCTTTAGGCGCGCATGGCAGGATTCTCGTAAGATATTCCGGCACCGAGAACATAGCCCGCGTGATGGTGGAGGGCGAAGACGCCAGCGAGATATCAACCCTTGCACAAACAGTAGCATCTGCATTTGAACATGACATAGGCAAAGGTGTGTAAACGTGCTTGAAAATCTAAAAGAGTCATTTGAGAAGACCTTTAACAAACTCTCCGGTCGAGGCAAACTCACAGAAGAAGACGTAAAAAGCGCTGCGCGCGAGATTAAGCTCGCGCTCCTTGCAGCTGATGTCCATTATGGAGTGGTAAAGGATTTTGTAGACTCAGTTGCAAAAAATGCAGTTGGCAAAGAGGTCCTAGAATCCATCACCCCTGCGCAGCAATTCATAAAAATCGTCCACGACGAATTGGTAAGAGTGCTCGGCAGCGAGCCAGCGCCATTTGACTTCTCATGTAAGCCACCTTTGATTAGTATGATGGTGGGGCTTCAGGGTAGCGGCAAGACCACAAGCTGCGCCCGCTTTGCGCTTAAGTGTAAGCGTGATGGCAGAAGGCCCTATCTCATTCCTGCAGATGTTCATAGGCCTGCAGCCATAGAGCAGCTTAAAATTTTGGCAAAACAGGCTCAAGTTGACTGCTGGCCTACAGAAAATGGCCAGAAGGCGATCAAGGTAGTTAAGTCAGCACTCAAACATGCAGAGAAGATCGGATATGATACGATCATCATCGATACAGCAGGCAGGCTTCATATCGATGAACAGATGATGGATGAGCTTAGAGAGATAGAGAAGAAAGCACAACCCCAGCGCATTCTCTATGTTGCTGATGCCATGACCGGACAGGATGCAGTAAAATCCGCAGCTGCATTTGATAAGAACATGCCTATCACCGGCATCATACTCACTAAAATCGATGGCGATGCCCGCGGCGGTGCAGCACTTTCGGTCAGAGCTGTAACCGGCAAACCCATAATCTTTGTGGGCACAGGCGAACACCTAGAGGACCTGGAATCATTTTTTCCAGATCGTATGGCAGGAAGAATACTTGGCAAGGGCGATGTTATCTCTTTGGTCGAGAAGGTGGCAGAGAGAATAGATGTTGAGGATATACCCACAAGCCGCTTTACCATGGAAGATTTTTTAAAGCAGATGAAGATGCTAAAGAAGCTGGGCCCCCTTGACCGCATTTTGGGACTTATGCCTGGCATAGGAGGCATGCTAAAGGGTGTTGATTCCGCAGACCTTACGCGCCAGATGAGCCAAAAGGAGGCCATCGTCTTTTCCATGACCAGACAGGAGCGGCTTAACCCTAAGATTTTAAACGGTTCTCGCAGGAGCAGGATTGCTGCTGGAGCAGGTGTTAAGGTGTCTGATGTGAACCGGTTTCTCAAAGAGTATCAGGTTATGCAGAAGATGATGAAGGGCCTAACAAGGAAAGGGGCAGCTAAGGGCCTTCTTAATAGCTTGACTACACGGCCTTTTTCTTGATAGAGGAACGCACCTTAAAAAAGCGAGAAAGGCGAGACACGCGAGAAACGCGAGAAACGAAATACGGAGGCAGGATGGCAGTCAAAATCAGGTTGGCCAGAAAGGGCAAACGGCATGAGCCGTTTTACCATGTGGTGGTCGCAGACGAGCGTAAGCCGCGCGATGGACAGTTTATCGAGGTTTTGGGCACATATGATCCCAAAAACAAAGAGAAGCGTTTTGAAGGAAAGAAGGAGCGGATAGAGTACTGGCTCGGAAAGGGCGCTAAGCCCACCGAGACCGTCTCCGAACTATTTCGGACCCTATTATAAACATACTGCTAAGGAGGCGATATGTCTGAAGATCCAATGAGAACGCTGATAGAGATGATAGCAAAGGCGCTGGTTGACAAGCCCGACCAAGTGGAAGTCACGGATGTCGAAGGCGAGCAGACAACCGTGATCGAGCTGCGCGTGGCAAAAGAGGATCTTGGAAAGGTCATTGGCAAGCAAGGCAGAACAGCCCGCGCTTTAAGAACTATCCTCTCAGCCGCTTCTACAAAGTTGCGCAAGCGTTCAGTGCTTGAGATATTGGAGTAGCTTCGGGTGCAGCAGGTCAAGGACGATATTACAACAGAATGGGTAAGTTGCGGCCGCCTTGGTCGCGCTATTGGTCTAAAAGGTGAATGCACTGTTTTTTGGAATAGCGATGAGTGCCCTTACGAAATAGGCTCAGTGCTTTTCATCTCGTCTGATGATGGAACCCAACATGAGCAATACAAGATAGCGGCCTTGCGAGCACAAGGCCGCTTTGATGTATTGCGCTTTGAAGGAATAAGCGATCGCTCCCAAGCCGCGGCGTTTACCGGTAGAGAGCTCGTAAGGCCTGCTTCAAGCCTTCCCAAACTTCCAAAGGATCAATATTACTGTTATCAGATATTGGGTCTTAAGGTGAAAGCCGAGAATGGGCATGATCTCGGAACAATCGTGCGCATATTTACGGCAGGCGAAAACGATGTCTATGAAGTGCTGCCTGAAGGCGCAGCCAAAGGTGAGGAGATTTTGTTTCCTGCAATAAAGGATGTGGTCATCTCGGTAAATCTTGATGCAGGGCATATGGTAGTAAGGCCGATGGAAGGAATGTTTGATTAATGCTGCCAGCAACGCAAGTAAGGCCAGCAAAGCCAGCAAAGTTAAAACTAGTTTGTCATTGCGAGGGAGGAACGACCGAAGCAATCTCCTTGTCATCTTGAGATTGCTTCACCCCTGCGGGGTTCGCAATGACATTACTGGTCACTAAATTATGCGATACGACATAGTAACAATTTTTCCTGGCATGTTTGAGTCTCCGCTTAACGAGACTATCTTAAAGCGCGCGCAGGAAAAGGGCATCGTTGAATTTCATCTGCACGACAGTCGCGATCATGCGCATGACAAGCATCGCTCGGTGGATGATACGCCGTATGGCGGCGGAGCAGGCATGGTCATGATGCCAGGCCCACTCGTTAAAGCCGTGGAGAGCGTGCCGCGCACCCAAAATAGCCTAAGCGTGTTGCTTACGCCGCAAGGCGAGCCGTTTACACACAAGATCGCACGCGAGTTTTCTAAGCGTGATCAGATCATCCTCATCTGCGGAAGATATGAGGGCATAGACGAGCGGGTGCGCGAGAGAGTATGCGACAGGGAGATCTCGCTTGGTGATTTTGTGCTATCAGGCGGCGAGATTCCGGCTATGGCAGTTATCGACGCTGTCACGCGCCTTTTGCCGGGCGTTTTGGGCAATGATGAATCCATTAACGATGAATCCTTTGAATCCGGCCTTCTTGAGTATCCCCAGTATACCCGGCCAGAGGAGTTTCGTGGGATGAAGGTACCTGAGGTATTAAAATCCGGAGATCATGCTCGCATCAATAGATGGAGGCGAAACCAGGCCCTTTTGCGAACAAGGCAGAGACGGCCGGATCTATTTGAAAAAATTGAGCTTTCATTGGAGGACAGTGCAGAGCTTGAGCGCCTTTTAGCAAGGATTGACAAAAGGAGCCAAAGCCTGTAGAAGCGTGCGGCTTTGCCTACCCGCAGATGCAATTAAGGAGCAGGAAATGAGTATTATCGCAAACATAGACAAAGAACAATTTCGCAAAAATCTCCCCACATTTCGTCCTGGTGACACGCTTCGCGTCTATTGCAAGATCCGCGAAGGCGATAAAGAGCGCATCCAGATGTTCGAGGGCGTATGCATCAGGCGCCACCGCGGTGGCATAGGAGCAACCTTTACAGTTCGCAAAAACTCCTACGGCGTTGGAGTAGAGCGCGTATTTCCCCTTCATTCGCCGCTTATAGAAAGAATAGAAGTGGCAAGTGCCGGCAAAGTAAGGCGTTCGCGCCTTTACTATTTGCGCAAACTCACTGGCAAGGCTGCTCGTATCGAAGGCCGCCGTGTCGAGAGAGAGGGCGAAGAGGTTGCCGATGACGCAACGACCCAGGCGTCGGCGGATGCGGCAACAGAAGCTTCTTGATCTTCCGCCGCCCAATCGCAGACGTTATGAACAAACCCTTCACACGCAGGGCATCAGTTTAATTGCCGGCGTGGACGAAGCAGGGCGCGGCTGCCTTGCAGGGCCCGTGGTGGCAGCAGCGGTAATCCTTCCAAAAGATTCACAGATTCCAAATCTCAAAGATTCCAAAAAACTAAGTGAAAGACAGCGCGAGCAATTATTTGAAGTGATAAGCAAGCAGGCCGTGGCCTTTGCTACAGGCGTTGTGGATACGCAAGAGATAGATCGCACAAACATACTTGCGGCCTCGCTTTTGGCAATGAGAATAGCTGTTGATGAGCTGAAGGTTACGCCCCAGTTCTTGCTCATCGACGGGCAGCAGATGATTGAACACCATATTCCACAAAGGGCATTGATAAGGGGCGATGATATATCCATAAACATCGCAGCTGCATCGATAATAGCAAAAGTCTCTCGAGATCGCATGATGCGGGATCTTGAACCCCTCTACCATCCATTTAAATTCTCCATCCACAAAGGATACGGCACCGCGCTTCATAAAGAGGAGCTTAAGCGCTTTGGTCCTACGCCCATACACAGGAAGACGTTCAGGGGCGTAAAGGCTACATAGACTTGACAAAAAGGCTTTAAATTCGGCACGTTGACATTGTATCGTTATAGTATCGCGTAATAAAAAATTTATTATTATTACGTTTCTGCGCAACAATGTCAGGGTAAAACCGATACCCACAATGCTGTGTCGGATATCCTATGACTATACGACCGCTTGACACAGGCTGGTTTAAGTTGCAAAGCGCTGCCCTTGAGCAGGCTGTTGTGCTATTGACACACACTGTTAAGCCAGCGGAATCAGTTCAAAACTCCCTTCCAGAGTTATATCGAATCTTCTGCGATCGGTTCGGAATGCCAGATTCAGGCGAAGATCATATTAGGGTATCTCGCTTTGCTGATTCGCTTACTGCCTTTGCGCATTCTCGTATATTAGGTGATGCAAAACCTTCGAGCGATGAACTTGCAAGGTTTTTCAGAATGTTCTGCGCAGCAGGTGCGGACATCTCTGCAGAGGATGCAGAAGTTTTCCTTCAAAAGATCGAAGCACAAGGATTTCGCAAAGCTATGATAGCAGGGGTGGCAAATGCAATTCAATCATTTGAAGCGGTTGCGCGGTCAAAATTAGGAAGCCAGTCCTCAGCACAGCATGCAGATTGCTTAAAGGAAGCTCTGCAGGGAATGGAAAGTGGGGATCAAACGCGTGTGGCACTTCTTTTAAACCTTGTTTTAGGCGAGCAGATGCATGCTCACGTCAAGTCATTTGGTCATCGTCTAAACATCTGGTTCTTTAATGAATTTGTAGAGATATTGAGCAAGGGGATTGCAGAAATTGAGAGGGGGATTCAAAGTGGGGATGAGGCTCTTTATTCAAGCGCTGTAAGCGAGTTACAAAAGCAAAACGACGGCAGCGTGGTAATGATAAAGCAAGTGCAAGCTTTATCGCACAGCCTAAAAAGTGGCCCCTTGCGCAGTAGTTTTTATACAAATATTCCTGGTTTTAAATCAATGGGAGACCGTTGGGATGCGCTATTGGTTCGCTTAACTACGCTTGCACACGACTTTAATAATATGCTGACCGTCATATCGGCCAACATAGAGCTCCTTGGAAAGAGAACTTTAGCAAACAAAGAAGAAATATGCGCGAATATAGATATGCTCAAAAGATTTGACTACAATTACGTTTACTCGCTCTTATATTCTGTTAACAGGTTGCTTGCCAAACATGACTGTGAAGTGGCAATCAATCTTAAAGTAGCAGATGGGCTTTTGTCTTTGAAAATCCCCAAAATATTTCGTGGCGCCCTCTTTAGGATCGTGTTCGAGCTTTGTTTGAATGCTATTAAATATAGAGATAAAAGAAAGGATGAACCGTTTGTTAGAATTGAAGCAAGAATGGAAAAACAATTGTTAAGGATCACAGTTGCCGACAACGGCTTGGGTATAAAAGATGTGGACAAAGTATTATTGACTAGCATGCGAGAGCATCCAGATCTTGCTCCGGGCACTGGCTTGGGCTTTGCCAGCATCATGGGGCTTGCCGAGCGCAAAGGTTGGATCGTCATCATCGATTCTAAAAAAGGAAGGGGCACCAGGGCAGCAGTCGAGATCGACACTAAGATGTGGCATGGAGAAGAATCCAGTGGAAACCAAATTGCTGGCGGGATGAGTGGTATTCCCCATGCCTCTATTTACCAGGCGTCGTTTGACGTGCATGCGCATGGGTTTGTGGGCTATGAGCCGATGATACACATGGGTTTCATGAGTTTAGTGATGCCTTTCAAGCTACCGTTCAAAATGTTGTGAACGTTTTTATCAGCATTATAAGACGTTCATGCTTGACATGGCTTTTATCATGCATTAAATGCCATTTTTTCATTTAGGGAAAAGCTATGAGCTTCACAAAAAAAATAAGAGCCAATCCACGGCGTTACCTCCGTATGTTCAGACCCACCATTTCCAACATGGATATGTGAACTCAGCAGAAATAAACACACAATTTTTCGAGTTCTTAAAAAACATTCGCGGCAGTGCTTCTGGTAATCATAAAAGCATATGCTGCCTATAAGGGAGTTGGAAGTTGAATTTATCTTCACAAAGATTGAAGAGTTCGCACATTGCCCAGGCTGAGGTCACGTGTATCCGCATGAGCTATTATCTTACTGAGGATATCAACGGGTTTTCGACCTCAGGCAATTCACCGCCACAAGGCATTCACACATCGATCCTGCCAAAGATCACATCGCCTTCATATGCATGCGCCAAACCTTGGGAGGCGCGAGCATGAGATTTCCCTCTATCCAATATAGCTTTCCTGCATTCGCAACAATGGCAACTGTTGGTGGACTTTGCCTGGGTTCCTATTTGGCTCCACCAATTCAACCTGTTGTATTTCCTACGCGCAAGACTGAAACGCCAAATGATACGCCTGAGGCGCCCCCTAAGCCTACGCATAGCAAGCATACAGAGGATTCATATACGTATGTGCAGCTGAGCAGAGGATTTGTCTATCCCCTCACCAATTCTTTGGTCGATCCTTTTGCATCATACATGGATGCCAAAGGTGGATATTGGATGAACTACTCTTTTCGCACGCAAGATCCACGCAATCCAATGTTTGACCAGAAAATCAATCGTATTTTTTTCAGCAGAAAGAGTGAAGCAGGTCGTTGGGCCAGAGGTGCTTTTTTGCCGGCAGAATATAATGGCCGTCCGCTTACAGCTAGTGATCAAGTCAAACTGCGACAAGACGGCGCTATGTTTCGCAGTTGGGGTAATTATCTCACGGCAGTTCCTCATGCTCTTAGGTTAGGGACCAATGTCATCGCGCTGAACGAGCTTGCAAAAAATGGTAAGGGCAACGGCTTGCTCGAAAAGGCCGTGGTTATGAGCGACACTGCTGCGGTTGTTGGCCACTGTACAGACATCCCGCTTTATGCGTATGGCCTTGGGCAAATTTCCCGCGGCAATGAAGCAGGGGCCGTGCCAGCGCTTATGGGGGCTCATCGTGTCAATATCGTGAGCAACACTATACAGATGCTCACAGGAGGGCTTCGCATATATACCGAGTCACAGCGAAACAAGCTTACTGGAAAATCCAATCCTTCAGTATATCTATATAGCTTTCTGGATATTGGCATGGGTCTATATTTTGGCCTGCTTTCTTTATATCTTCTACGCCGTGTGCGTCAGTTTAGGCGAAGCAAAGAGGGCGCAGATGTGCAGGCTCAAAACAATATTCTTCTGTGCATCACGAAGATTCCCACCTCGATTCAGGACAGCATGAGGCTGTTCGCTGCATTTGGTGCTGCATCAGGTATTGGTGTGAACGCTACGCTGTTTTATCACTCAATGCTCACAAACTCGATGCTTCAGCAATACGCTGATCGCATTGCAACCTCCAGTTCCCTGGGGCTCTTGGCAGGTGGCTTTGCATTTGCATCTGCGCTTTTATATACACCGGCAAGCCTCCCGATCGCGCGCGCTTTTTGGGGATTCAACGCCCTGTTTCTCTCTGCACAAACTCTGCATGACCTCTGGCCCAACCTAAAAGAACTCTTTTGATTTGGGTGGCCTTGTACTGGTTGAAGTGTTACATTCCTGTCATTCCGAAATCACAAAAATAGGGGTTTTGTTATGCTAAGGAACACATTCAAATCCGCAGAGATTGTATCCACCAAAGAAGGCAGGCAATATCATATAGGATGCGCGCCAGGGGATGTGGCGCAAAATATACTTTTGTGCGGCGATCCTGATAGGGCACACCGGGTTGCAGATTATTTTGATGAGATCAACAAGCCCATGCTTTCTCGTGAATACGTAACCATCACTGGTAAATACAAAAACATGCCCATGACCGTAATGGCAACCGGCATGGGACCAGACAACACAGAAATCGCAGTAGTCGAGCTCTCACAGATCGTTAAGAAACCCACATTCATTCGCATCGGTTCCTCAGGCGGATTAAAGAAGGATATAGAACTAGCAGATTTAGTGATATCACAAGGTGCAGTCCGTCTTGAAAACACATCCACATCGTTTGTAGTTGAAGGCTATCCAGCGCTTGCGCACCATGAAGTAGTGTTGGCGCTTTTGGAGGCAGCCAGAAGAAACCGTTTTCCATATCACTTAGGCCTTACTGCAACTGCATCTGGTTTCTACGGTGCGCAGGCCCGCAACGTGCCAGGCTTTGCGCCACGCGATCCCGAACTTCCTGCCAAGTTAGATGCCATGAACGTAGCCAATATGGAGATGGAGTGTTCTACTCTATTCACGCTCGCCACACTCTCCGGCGCCAGGGCAGGCGCGGTGTGCGCCATTTACGCCAACCGTCATAAGAACAAATTCGTCGATTCCGAGACTAAGGATCTAGCTGAGAAGCGCTGCATTGAGACAGGGCTAGCTGCCTTTGAGATCCTTGCCATGATGGACGAGGCGAAAGGCGATGCGGCGTTATGGACACCAACCATGGGAATATAATTACGCCAGCAACGCAAGCAACCCTTCGACTCGCATAGCTCGCTCAGGGCAAGCGCTAGCAACGTAGGTTTTCTCCAGGGTTACAGGAAATCCAGCCATAATCGAACAAAGCGGTTGATTATGCCATGAAATAGCGCTATAGAGCCACAAGCGCAGAACAGGTTCAATTTTATCACCAGAGGAGACAACTATGAGACCTGTTGTTTTAACCATGTCTGCATGCATGTTGAGTGGCGCGTTAGCAGCCTGCATATTAAATAGGTCTGGTACGTTTGATGGATCCAGTACCTCAAGCGGCGGCACGGCTGGTTTAGGAGGTACGAACGTAACAGGCGGCAGCGGCGGCGTTGGTGGATTAGGAGGTGGAGGTTTTGGTGGCTCTGGAGGCCTTGGTGGCTCTGGAGGTATAGGTGGTAGCGGCGGTGTTGGCGGAACTGGTGGCGGCGGTGGTACTGGAGGTGGACAGACTACTGCTCCAACTGCTACCTTCTTTAATGTTGCGCCTTGTCCTGATTTGAAGAGCTTAAGCTACTATGCAACCAGCAACTCATTTTTTGCAACTTGCGGCGCTGACAGCAGCCCACCAAATTCGCTTTTTCGATCTCCTCCTTTAAGCCAGAGCGGAACCTGGACATGGACACCCGTTGGAACGCTTGGCAGCGGAACACCAGTACATCACATTCACTTAGGCGATAAATATTGGCTAGTAACTCACACAAGTCCAGCGGGCTTTACGATCTTTGATGTAAATACCGCCACGCTCACTCAAAGCGTAATTTTTTCTGCCATCAACCCCCTAGATCCTTTGTATGCGCAAATAAAGGCTTTCATCAACAACCCGGTTGGCGCGGCATTGTCGGGCGTTTATATCTGCGTTGCCACTCAAAACTACATTCAGCCAGAACCCAACCCAACTTTCAATGCCGGCAGCTTGATATGCGCGCAGAACCAGGGCAATGGCACAGTATATGTTCCAGGCATAACAGCCATTTCTCCACAAACTGAGCCAGGTGTTATGATCAATCCAACCGGCGTTGCGCTTCTTGGCAGCGGGGACATGGCTGTAGTCTCGTCCAATACGTCCGCCGATAATCCAACCACCAATGCAAAGCTGCACGTATGTACGCCTCCATCAGGACCATGTATTGAGGGGTCGCTCGGGCAGGTGCACGCGCAGACAATTCCTACCATCGCAAAAACACAAAGCGGCGCGCTTCTTTTAATAGGCATTCAGAAACCAGACCCGGACAAGGGCTATAAAGAAGTAGCAGGAACCTCAACCACTTTTACGAAGGGGGGCATGAACGTACAAGGTTTCATCTCATCTATGAGCTCGTATAACACACCAAATGACGAGCTAATCCTCGTAGGAAGCTCGGGCGTTTATGACATCATCAACGGCGCACTTCTCATATTCAACAAGACTCAAAACAAATGGAGCGGAACGCTGGAAACAGGATATCTTGGCGAGTGCGGCCCATCAGTTCTCATAGGCGATGATCATTACACAGCTGTAAAAGTAAATAATGGTGGCACGCCAGAGGGGCAAATCTATAAAGTAGATCTCAGTGGGTTGTAAACTAGATGTCATTGCGAGTGACGAGCGGGAGCGAAGCAATCTCAGAATATACAAACGGGGATTGCTTCGTCATGAGCACTCAGCGCTCATGACTCGCAATGACAGTGTTGTATTAGTAGAAGTATGCAGCGCCTGCATCAACAACTGCACCTTGATCAACGAAGTTTGCTCCGATCACGATAAGATCCTCATAAATTCCAACTGAAACTCCGAACTGATCTCCGGCAGCACCATCTGATGCCAGAAGCTTAGCCTCTTCAGACCAGGTTGAGCTCGCATTCTTAAATACAAATGCTGCACCTGCGTCAGCAGCTGTGTCATCGTTGAGATATGCGCCAACTACTGCATAGTCGTCGCTAATAGAGCAGGACTCTCCGAACTTATCGCCTGCTGTGCTGGATGATGGTGTAACCTCTTGCTCTTCAGCCCATGCTCCGCCAGTGTATCGCAATATGATGGCGCTTTGTTTTCCTGTTAGACCAGCAATTGCCACATCGTCATCTATTGAAACGCACGAGCCAACAAGTCCGTTCGTATCATCTCCACCGTAGAAAAGATCGAGTGTAAGTGAGTTTAGCGAGTAAATATAAACGGCTCCTCCATTAAGAGCATTTGCATCATTATACGGTGCACCAACTGCGCCGACATTTCCGCTTATAGCTACAGAATAGCCATATTTGTCATTATCTCCTGCGCCATGAATTGCCGTTTCTACTGCCCAGTTTGAGGTGGACCAAAAATACATTGATCCGCAATCGATCTTGCCGCCAAAGTCGTCGTCAGAAGCACCCACAGCCGCATATCCGCTGCTTATCGCAACAGACTTTCCAAACTTATCGCCATTGGCACCATCTGATGCCATGAGCGTTTGCTCTTGCGCCCAAGTGGTACCTGTGCGTTTAAATACTACGGCCAGACCTGAGAAGTTGACATTGCCATTGCCTGTGGGATTGCCGACGATCGCATAGTTGCCGCTTATTGCTACAGCCTGTCCATATGTGCCGTTGGTGGTGATGGCACCTGGGGGTGCGAGCTCTGCCTCCTTTGACCACTGGCCACTTGCGTATCTATATACAAATGCAGTACCGTTGTTTGCATTGTAGTGCGGCGCGCCTATGATTGCAGTGTCGCCGCTTATGGCCACTGCATAACCAAACTCATCGCTTGCTGCTGGCGTGTCAGCTGCAATTTCTTCTATCTCAGCTTGTGAAAACTCAGGAGTTGCTGATTTCTCTTCTGATAGCGTGCCTTCACCTGCAGCATTAACTGCTGCGACTCTGTAAAAATATGTATTTAGGTTGCTTAGATCAATGTGGACGTAGTTATCAGCAGTGGATGTCTCTCTGTTTGGCGTATCAGCATTAATGCCTGCAGTTATATTCCAATAAATGTTGTAGGATGTAGCGCCATCAACTGCATCCCAGTCTAGACTCAATTGTTTGTTGCCAGCTGCGATGGCAAGCCCCTGTGGAGCACCTGGTACGCTATCTGCATTATCTGACAGACCAAGCTGGGGAGTTGCACTGACTTCTGCTGAAAGATCTCCTTCGCCTGCAGAGTTCTTTGCAGCGATGGCATAATAGTATGTGGTGGCATTAGTTAAGCCTTCGTGTACGTATGAGGATGTAGTGGCTTCAATGCTTTGGCTTGCTTTTGTGATGGTTTTTGTGATGCCGGCTGTTGTATCCCAGTAGAGCACGTAGCTATCTGCTCCATCCACGGCGTTCCATTCGAGCGTAACTTTTGCATCGCCAGCAGTGGCACTAAGCCCACTGGGCGCAACCAAGCTTGGGTTTGTCGAACTACCACTTCCGCCACCGCACGAGGCAAAAGAAAAGGAGCTGGCAAGCACAAACGAGAGTATTATCAGTGATATGTTCTTAGGGTTCATAATCCCTCCAGGCACGTATTTTCATGTGTTTTAGAGGCCCCCTTATACGACTATTGGCTTGAATTTACAAGATGCAACTTATTCGACTCCTTCTAATTTCAGAAGCCTTCTCTTAAGATCGATACCGCCTGAGAATCCACCTATGCTGCCGTCAGATGCAATCACCCGATGGCATGGAATGATAATAGGCACTGGATTTGCCCCACATGCATTAGCTGCTGCGCGCACGGCTTTTGAATTACCTGCTTGCGCAGCAAGCCATGAGTAACTGCGAGTCTCGCCCCACGGTATTTTTGCAATGGCTTTCCAAACTCTGCGCTGAAAGGGCGTGCCGTACAAATCCAAACAAGCTCTGAAACGCACGCGCTTGCCTTTTGCCAGATCAGAGATCTGTTTGATGATTGTATTAAAGCGCGCTTCATCCTCTTTGTATCCATCATTTTCACAAAGCCCGTTTAGAAACTTTCTAAGATTGCCGCCTATGGATATGTGCATGATGCCGCTCTTGGTTGCTGCGATCCAAATTCTGCCAATCCCTGCAATATATGGCTTAGCCATGTAGAGTTGTGACATGAGGGTAGAAAAGGATATCCCATGATTTCTGTCAATAGATCGGTCAATATCCACTTCCGCATCCACTTCCCGATACAAACCGGACGCGGA
Organism: Pseudomonadota bacterium; assembly: GCA_043822785.1. Lineage (GTDB taxonomy): Bacteria > UBA10199 > UBA10199 > 2-02-FULL-44-16 > JAAZCA01 > JBDRBN01. The sequence goes on from JBDRBN010000067.1 coordinate 27,196, forward strand.
ATTGGGCGCGGAAGCGGGCCATATCCCCGTCAATAATCCGACAGAAAAATTGTTAACTTTTCTGATATTGAGAACTTTTCTTGATTTGAGAGTGCACTTAATTTGGCACACTTCATTATTCCCTTTGTTAACAATAAGTTGCAATGTTGAATTAAAAAACATGCATGGCACGCTACCTGCATATTCTTTTTGTAAAACAAGATTGGGGGGCAATATGAGGGAAAAAAAGGAGCGACTAACGGTGGCTGAGAACGCCGGATCCACGCAGCATTCTGCTCCGGATCTCATTCGCCTCATGCGCGGTGTGTCCAGGCATGCTGGCCAGTTGAAAAAGGCAGCGCCAGATAGCGTTATCGCAATATATAAGGACCGACTTACATATACCTTTATTATGAACGAGGAAGTGGCATCCATACATTTTGACCGTTCAAAAGGAGAGATATTCTTTAGAGGACATAATATAAGCCACATGGATTTAGGTGCCCAGGAGCGAAAATCGCTCATTTCTCTCATAGGCGTCCTGGAGGAGGTTGAGGGAGGCACTGAATTTCTTTCCGCTTATTCCGCAACTTTAGATAGGGTATTAGCCGATAAGTAATATGAGGGGTGAAAAAAGCGCTGCGCGCTTTTTCGTAATTCGTTCTTCGTAATTCGTTTTTTAAGATTCATATCCCGGATTCAACGTACTATGCAAATATGATAAATTATATCAACAAGCTTAATAGGGCTTCCCGAAAGAAAACGGGCGATCGAGAGTCGATTAAAAAAAGCTCTGATCTGCCCCTGGATCATCGCCTGACCTTTAGCCCATCAAAGGACGAACGCTGGACATTCAAAGATGGAAATATTCTTCTCAACGATACGGATGTTAAGAAGATCATAAGGGAGTGCGCAAACGAAGTGAGCACTCTTTGCGCAGTGTCCCAAGGTCTGTACAATTATCAGCAGTTTGTGTGGAGTAAGGGAGGGAAGGAAAACGCGCCATTTAACGGTGTGGCAGGATCTGTTCAGCATACGATACAGGGCAGACTCTGCAATCTGTTCGATGGTCTGACAGATGGCGTTCACTTTGAAAGCGATGGCGAAGATTTTTGGATCAATAATGTAAACGTACGTTCGGTCATCAAGCTTTACTGCATAAGGCCCACTGAAGCGGCAAGGTGTTATTTAGAAGGTCTCAGAAATAAAGTTGGCTTGATTCTCTCGCGCAGGCAGACTAGCACCAGATACGATGCAATCAACGAGCAGGCGCAAAAAATTTACGGAGAGATCACCATGGTGCTGGAAAATATCGCGCCCTCTGGTCCTCCTCGCCTGTGCGCTTAGCCTTGGCGCGTTCTTAGGTTCTATCCATCCAATCCCTACAATTCATATCATCGCTTTAGCATTTTTCTTTATCGGGTGCATATTCGTAGCATGCGTTCTTTATGAGCGCGCGCCACATATGGCGCTTGCCCTTTTCATCTGTGCCTTTTTTGTATTCGGATATGCAAGGGCATCTTCATCAGTCATACGTACCATTGATTTTTCATTTCCGCTAGGCGGAGAAAAAGCAATTCTGTGTGAAGGAAAAATAGCAGACATACCTCAAGAGAAAAAATGGGGACTTAGGTTTGTCCTAAAGCTTTCCAAGTGCAGGGCTTTTGACCAAGACTTTTTGCCAGCTAAAGGATCAGTGCGCATTAATGCAAACTATAGATTTATTAGAGATGAACTTTTTGCCGGCGATAAGGTGCAAGTTAAGCTCACGTTCAAGACATTGGATGAGATCAAGTATCCATCCTATAGGAATTATCTTCTATCGCGTGGAATTGGAGCTAAAGCCACGGCAAAAAGCACAGTGGAGAGGGTAAGTGAAGGCACACAAGTTTTGGCTTTTGTGAATGAAGCAAGAAAGCGCATTTGGAACTCGCTCTATGAATCGATTGCACAGCCAGAGGCATCAGTTGTTGCAGCGCTGGCCACAGGAAGGCGCTATGGCATGGATGATGAAATTCGAAGCCAGTTTTCACAAGCTGGGCTTGCACACCTTCTTGCCATATCTGGTCTGCACGTTGGCTATGTGACATTGATAATTTATTTTCTAGTTAAGCTTACGCTTGGCCGCATCCCTTGGGTTATAGCGCGCATCCCCCTTGCGCGCATGGCAGCTTTTTTCACAGTTCCTCTGATGTGGTTTTACGTATTCTTCACAGGGAGTGCCATGTCAGCCATACGCGCTGGCACTATGCTTACGATTTATCTCATAGGCATTATTCTAGGAATGAAGCACGATCTGTTAACTACGATCGCAGCTTCTGTCATTGCGATTATTGTGATCTCACCTCTAGCCGTGCTCGATGTTTCATTTCAGCTGTCAGCTAGTGCGGTTATAGGAATTGCACTTATAGCCATGCCGCTTGTTAGGCGTATGGGTTTGATCACAAGAGATCAAGGTATGGTACACAAAGCAATTGGATGGTTTTTTACAAGCTTGATCATAACCTTTGCTGCTACAGCTTTTACAGCTCCTCTTATCGCTTATCACTTTAAGACGTTTACAGCTGCAGGTCTTTTAGCAAACCTTGTGGCTGTACCCCTTGTGGGCTTTGCCTTGCAGCCTGCGGTTTTGGCTGCTTCAACCCTTTCGCTGTGCATGCCGTCAGTAGCTTTTTATGTATGGAAGATAGCTGGTTTCTTGGCGGGAGCGCTCATTCATATTGCCCACGGCGCTTCGGACTACGGGTCGTTTCTGGCGGGCAAATGGGCACTTTCCTGGCAAGGAATGTTTCTGGCCTATGCTGTTTTAGTATTGTTGATGCTTTTGTTGTGGAGGAAGTTACTGGTTACTGATCACTGGTAACTGGTCACTGATCACTCGCCGACATTTTCCCACGATACAAATCGCCAGCCAAATGGGTTTTTTTCAAGGGTTGCGTAAATACGCCTTACGTTACCATCTTCAAGCGTAACAAAGGATTCTACAGCTATAAAGTGCTTGTGGATTTCAGATTGATCTGTGATCTCCACTTCTTGCACCTTGCTTTTGCCATAGACGGTGTCAGGGTATTTCTTTGCATATTTCTTGAAATATTTCTTTATGACCTTTGCGCTCTTTGCAGGAGTGGGCATGCGCGCGCATGCTGAAAAGCAAAACGCTAACGCTATAGCCAGTGCTGTTGTGCGAACAATTCGATTCATAGCCCCGCCGCTTAACATGAGTTAGATGCTGACACAAGAGGTTTCACTCTGTTCTCTTTACGTTGCTGGCTTTACGGTATTATCAGCTTCTGCCCCGGGCTTAAGCGGCGCCCCACATGGCGATTCTTCTTCATTATAGCTGCTGGCGTTACTCCATATGCCTTGGCAATGGACGAAAGCGTCTCGCCGCTTTGCACTACATGGCCCATGCCGCCTGTGCGGCTGCCAGGTGCGCGGGCGGCAGAAGCCAAAAATACATCGCCTCTTCCTTCGGGCACGTGAATCTTAATCCTCCTGGGCAACAGCTTATTTCCGCTTACGATCTGCTGAGAAAAGCTGGGATTTAGCTCAGCTATTTCATCGGCAGATATGCTGGCAATCCTTGCGACCTCGGGTATTGAAATGTGATAGTTGGATCTTACCTCTTCAAAGCCAAGCGGCTTATCATGTTCTATGCGGCCAAAATAACGCTCTGCATGTTCTGCAACTTCATAGGCTGCAAGGAACTCCAGAAAGAAATTACGGGAGGCAAATCCATAAGATTGATGAGAAAAATTTCGTACGATTTTACCAATGTCGTTGGTGCCAAGTTGGGCTACAGCCTGCTTTAGGCGACCGCGGCCAGCGTTATAAGCATTTATTGCCAAAGGCCATGTACCAAGGTCTTCGTAGTTGCGCAGCAAAAGGCGGGCTGCTGCGTGCGTGGCCTTTATGGGATCATTGCGTTCATCCACGATCCTGTTGATATTCAAATACAGCTTGCCGGTTTGCGGCATAAACTGCCATATGCCGCTTGCCCCTGCAGAACTTTTGGCGTTTAGGTTAAACATCGATTCTACGAATATGAGCCTTGTTATCTCTGTTGGCACACCATAAGCTTCAAAGATCGCCTCGATCTCACCTAAGTAACGGCCAGAGAAGGGTAAGCCCTCGATGAACTTGTCGCGCTGTCCTGTCTGGGCCCTGACCCCATCTTCTTTATAGGCACGTTTAAAAGGGTTTTGTTCATTCACACCATCAAACAGCTTTCTTATTCTCCACTGCTCGTGGGTAAGCGTTGATGCTAATGGGTTTGTGGCCAAAACGCTTAAGGCATCTTCTATTCTCTCACGATGCTCTTCTACGCGTTTTTCTCTCATGTGCTGGCGTTCTACTTCATTGAGTCTTGGATCCTTCTCGATATCAGAAAGATCAACAACATCATAAACGATGTTGAGATAGCGTGGATGGTGCAGGACCACATAGTTCTTGTCGTACTTTGCATAGATATCGCGCCAGAATGCCACATCAACCTCAAGGTCGGGTTGTACGATAAGCCACGGCAGCCTACGCCTGCCACTTGCGCTATCAATGGTTGCAGGATCTCCGCGTGCAAGGCTAGACATCCTGAATTTTTTCTTAACCGGTTTTTCTGAAATGAGCGCATCTGAAAGTATGTTTTCTTCATAAGCTTCCCCATGAGGATCGCCTATAGCCAGATCTGATTCATATGTTTCTTCTTCAGCATAAGTGTTCAAATGCTCTCTAGCCTCAAAACTCGTATCTTCTATGGCTGCACCAGCTCCTGAGTATGTGTCTTCATCTGCTCTGTCCACAATATCAGCTGTTGGCCTTTGAAAGGGATCTTTTGGTAGATCTTCTGGCACAAAGCGTGCGATGGTTTTTCCTGTGGGATGTGTGCGCGTTAGTGTCTCTTCCTTTATAAGCGGCACTACCTCTGAAATGTTTGAGGGCCCTTTGGTTGTTGTTTGATTTGTTGCAGCCATGCCGGCCTTGGCAAGCTGATTAGGCAGGAAGATGAATGCAAAGCATGCAAATCCCGCCAGGATGCATAGCACCAAGAGTGCGTGAATGATCCTGCGCTCACGTGTCCCGCTCATCTTCTCACCCCCGCAATGGATTTAACTACAGCAAGCTGTGCCTTGTTGGCGGCCCATGCTCCCTTGGGCAGCCCATTGGCTAATATGGCAAATGCAGCAAGCCTGCCATCAGGCATGGGCACATATCCCGCCAGCGCGCTTACAGCGTCTAGCGTGCCTGTCTTCGCATATACCATTCCAGTAAGCCCTGGCTCCATGCGCTTCCATTTTTTCATAGTGCCATCCACGCCCAGCACAGAGAGCGATGACATAAAATCATATTGGATCTTATTGTTGCGATATGCGGCCACAAGCACCTTGACAAGCTCGCGCGCTGATATTCTGGATATGCTGGATAGTCCTGATCCGTTCTCCAAAACAACGTTTCCTTTAGGAATGCCTATTGATGCGAGATAATCCTGAATAACGGCAATGCCTTTTTGGGTGGATCCTGGAGGTCTAACAAATATTGCGCCAAGGTGTTTTGTTATCTGTTCTGCGACAAAGTTTGTAGAGAGCTTGTTCATGTCGTGGATTATTTCGGCAAGCGGTGGCGACAACTCTTCAGTAAGCAGATATGCGTTTGGAGGCGCTATGCCGCTTACTACCGGGCCAGTTATTGTGATCCCGTTTTTGCTAAAGATGTGCTTGATAACTGCGCCGGCATACTGTGCAGGGTCGTCTATGGAGCGCCAGTATATATGAGTGCCGGAGCGCGGATGGATGCGTCCTGACACAACGATGTCTTTGCCATCAGTGCCTTTTCCCATGGCGATGGCTATGTTTGATTTTGGGCTCGTGACTACGCGGTTTTTTACGTTGAAGATGTCTACCGGAGGTTTGAGTTCGATTTTTGCGAGCTTTCCAGCACCTCTACCAGGCGAGATTTCAATGCCGATGGAATTAAAGTTCACTGCCACCGCTGAAGTTTTTGCCGTATAAGCGCGGCCGTCATTGCCAGGCTTGCAGGGATAATAAAACGAGTCAAAAAATGAGTTATCTATAACAATACCGTTTGTAATTCTGTATACTCCCAGCTGGCGAAACTTCAGGGCAATGCGCTCAAGCTCTTCGTTTATGAGTGAGGGATCGCCTGTTCCCTTTACATAGAGGGTGCCTATAGAGCCGGCTGTGGGCTTATGGTCTGCATAAAAATATGTGGCGAATCTGTAATCTAACCCCAGCTTAGCAAGCGCAGTTGATGATGTGAGTATCTTTGTACACGAAGCTGGGTTGAGCTTAAGGTCTGGAAGGTGAGAGGCCAGTATTTCGCCGGTGGATGCATCTGCTACAACTATGGACGTGCGTTCTGGATCAAAGCCGGGGCTATCCAGCGCATCCTGTATATCAACCCTTGCGCTGGCAACAGAAGCGATAAGAGTTGCTATTAAAACAACAAAGGAAGTAGCCAGTATTCTGTAGTTGTTTGACATAATTGAAGATTATTCGTAATTTTAATCCTGTGTGTCATTCCGACCAGAGGAATCCCACACGATTTTTGCATTTTAATGTAAACTCGGGGGAGGGGCAAGGGTGATTAAGGTTCCTGCGAAAATATACTGCTTTGCAATCACTATCCTGGCTTTAGCCCTTGTTTTTACATCCTGCAAAAAAAAGGTGCCTGATGGGAACATCCTTCACGTGGCCATACCAGCAAGCCCAATAACCTTAGATCCCAGACTTGCCACAGATGCAGAGGGCGATAAGATAGCACACCTCATATGCGACGGGCTCATGAAAAGGGATGAGCATCTTGTAGTAGTGCCCCAACTTGCTAAATCCTATGAGCAAATTTCAGACACCTCCTACCGTTTTCATTTGCGAGATGGCGTTCGTTTTCACGATGGAACCATTTTGACCGCAGAAGACGTTGTGTACACATTTGAGTCCATTGTCGATGGCTCTATTGGATCTCCCTTTAAAGGCACGTTTAGCAGAATAAAGACCATTGAGGCAGAAGGGCCGCTTACGGTACGCATCGACCTCGAAGAACCATATGCGCCGTTTCTCACCATGCTCTCCAGAGGCATAGTTTCTAAAAAAGCAGCTATAGCTTTGGGAGATGAGTTTGGCACACGCCCTGTGTGCACAGGTCCTTACAAGTTCGTTCGTTTTATCCCTGATACAGTTATAGAGCTTTTGGCCAATGAGAACTATTTTGAAACGCCGCCAAAGATGCCCAACTTAAACATGGAGGTCATAAAGGATGACAACATAAGGGTGCTAAAGCTCTTAAAGGGCGATATCGATCTTGTACAAAACGCCATTCCTAGGCTACTCATCCAAGCCCTTCTAAAGAAGCCTGCACTTAAGATGAAGGAAGATACAGGCATTGTAATGACCTATGTGGGCATGAATCTCACAGATCCGATTCTCTCTAAAGAGAAGGTTAGAAAGGCTATTGCCTATGCAATAGATCGGGATGAGATCATCTCTCATAAGTTTAGAGGAATGGCAGTCAAGGCAAACTCCATACTATCACCTGAGAACTGGGCATATGATCCTGATCTCATGCAGTATCCATATGATCCAAACAAGGCTAAAAAACTTTTGGACGAAGCAGGCTTTTCAGATCCAGACGGAGACGGGCCCAAGGCCAGGTTTAGCCTTGTATTTAAGACATCCACAGTAAAAGAGCGCGTGGATATCGCGCGCATGATAGCGCACCAGCTGGGCAAAGTGGGCATAAGCGCGCGCGTGGTTCCATATGAATGGGGCACGTTTTTCAGAGACATCAAAAAGGGAAATTTTCAGATATATACTCTTTCGTGGGTAGGCGTAACAGAGCCTGATATATTCTATGATGTGTGCTCTTCGCGCGCATTTCCTCCAGATGGCCTAAACCGCGGGCATTACGTAAACCCAAAAGTGGATAGGCTTGCCCAGCAAGGTCGCGTGACAATGAATCAGGAAAAGCGCAAAGAGATATATTACAAGGTACAAGAGATTTTAATAGAGGATCTGCCTTATGTGCCTTTGTGGTATGAGAAGAACTTTGTGATATATAAAGAGGGATTAAAGGGCGTGGCGGTTGTTCCTGATGCATCTTATAGGGTGTTTATGGAGGTAACTAAATAACGCTGTCATCGCGAGCTCGCGCATGCGAGCGTGGCGATCCCCGTAACCACAGGAGATTGCTTCGGAGCTAGCGCTCCTCGCAATGACATACATTAATCATGCTCTTCCAATACATAATAAAACGTCTCCTCACGGTGATCCCAGTTCTTCTGGCCGTATCCACCATCGTGTTCTTCTTGATCCATGCCATACCTGGCGATCCTGTTGATCTCATTTTAGGCGAGCAGGCCCTTGCAGTGGACAAGGCTGAGCTCATGCACGAGCTACAACTGGATGAACCTGTAGCAGTTCAATACGTAGGGTTTTTAAAGGGGCTAGTCACGGGAAACTGGGGTACATCCATATTTGACAGGCAATCGGTGATTTCGCACCTGGCTGATAGATGGAGTGCAACGTTTGTGCTGGCCGTGTGTGCAATGGGGCTAGCCATAATCTTTGCTATTCCAATAGGTGTGTTCGCAGCCATAAAGAAAGGAACTGTGTGGGATCAGGGAGCCATGCTCGCATCGCTTGTGGGCATATCAGTGCCTGTATTCTGGCTAGGTCCTGTGTTCATCCTTATCTTTTCTGTGCATTTGGGCATCTTGCCCATATCTGGCAGGGAGTCTTTGGTATCGCTTATACTTCCGTCCATCACTTTAGGCGCTGCACTTGCCGCCATGCTCTCCAGGCTTACGCGCTCGTCCATGATAGAGGAGATAAAACGCGAGTATGTTGTAACTGCGCGCGCCAAAGGTTTGTCTGAAAAAAAGGTGATGTTTAAGCATGCTCTCAGAAACGCGCTAAACCCAGTGATTACGATCATAGGACTGCAAGTAGGCACACTGCTTGCGGGCACGATCATAACAGAAAAGATATTCAACTGGCCGGGATTGGGCTCGCTGCTTTTAGATTCCATCAGCAGGCGCGACTACCCTGTGGTGCAAGGATGCATACTGGTAATCGCGTTCGCCTATGTGATCGTAAACATGATTACAGATTGTCTCTATAGGGCTGTGGATCCTAGAGTGAAATTATGATGTGCCGTGAATTCCCTCCCCTTTGTGAGACTGTGTCGCAATAGGGGAGGGTTCAAAGTTCTTTGACAAAAAAATATGAGAGGGCAGTGGAAAGCAATGCTTCAATATATTAATGATATGCTATAGTTTTTTTCCGAAAGGAGCAAGGTT
>JBDRBN010000068.1:0-51968 GCA_043822785.1 Pseudomonadota bacterium
TGACGGTGTTGTTGCACATATGCAACAATATATATATGGATAACGATGGATATTCGTTATTATATTTCGGGCAATGGCAAAGCGCCTTTCATAGAATGGCTTGAGAAACTGAATGACCGTACCGCTCGTGCGAAAATCAAAGTAAGGATCGACAGGCTCATGAGAGGCCTGTTTGGTGATACGAAATTCATAGGAGATGGAGTAGAAGAGCTCAGGATAAATTATGGGCCTGGCTATAGAGTCTATTATGGAAGACTTAAGAATACGATTATCCTGCTACTATGCGGTGGCACAAAGAACCGGCAGAGAAAAGACATAGAGAGGGCAAAGAAATATTGGTCAGCCTATTTGGAGACATATTATGGCCAAAAGAAAAAAGAAAACAAAGACGAGTGGTGATTATAAAGAGTATCTCCTTAAATCATTAGGTGATCCTGAAGAGATAGCAGCATATATAAATGCTGCGCTGGAGGAGGACGATGACCCAGGCGCTCTTCTTATAGCTCTAAGACATGTAGTTGAGGCGCAGAACGTTTCTGATTTGGCCAAAAAGGCGGGACTCAACCGCGTTACGCTTTATCGAATACTCTCCGAAGATGGAAATCCTCGTCTAGACAGCCTCGCCACTCTTCTCGAAGCCATGGGCCTAAAACTCAAAGTCGAACAAAAAATGGCAGGGTAGTGCGGGAACGGATGCTGGGATGTAATCCAATGATATCCCACAGCAACCCAATTATTCCGTTACATTTTTATGTTTATTTTAGCAGCAGGTACTTCAGTTTTTTAAACTCGCTCTTAATCATTTGTGACAATTTCGATCTAGTATCGCGTATCGTGCTGTTATAGTCATAAAAACTATTTTCATCTTTTTTGTCCCATTTTCTAGCCGCATCGTAATAGTCGATTTTATCAAATATACGAAATACTTCTTTTATTTTCAAATGAAGGGAAACCAGCGGCAATTTTCGTAACGAGTAGCCTGGAGGGACTAAGTTGTTAGCGACCAAATAGCTTCTTGATGCCGCGGCCTACCGAACTCCCTGCTTCTTTTATTGCCTTTCCCGTTCCCTTAAGTGGATTGGCATTGTTTGCCTGGGCAAAGATGTTTTGGCCGATTCCCCGCGAGAGCGCAGAGCCTGTGCGAAAATCGCCTTCTTCAAGATCACCCTTTACCGTAACATCAACTTCAACCGGACCTGAGAGTGAGAGCACGAACGCATTGATGAGTTTGCCCCTCATATCCCCGCCGGCTTTCAAGTTATAGATGGTGGCATGGTTATAAGCCACAAGCTTGCTCATCTTTGCAGTTAATTTGCTTGTCATGGTCATTCTGCCAGAACGGATGGGAAATGGCGTTTCGCCTGCATAGAATGATCTAAAATACGTGACAGGAGCATCATCGATTCTGGAACGTATTTTAAAGTTTATACCTTCGGCAAACGCATTGAGCCTTCCTCTAAGGGTGAGGTTTCCTTTGTTGTTATCTATCTTTGACTTCATATAGAGCATGGTGGGAAGTTTCTTTGGATTTGGTTCGGATGTTATGTTCTTTAGGCTCATGCTAACGCTGGTGAGCTTTATACGGTGACCGCCAACGCGATCTTGATAATTGAGTATCCCATCTTTGATTTTGACTGATTCTATCCATACATGCCACTCATCATCCTTATCGTTTTTATCTTTTTCGCCCAAATTCAGCGCATCCCAGTTGTACTTATTTCTGCGATACTCGGTGATATTAATTGTAGGCTTGATGAGAGTTATGCTCTTTGCGTGAAGCGTCTTCTTGAAAAGAGCAGTTGGCATAATCCTTATAGATAGCTCTTGGGCAGACGCGAGCAGGTCTTTTTCACCAGCGGGGTAGATCTTGATTCCTTTCAATGAAATTGCGGCTTTTAGCCAGTTTATTCTGTAGCTCTCTACATCGAGCGAGAGGCCCACTATGTTTTTGCTTTGGCGCTCGATGGCATTGAGCGCTCCTCGGGCTGATATTGCTATTACTCCTGCAGCAAAGATGAGAACAAAAATGAGGATGAGAAGACCTGTAATAAGACGCTTCATTAGTGTCTCCTATCGGCACCTTTCTCGCTTGTCCCTGCCTGCCGGCAGGCAGGTCGCTTTTCTCGCCGGTCTCGCATGTTTTTAGCTGCGCATTCAATTGCTTCAAAAATTTGTTGATAACCAGTACACCGACACAGGTTGCCTTTTAATGCCCTTTTGATCTGTTCGCGCGTAGGATTGGGATTTGCGTCTAAGAGCGCTTTAGCTGTGAGCACCATGCCTGGAGTGCAGAAACCACACTGGATTGCACCACAGTCGATAAAGGCCTGTTGAATGGGGTGTAGTTTGCCATCCTGTTCTAAGCCTTCGATAGTTGTGATCTCTGCCTCGGACGAGGGGAGATCGCGCATCTTTATAATACATGCGCGCTTTGGTTTGCCATTCACGAGCACTGTGCATGAACCACACGCGCCTATATCGCAACCGCGTTTTGTGCCCGTAAGCCTCAAGTCTTCGCGAAGTACATCTAAGAGGGATCTTGAGGGATCGCAACTGACTTCGGCTTGTGTGCCATTGATGCTTAGCGTGTAGCTGGTTGGCATAACAAGCATGCTCTATAATAAATCAAAGAAGATGGACAGAAAAAAACAGTTCTGCCAAGGCGTAAGATATGATAATTTATAGATTAATAAGGTGTGAGGGGTCATGAGGATAAAGGCGGGGATCACAGCATCCATAGTCATTGCTTTGATTATTGTGTTTCATCTTACAGCGTCTGCTTTAGATGAATCCCAGGAATCTGTGCCAGATAAGGTCGAATGGCAGGAATTGGTATCAGAAGAAGGCGGGTTTACGATTATGATGCCTGATACGCCCACATTTAATATTTCAATACAAGATACAGCGGTTGGCGATATCGAGGAGAATGCGTATAGCCTTAAGACAAAAGAAGCAGAGTACAATGTCGAGTATTTGGATCTGCCGTTTATCGCCCGCATTTTTGGACGCAAAATAATTTTTAAGCGGGCGAAAACTGGGCTTTTGAAAGATGAAAAAGGCAAAGAGATAAGCTTTGTAAATATCAAGCAAGAAGGCATTAGGGGGGCAGAGCTTGTCTTTGAAACTCGCAAGCAAAGGGGCAAAGCGCGATTTCTTTTGAAAAGGGAAAAGCTCTATGTGCTTATAGTAACTGTTTCCAAGAAATCAGATGAAGATGAGGTGATGGATAAGTTTCTCGATTCCTTCAAGATCATAGAGAAGAAGCGCAAGCCGCTATGATTTTCTCTGCTGTAATTGGCACTTTTGTAAATCTATTTCCGGTCGCATTGTAAATAGCGTTGGCGCAGGCAGCACCCATGAGCTCGTTTGTGGGCTCGCCTAAGGATTTTGCGCCATAGGGTCCTATCGGATCAGGATTCTCTACTAAGATGGCGGTCATCTCTGGCATATCAGTGGAGCGAGAGATGCGGTAGGTGTTGTAGTTAAGATTTTGTATTTTGCCATCCACATGCGTTATTTTTTCTGAAAGGGCAAAGCCCAGGCCCATGGCAATGCCTCCAAACACCTGGCCTACTGCCATCTGCGGGTTTATGGCTTTTCCCACCTCATGAGCTGCAACTACTTTGTGCACTCTTACTTTTCCGCTCTTGGGATCAACTGTGAGCTCACAAGCCTGGCATCCATAGACATATGTGAAGTAAGCATCTCCTTGGCCTGTTTCTTCCTTCCAATGAACAGGGGGGCCCTTGAAGATGCCAAGCGAGTACAAATACATCTTGCGACTGTGGCATTCTGCCACAGCTTTATTGAACAAAATCGATTTTCCATTCTGCAAATTGCGGATTCTATTTGCTTTGAACGCATATCCCTTGCGCGATGTACCGATCAGTTCGCACAACACAGGCCGCATCTGTTCCTTAATCCTTCGGCACGCATCGAGCACAGCGTTTCCGCCAACAATAGTTCCGCGCGAGGCAACGGTTGGACCACCATCTGGAACTGAACTCGTATCAGTATCGATAAAGCGCACGCGCGATGCATCTATGCCCATCTCCGCGCTAAGAATCTTAACCATCGCTGTCTTAAGGCCTTGCCCATTTTCCGATACCCCCACTTGGAGCAAGATAGAGCCATCAGGCTGAATGTTTACGATGGCTGATGAAAAGTCATTACCCTCAGCACCCAATGAGACGCCGCGGTAACTCACGGCAAATCCAACACCATAGAGTGCGCCATCCTTATCTGGCCGACCTCGTGAACACTTGCTGTATTTTTTCTTCCATTCAAACTCCTTAAGTGCCTTATCAGTCACTTCAAGGATAGAGACCTTGTGATCTGTGAGTTTCTGCCCTGTATGTGTCGTAATGCCCTGCTTGAAGAAGTTGAGTTTTCTAAATGCATAGGGGTCCATTCTTACTTTTTCAGCGCACATATCCATGAACGACTCACATGCGAATACGTGTTGAGGAGTGCCAAAGCCGCGCATGGCTCCTGTAAAAGTGTTGTTGGTGTACACAGCTTTTGAATCACATTTTACGTTGGGAACTATATATGGACCTGTGCACTGAACCGTGGGACGCCAGATCACAAAGGGAGATGTGGAGCAGATTGGGCCTGAGTCAGCTATGAAATCTATTTCCATGGCTTTGAGTTTTCCGTCCTTACCAATGCCAGCTTTGTATGTGATCTCGAACGGATGGCGCTTGTAGCTTTCGCGAATCGATTCTTCGCGCGTGTAAGTCATCTTAACTGGCCCTTTTGTGCGAAGGGCTAAAATAGCAGCGCGCGCGCATATAGCGGATATGGTATCGTCCTTGCCGCCAAATCCACCTCCCAGCGTGGTTTGTTTTATGCGTACTTGCGCTAAGCTAAGGCGGGTGGCAGCAGCAACAAAACGCCTTGTGGTAAATGGATGCTGCATTCCGCCATATACGGTCATTGATCCGTCAGGCTCAGGTATGGCGATGCAGGATTCGGGTTCAAGATAGGCGTGCTCGACAAAAGATGTGCTAAAGTTTGCGCATACGATGTGCTCGCATTTGTTTAATGCAGAAGGTTTACCGTGCCTCACCTTAAAGGAGGTTACCATGTTATCGCGCCCTTCGTGCACTTGTGGTGCGCCCTTTGCGAGAGCATCATTAGGTGAGAGGAGTGCTGGTAAAGGGTCATAATGAACTTCGATCAAAGACAAAGCTTCGCGCGCATTCTCTTTGGTGTCTGCAGCAACTACTGCCACGACATCACCCATGTAGCGTACCCTATCCTCAGCTAGGATCTGTTGATCAGCGATGATGTTGCCCACCACATTCTGGCCTAAAATATCTTGTGCTGTGATGATGTCTATGACTCCCGAATGATTTTGTGCCTTATCGATATCTATTTTCTTGATTAAGGCATGAGGATGTGCGGAATGAAGCGGAACAGCATAAATCATTCTATCAAGCCACAGATCGTCTGCGTACTTTGCTTTGCCTGTTACTTTCTCATATGCATCTATGCGTTTCATAGAATTTTACAAGGAATCACTATTGTAAACTTAGCTCCTTTTCCAGTCTCGCTTTCTACCCAAATGCGTCCGCTATGCATCTCGACAAACTGCTTGGCAAGAGCTAGGCCCAGGCCAATTCCACCGTAAGAGCGCGTGTTCGCTTCCTCCACCTGATAGAACATATCAAAGACAGTATCACAATACTCGCTTGGTATGCCTATGCCGTTATCTTCAACGATGACCAACACGCCGCCTTTGTGAAACAGATCTTCTGGTCTTTCAACATAGCGCTGTATCGCATCCTTGTCAGCCAGTTCATTCCATGCTGTGAAGTGCCTGGCTTTTAACGAGACGTGTCCGTGTTTGGGCGTAAACTTCGTGGCATTGGCCAAAAGATTTAAAACAGCGCGCTGGATCTTGCGTTCATCCCCTTCAACCACGACGGGCATTCCCTCAGGTATATCTATGTTCAGCTGCAGGCCCTTGTCCTTTGTAAGTGGGGATATGGTGGTGCAGGCTCGCCTTAAGGTCTGGCTGATATTAAAATTTGTGATATCCAACTTCATCCTTCCAGATTCAAGCTTGGTAAAATCGAGCAAGCTGTTGATCATGTCGAGCAGATCAGCTGCATTGTGTAAGACCTCATTCAGCATATCCTTCTGTTCGTCTTTTATTTCTCCGGTTACGCCTTCGATGATCATCTCTGAAAAGCCGATGATCGCGGTAAGCGGCGTGCGAAGCTCATGGCTCATGATGGCCAGGAAATCAGACTTAACCTTGTAGGCCTTTTCCAACTCCTGATTGCTCTTGAGCAAGCTTTCATAAGAATCCTTTAGCTTGATAGCCATTTGATTAAAGGAGCTAGCGAGATTTTGAATTTCATCGCCTGTCTTAATATCAACCCTCACATCTAAATTTCCGCTCATCATCTCCTCTGTAGCTTTGCGGAGTTTGTTGACGGGTCTAACGATCAGCCCTGCCAGGCCAGAACCGATGAACATGCTTAGGATAATAGTTAAAAGAGTTGTTCCTATTACTATGCCAAGGATGTTGTTGATGGCTTTTAAGGTGTTTTCTTCCTGTATTCCAATTCTGACCATGCCGATTGTTTCAGAATCACTCAGTATCGGAGCAGTGATATCATAGACAATGCCCTTTTCGCTATCAATGATGCTGACATCGCCCATCTCATCTGTAGAATCGCTTCGAGTTGTTTTTAGTTGCGCAGGAATAACTTCTTCGCTGATAAAGGTGTGTGCCAACACATTTCCTTTTGTATCCATTATAAAGGCATAAGCTACATCATCGCTTGCTGCTTTCTCTTCATCTACCAGTATTTTTAGCTTAGAGGATTCTTTGAACAGCAAAGGTTTTGAGCTGAGCACAGCAAGGCTTCTTGCCATGGATATGCCCCTCTTTTTGGCCTCGTCCTTAACTGCGTTGGGCAATGTCTGGTTGATAGCAAAGGTCACAGTTAATCCGAGAAGCAAGATTACTAAAACGATTGCCGTAGTAATCTTGTTGCGAAGGCTTGCTCTTTTTGCCATCTTTGTCTCCTAAAGAAGCTAGAAACTAGAAGCTAGAAAAACCTTCTGGTATCTAGCTTCTGACCTCTGACTTCTAAAAACAAGATATAAGCAGGAACACGCCAATAGCTGAGAGCCAGCACGCAAAACCTACTAGCAAAGGCGCTCCACCTACATTTAACATCTTCCTGAGATCCACAGTTAAACCTATGCTTGTTAGAGCAATGGCAAAACAGATTCCAGCCCAGGGCCGAAGGGTCTTTACCAGCGGTTCGAGCGTAGTCACAAACGATGTTAAAAGGCCAACAGCAACAAACACCCACATAAACCATGGGATTCGAAGAAACACAGCTTTTTTCTTTATCCCCTCTCTTCTGCCAAAATACCAGCACAGGAAACCGATGATGGGTATTATCATCGCTGTCCTTGCCATCTTTATGGAAAGGGCGAGTTTAAGACAACTCTGGCCTAAAACCGCAGCAGCGGTCTTAACAATGCCTGTCATGTGAAGGGTCGTAGCGCACAGCACAACATATTCGGTTTTGGTGAGTGAAAAATATGTGAGCGCCAAGGGGTACAGCAGCATGCCAAAAAGCCCAAACACTGTGATGGTTATTAGGCTTGCGCCAGCGTCTTCAGAATCTGCACCCACGACTGGCGTGGCTATGGCAATGGCAGAGGCACCGCAGATTGCAGTGCCTGTAGCTATTAAAAACGAATTTTGGTCTCTTATGCGAAAGAGCCTGCCTAAAAATATAGCCACTAGGAAGATCGCTACTATGCCGATCAAAAGCTGAAGCCAAAACATGCCCGAGATCTGGGTTAGCTTGTCAAACTTTAGATTTATTCCATAGAAGATTACACCCAAGGGAATAAATAACTTTGGAGCAAGGTTTAAGCCGGGCAAAAAACGTGGACGGTCGCCCATAATAGTCCTGACGACCATTCCAAAGATGATGCCCACCACCAGAGCATCTGTGGCTTCATGAAATGAAGCGAGCCAATATGCGATGAGTCCTAATAGAAGCGCTAATGACAAACCTGGCCATTTTCCCCTAAAGGGATTTGTTCGCTTCGCTATCATCGATAACCCTCAAACTTCCAGTGCTCCATATGTGCTTTTATCTGCAGATATCCTAATTCCTGTCCGATCTCCAATAGCAAAAAGGTGCTGAATAAGACCAACATGACGACGCAAAACAATCGGCCCATGATCGATTTTGCTCTGTAGATGGCTATTATGCTCGGCAAAATGCCAAAGAGCACAACTATTCCCACGCCGCCAACTACATCGAGGACCCTTAAGAATACATCAGGATATATGAGCGAGACGAGAAGCGGTGGTCCAAATGAAAGGAGCACGACTACGATTCTATTATTAATCTTGAGATGGTTTTGTGTGAGGTCTCTTATGAATGCCATGAGCGCTGTTCCGCAAACTACGTAAGAGGTCGTGATTGCCAAGATGGCAAAGAGCAGGGATGAAAAGGTAAACAAGGATGAGCCAATCTTTTCGGCCAGCGGAATGGTAGCGGGAAAGTTGTGATGGAACGCGTACATGATGCTGGCATCCCCGTTGTTCAAGGGCAATGCGCCCAAGCTCACGTACATCCACACCGCGTACATCGCATATCCTATCAACATTCCAATGACGAGCGTCTTCCAAATTCGCGAATAATTCCAGTTAAGGCTACGGCAAGCGACCGGTATGATGTTGTGGAAATAAAAGGCCGTTGCCATGATCGGCACAGTGGCTGGTAAAAAACTCCAATCTGTAAATGAAAGGCGATCCACATGCACGTGCTTGTTGGTCATAAATACTATTATACCAAATGATGCCCACAATAGGATCATGAGCAGCGCGTTGCTTTTTCGGATGATCGTAAGCCCCATCAAGAGGATGCCGGTCATGACTATGAAGAATATGAGCAGGATCCAGTAATCAGGGATTGGCTTTTGCAAAAATCTTGTGATCGCAGTCGTTGCGCCCGTGAGATAGGCGGTGAGAAGGCCATAGAGCACGAGAAGGTTTGTCAGGATTGCTACCCACTTTCCAACAAATCCAAGGTATGATTCGTATAAGCTGGCGTAGTGAAATGTTGGTTCTTTGCTGCGGGTCGCTTCTCCAGCTAGCACGAGCGCTGTAAACAACATCGCACCTGCGACCACTAACATGCCTACGAGCGAGGGATAAAATCCAGCAAGGCCACTCTTTACTGGTAATGCCAGGATGCCTGCGCCGATGAGGCTGCCGGTGATGAGAAAAGCCACAGTGAGCGTCAGAAATATCGAGTCATTTTTGAGCATCGCAATATCCTTCCGAGACCGCGATGAAGCTCAGCTGGGCGCTGCCTCCTTGCTCACGATTATCTTCTGGCTTACGAATGTGTAATAGAGGAGGTGTCTCATCTTATAATCAAAGAGAACAAAACCTATGATGAGCGCTACCAGACAGCTTGCGAAATATCCATACCCATAGAATCCAAATCCCAACTTGATGGAGATCAGTGAGAAAAGTGGGTTTGATATGCCAAATATTGCCGCCATGATGAGCGCATCCATCCGAAAATCAAAATAGAGCATGATGATGAGCAGGGTTTGGAGCAAAGCCTGCAGAAACGTTGCGACCATGGCGATCTGAAAAATTCCAAGCTGCATGGACGACATATGGAGGTAGGGATATACCTTTGGTGCCGCGATAAGCCCAACAAGCGTGACCGTACCCTGAAGCACTATCATCCTGCCCATGGCGAGCTTAAGCGAGTTAACGATGTTTTGCCTTCGCTCTTCAAGGGCATAATAGGGATGCTTGTTTAGGATAGAGAGAAAAAATTTCTTGTAGTGGATGTAGAAGCTTGTCTCCACCCTGATTGTGAACATGGCCAAAGACGGCACTATGAGCAGATATGCTATGAACACTGGCACATCGTAGATGGAGGAGGCGTACAGAAACGAATGAATGTTTTCGTGCGTCACCGGCGAAGCCCAGAAGACAATTTTATCTCCCCAAATGCCGATGTTATAGAGCGTGGCTATGAAGGCAAGCGCTGTAAATTTCTTAAAGTAGTTGAGGAAATAGAACTCAACTCGACGGCGATAGTCAAATTCAGTGAAGATCTGTACGATCAGCAGGGTAACGAGCAGCACCTGGCCGAGAGTGAATCCCGTGAGCAGTCCAAATAGCCCGTAGTAGTTCCCAAGGAGATATCCAGCGATTACGCTTAGAAGCGAGCCTATGGCAAACGATTTGACTATCCATTGGAATTCCTTTGCTGCGGACAAAACGATCATGGCGATCCAGATGATGCCGATATTTAGGAAGAGAACGACAGCTGTTACCTCTGTGGCGATGCCGAGGTGAAGACGGCTGGCAGCTATGAAGCCTATAACAGCATGAATTACGAGGGACATTGAAACAATACCCACAAAGGCGGGCACTATTGCCTTATAGTCATTCATAAAGATGCGATCAGCCATGTACCGGGTAAGGATCATCTGCACGGAGGATGTGGAAATGAGTGAGAAGCCATAGATATACACAATCAGCGTGCGAAAGATCATGATCTCGTGCATGTCCATGTTGCCGGGCATGATGATGGTAAGAAGAGCGATGGTAAAGATGGTGCAGAGGAGTGGACCAGCCGAGACGATGGAGGAGTATGCATATCCCTCTATCAGGTTAAAGTAAGAATTTTTTGCTAGAATTTTTTCTAGCCTGAATCCTATGCCCGCCATAATTACAAACCTTTCTCGCTTGTCTCGCCTTTCTCGCCGGTCTCGCTATATATACTGTTCATACAGATTCCTATATGCTGTGATCATGTCTTTCTTATTATAATAAAGTCTTACGCGTTCGCAGCATGCGCGCGACATGGCTCCGTACATTTCATCATCAGTCAACAGGCGGATGGTCGCCTCTGCGGTTCGCTCTGGCGAATGGAATTGGCACACGATGCCACCAGGGCCTAGGGCCCTATCCACCTCAGTTTTTCCCTCGATGAGTTCTCTACACGAGCCTACGTCAGATGCTACTGTAGGCACTCCGCTCGCTGCAGCTTCGAGAATAACCAGTGGTTGTGCTTCGCTTATGCTTGTTAGGAGGATGACATCAATTGTGGTCAAATAATCCTTCACGTCAACGTGTCCGGTGAAGACCATATTCTCTTCAAGGCCCATCATCTTTATAAGCGCGCTACAGTCTTGAAAGTATTTTGACTCCTCCTCCTGAGGGCCGATGAGCAAAACCCGCACATCGGGCAACTTTTGAACGATGATCTTGCATGCCTTTATCAGCGTCTTTACATCCTTGATGGGAACTATGCGGCCGATGAAAGCAATTGTTCGGCGCTTTCCCTTTTTCTTTCTTGATTTTAATACATCTTGAAATGCACCCACGTCCACGCCGTTGGGGATGATCATAGTCTTTTTAGGATCTGCGCCATCTGCAATTTGCAGTTGTCGGTTGCCTTCAAAAAGCGTGGTTATGCTATCAGCATAGGCATAGGCGAGCTTGCTCATGGCGCTGAAATAGCGAGTCCACCAGTCCTTGAAATACCCAAGCTCCTCCGTCGCTTTAACATATTCGCTCACCCGTTCGTAGATCCAGCCTGCCTGAGCGATTTCGATTCTGCGCTCCTTTGTATAGATGCCGTGTTCGGTGACTATCATGTTGCTGTTGAATTTTATCTTGGCGAGCGTGCATGCTACGCCTGCATAGCCAGTGGAGATCGTGTGATAGAGCGGGGCTGGAGGCAGGTTGGCTTTCAGGATCTGCATGACAGGTAGGAACGTAAAGCGGTAGTTCCAAAAATAATCCAAAAAGCTTATGGTGGTGTCGCCTTTATTATAGAGCGACAGCACAGCATTCCAGAATTGTCGTGAGCTGAAAGCATGTGCTAGGTCTAGGCGAGAGCGCCCTTTTAGAAGATCGAGCAAGAAGATCTCCATCTGCGCCTTAGGCACCTCCTCGATACCTCTATAGAACATCTCAAAAAAATCAAAAAGCCTCTTAGTCCTTTTCTTAAAAAGGCGAGGTCTGAAATGGTGATCGTGAATGTAGATGTTGATCAGGCTCTGTACGTTGCTTGGCAGCTCATAACGTTCTATTCGTGTATCGCGCGGTGTGGGCATGATGGAGAGGACAGAGAACTTAACGTCAGGCATCTCGGTGATAATATCGTGAACCCAAGCGGATACGCCGCCACGGATGTACGGATAGGTGCCTTCCAGAACCAGACAGACATCACTCATAGCATACCCTCCTCGACTACCGCCCTGGTCGCATCTTGTGCCATGTGTCTGAGGTCAGTGCTGGGATCTGATTCTGCAGCAGAGATAAGGTGAGGAAGAACCCATGAGTGCTTGACCGTACGCATGAGCTGAATAGTTAGGGCTCGGATTTCCTCATCACCCTCTTTTAGTAGATTGATCAGATCTTCTTTTGCAGCCTCAAGCATTCTCCGATTATGATGCGCTGTGAGCATCTTAAGAAACAAACGCTTCCAACCTGCATTGGGCAAGACTTGCAAGAATACGCTCAGTGCGTCGGGCGTCGTAAAAAAAATATCGAAAACGATTTTGAACAGCTTCTGAGTGCGTTCGTCAGGAATTTCTTCCTTGTATTTCTTGATCAGGGATTCGGCTAACAATCGGTAGAATTCTAGATCCATCTTGCTGGGAAGATGGCGGATGAGGTGACAGCAGTGTTCCTCATCACATGTCTCGATGAGCGTAAGGAATTGGTCTTCATGATGTAGCGCAAGGCGCTTGAGTGCCCTCTCAATGGCTTCTCTATCATAAGGGTTATCGGTGGTGTCGTATGAGTAAACTAAAAATTCTATGGTTTCGACCGAAGGCGCATACTCCAAGCAGCTGTGTGCGAGATAGTACACGTTGATATTCATCTCATCTTTGATCAAAGTTTTGATGACGTTCAGCAGATCTTCAGGACTGATGCCAAGGCCCCTGCGGCGTATCAGGTATTTGAGAATGATTTGCTTTTGCGTGGCCGTAAGATTTCTATGTAATGCCTCGATAACTCGCTCTTTATCGTCTAGCCGCCAGATTCTCGTAAGCGCCATAGCTGCGGTGTATGCGGCCATAGGATCCTTATCCAGGTACTCGGTCAGCAAGTCGATGTCCTTGTGCTCTGCGATAAATCCCAGAGCTTGTAAGCACGCCTGCATGATATGAGGGTTGTCGGTTTCTTTGAGAGTGTTTCGCAAATATTCCTTATGAGCTTCGATTTCAGAACCGAATTTACCAAGACGAAAGAGCACTTCTACCATGGTGGCAATGTCAGAGGCATGCCTGAGCCGAAACAGAAACTTGGGATTTATGAGACCTTGAAGGCGATCGAGTGTCCTTGATGCTATCAGCCGCGTCTTTTGGTCCTCGTCGTGCACTGTGGCTTTGAGAAGAGGAAGTATCAGTGCGTTGCTGGGTATCACACTGATCTGCTGTATCATGCGATGTTTCACATACGCGTCCTGCTCATGAGATATGGATTTTAGCAGCTGGTGCGCGCTATGGCGCGATTTTCTAATTGTTATCGCCGAAAAAGCTTCGCTTCTGATATCCTTGTCTTCATTATCGAGGAGGGGCTTGAAGGTCTTCCAAGGAACGCTATCCACCCATTGGGAGAGCGTCATTATGGAAAGAAGCACCAATTCTTTTTTCGATGCACCCAGCGCTTTGATTATGATCGTTGCGCCTTCGGGATTATTGATCTGCTCAAGGACAGCGACGATCTTTAAGCACAGATCTGTCTTTTCAATATCGAAAATAGCATCGAGATAAGGGATAGCTATCGGCTCCTGAAGCACACCGATGAGATCGATGGCGCCAAACACCACTGCTTGTTCTTCTGATTGGAATTGAGCGATGAGAAAGCTTGACTTGCTCTTCTTATTCTTCCAAGGGAAAATCCTCATCATCTCATGGGATACTTCTTTTTCTCCACAGAGGAACAAAAGAAACATCTTCGACATGCTCAGCTCATCAGCTTCCTCGTTTTGTGCTTGGCATTGGTAAAGCTTTTCTCCAAGCGAAAGGCTTGATAGGTTTTCCTCGTATGCGATTGCCTGGGCCCTTGTTTGGGGATCAGAGTATATGATGTGCGATGCATATCCCATATTATTTCCAAAAGTTGGCTACATCAACGTGTGGGAGTGAAATGCCGGCCTTGTGCACTTCGTTCATCCTTTGTTCCAGCGCCGCATATTCTCCCTGAAAAAACAAAATCCTGCATAGCAGCTCGATGTATTCACTGTTTGTCTTGTCATACGCCAGGCACCGCTCTGTGTGCTCCTTGGCCTTGTCATATTCCTCTAAAGCGAAATAGCATTTGGAGAGCATGAAATTGCTCTCTGCGCTTTCGGACATAAAGGACAGAAGGGCGATGATTTCGTGGTAATAATAGTCCCGCGCGATTCTGTCCAAAAGGCCGCTTTCGGCATATGATAGGTAAAGTTCGGCAAGGGCCATCGCTAATTTTACATCATTGGGTTTTGTTTCGTATTGCTTTTTTCTTACATCGATCCCTTTTGCATAATCATCTTCGATCAACCCCAACACGCCTGCTGCGAATAGCCTGACCTCGATGTCATTGTCCATGAGCGCGCGGTTCAGTGTTAGCAATGCTGCTTGAGAGCGAATGGAACCTAAAAATTTAACGGCGCTCTTTTTTAGTTCTGTCTGCCCTCGTCTGAAAATATCGACAAAGGGTTCGATATCAAGCCGATCGAGCACCTCGAGTTGATGCACACGCGTTAGGAGTTTTCCAAAGACCTCAGGGCCAGGAACTGTGATCTCATCGCTGATGATGGGGGGTGGATGGTGACCCTTTATTCTGTGGATTATATACATGATTATCACAAAAGGATAACCGTAAAAGGGCATCACGGCACACACGACAAGTGCAAAGATCCACCACACGTTGCACTCAGGACGTTCGTTTGGGCGGATCGTAAGTCGGTAAAAGCCGTAAGCACAAGTGATGACAGATAGGATATGAAAGATGATGGCTATCAGAAGCGGCATGTTAACGATGTCAAATAGTTTTAAAGCCACCGGAATCGTGAAAATGGCAGCTAAGATGAGGATGAGATGGGGAATGAAACGCTTCATTATCGATTATAGCCCCATTGCCTTGATCATGTCTTGGGCGTCGGACATGGTGTGTGGGTTATAGCTTGCCACGATGATGCTATTCTCGATTGGGTCATCTGTTACAGCACTGACCAACTTATACTTGCGCATATGCTCGATGATCTTTTGCTTCATATCCTCTGCTTGTGGGGCAGATGTTGTCGACAGAAGCATCACGAGCGGCGCCCTAATATCGGGGCCCTTTGCCAAGACGTCAAATGCTCGCATGCGAGCTTTTAGTAGCGTTATGATAGATTGTATGAGGGCTGATTTTTCTTCATCGTCAAGATTTCCCAGCTTTGGCCATTTGAATGCTATGGCAGAGAGCGGGATCATATAGCTGCATGTGCGCAAAAATTCTTCTTTGATTCGCGTAACAAAATAGTGATATTTGTAGATATCATATTTGGCATCTCTGATCTGTTTTGCCTCCATATTTCTGAAAGCATAAGCATTGTTCAGCGACGAGGCTGCGATTTCGCAAACGATCGTCGCTGTCTGGATGGTCGATTCGGTGAGCTTTAAAAGCGGTATTCTCTCTACACTCGCCACACCAAAGACCATCTCCTCAAGGCCAACCACAGGAATAGCCATGACCGAATCCCCAAGCATGTCGGGTTGTATCTTTTCCATGACGTGCTTTTTAAGCACTAGATCTTTGACCGTCACAGCATGCCTGAGTTCCGCTGCAATGCCTACCAGTCCGTGGCCTACGGCAAATGATTCGCGTTGTCGGTAATATTCCTTCCAGCCGCGATTGTACACCATCTTAAGCGTGTTACCCTCCTTCACGTAGAAGGAGCATTCCTCAGCGCCTAGATTTTCTTGGAGACTCGTCAGAATGCCCTCATACACGACATCAGGTTCATATGATTTTAGCCTTGCTGTGATCTCGTTGAGAATCGTTATCGTGTCTTGCTTGGTGGCAACGTTGACCGTCAGATCCTTATGCGCTTCTTTGACTATATCGATCTCTTTGGTCAGCTTGTCATTTAGGTTCTGCAGCTCCTCAACGCGTGTTGTGAGATAATCTTCACGAAGGATAAAGACCGTCCTGACTTCACCGATGATGAAGCCGACGAGGATAAACAGAAACGGATACCTGAGCAGCCATAGATCGTCGTAGATAGCGTCGACCCCTCCTGTAAAGATATAATGAGCTAGGAAGACCATGGATGTGGCGATGCTGCCGAAGATCGCTCCATTTCTTCCATAGCGCGCAGCCATTGCAAGCACGATAATCCAGAGTGGATTTGGATTAATGCCTTCGAACGCGGGCTTTCCTGGGAGCAGGAATATATTGATTCCTACAAGGATGAGCAGGCCGACGATGGTCTCTGCAATATAGAACTTGGTACGCTGGATTCTTATGATTCGATCATACATGGTTATTCCGCTATCGTTTCTCTCACCTTTTCAAGAAGGCGATGTGGTTCAAAGGGCTTTGCCATGACTACAGCCTTCAACGTGCTAAGCGTTGAGGTCTCTTCACCCGACAGATGGCGGCTGCTCAGGATTACCACCTTCAACTCATCTAGCTCATATTTTTTTCTTATCTGCTCTAAAAGGGTAAAACCATCTATGTGGGGCATCATGAGGTCCAGCATGAGCAAGGTGTATTTATTGGATTCCAATTCGGACATTGCTTGCCTGGAATCGTTGATATGGGTAACCTCAAAGCCTGCTGATGAAAGCACAAACTCTACAATATAAGTGATGTCAGGTTCATCATCGACCAAAAGAATTTTCATGTTGTCGTTTGCCATAACAAAAAATCCTATCTCAGAGATCCTTCGACTCCGCCGAGCACTCAGCGTTTGCTGAGTGCTCGGCTTCGCTCAGGATGAGGGGTCGAAACACCCTGACCCCTCAAAATCGATATATAAAATCCACGCCGAAGTACTGGTACTTTCCGATAACGTTTTGGGGGCTCTCACTTGAATACTCGTAATTTCCAGCTATTTCAAATCTTTTTGAGACCCTTACTCGGTTGGATATTGCAAAGGCATAGAGATCTGGCAAGCTTATATCTCGTTTTGGGTCAGCGCCAAGATAGGCCGTAAAATCAGTCGTAATCCACTTGTTCCAATCATGAAGAAACCCAAAAATCATCACATGGCGCTCGGATTCCTGGATGAGGGGAATGATGTTTAGATAGTTGTTTACGACATGTAGCTTGCTGTAATGAAAACCGTATCCTAGGCGGATCTGAGGCTTTTTATATACCACAAATTGTAGCTCTAAGTCAGCCACATCCTCGCGACCAAAGGAATCTCCAAGGCTCATTGCCGCCTTGGCACCATTAATTCTGTACCAGTTGCTTTGATATCCTGTAGCGACCATAAGCCTTTCCCAAAAGAGCCCTTCATAAAGAAAGTCAATATAGTCCCTTTTGCCGTCAAAATACAGAGCAGATGTAGGATCGTCCATGGTTTGGTTGTAAGTATAGTTAACCCTTATGCGGCTATAAGGAGGACGATTCCAATCCAATCCTATGTAAGGCGCTGGCGCGTATGAGGAGCCAACTAACTGGTTGATAAGGCCGCCGCTTAATACCAGCGTGCGATGAGGCTTGTACCGGCCGATCATGTCGATATCGTGGGTGAATGTCGAATAATTGGGATTATAGCCAGGGATGTCAGCGGTGTTGTATTCAAGGGAATAGCCGGTTTCGGCTGTCCATTGAGTATTGATGGGATAGACGAATTTTGCGTATGGACCGTAGCGCCATTCGTCACCAACTATTCTGCCCGTGAAACCACCCAAGATCCTGGGGCGGTATTCCAAGAAGAGATCATCCAAGATCGCAATAAAATCAAGGTTGTTAGGGTATTTAGCTGAGAGATCCTCAAAGAGCGGCACGGCGCGATACCAGTCGCCTTCGTTATAATATGAGTAGGCATAATCGCTCTGAAGGTCCAAATCGTCAGGATACTCCTGCATCATCCGTTTCAATTCCTTGCGAGCCTCTTTATATTTGTGTTGAAGTGCGTATGTGCGAGCGAGGTTTCTATTAAGTGCGTAATGGTCAGGATGTTCGGCAACGTAATGGGGTATGACATTAGCTGCAATGTCCAATCGCTTGGTCTCTATGAGCGTGTCAACGTATGTATTCTTAATATCCGGGTTGTCGGGGTTTTGGGTCAAGAGTTTTTCAAACAGCTCATCTGACGATGATTGGTTACCCAAGAGGGCTAGCATTCGCGCATGTGCTGTCTGGGCAATGAGATCTTCTGGAGCTGGTTCGATGAGCAATATCGCCTGCTCAAAGTCTGCTTTCGCTTCCTTAGGTTTCTCTGCTGCAAGCGCCATCTCTCCGAGGCGATAATGGGGGTAATAGTCTAGTGGCTGCCTTCTTATGTATTCTTTATAATAGCGTTTGGCTTCCTCTTTATTGTTTTTTGTTGCGTGTATATCGCCCAAGTATTTGTAGATGTCAGGATCATCAGGTGTCCTCTCAAGGAGCGTCTCAAATATCCTTTGGGCCTTGTCGATATTTGTATCAGACTGAATTAGCGTGGTTTGGGGCGAATTTGCATTCTCCTGGGCATGGGCAAGCGGGAGGCCGGCAAAAAAGATCAACAAAAACAATATGTTGCAAAGCCTAATCATTGTTGCAGCTTATCACTTTGTTCAGAAGAATCCAACGTTTGCTTTTTTGCCTTTGCTTTGGGTGTGCTCCACAGATAGCGTTCTCCCAAACGTTTGAGAAGCTCTGGATCGCCGCTTCTGTGCACAGCTTTCTCTAATGCGGCGATGGCACTGGCATCGTCGTCTTGCAAATCATAGAGGTCAACGAGCTGCTGTGCATATATCTTGGGGTATATTGTGGCAAGGCGCTGAAGCACCTCTTTAGCTTCATCGAATTTCTTAAACTCTATGAGAAGCGCGAGCAGGTTGTCGGCATTCTCTTTATCATGCGGATTCTTTTTAAAACGCTCTTGATAGATAACGAGCAGCTTGGGTTTTACGTTGTTCCATATATATAAATCTTCCAGCGTCTTCTTAAAGTAATCATCTTTCATGTCTTGCATGTCGTTTTTCTCCATGTAGGTGATAGCCTTTTTTTGCTGATCAGTGCCCATAAGCCAATTGATGTATTTTTTCATTAGGTTCGCATCCTCTGGCTTTCTTTCAAGCCACTTTGTGTACCATTTGTCTGCACGTTCATAATCTTTGCGTTCAGCAGATGCAAACCTGATCATGCGCTCCCACGATTCGTCATTGTCTGGATTTTCCTTAATGTTCTGGGCCAGATATTTTTCTGCCAAATCCTGCTTGCCGCTAAATGCTGCGAGGCGCATGAATTTTTCTAGGGCATATGTGTTTTTCACATTCCTCTCCAATACCTTTTCCAAGATTGCCAGGGTTGCATCCATGTCTCCTATGTATTCATGTAAGGTGATGAGGTCGTTATCAAGCGACTCTCTATTCTCATCATCTATTTCCTGACGGATCTTTAGCATATCGATCGCATCTTTGTATTCCTGGTCCATGAGATAGTAGGCATAGAGGTCGTTTACCATTCGCTCACCATCCTCATCATCAAAGGATTTGCCTCGCGCGCGTCTATAATCGAGCCATTTCCTATAGGTCAGCTTGGCTTTTTGCGGCATCAAATTCCACGTATAAAAACGAACGGCTTCCTTGTAGTGATCTTCTCGGGGTTTTAATTCGAGAAGCTTATCGAGGTATCCTCCTGCTTCATCATAATTCCCTTTTTGCTCAAGGGCCTGTGCCAAATATTTGATCGCACGATAATTCCTTTGGTTTTCTTTGTAGACCTGTCTAAGCTCATCGATAGCCTTACGCAGCTCCCCGCCCCTCAAATGCATCCAACCAGCGCGATATTTGGTAGGATGCAATAGGATAGCGACCGATAAGACGATCACGACAAACGCTGCTAAATGCCACCATTTGGTATTCATAGATGGTTAAATAAGTTCAGCCTTCATTGACTAAGATGCGCACATCCTCAAAACGATTTTTCAGAATATCCTGTGAAAGGGCTAGCTCGCCTCTCTCGTTTGATTTAACTTCAAACTTCTTCTCCTTAAGCGACACAGTATACGATTGGTTTTTCTTCATTCCACCAAGAACAAACTGTACACGGCCCATCGTGCGAAGCGTAAAGCGTACCCCCTTTGCTGCCATCCACCAATTATTGATTTTTCCATTGGCCTTTATCAAGTACGGTTGAGATGCCCTCTCATTTGTCAGGTGAATCTCTGAACGCAGCCCATTATCAAGATGCACATAGAGTGATCCCTGATAGGATACATAGCCTAACACTCCCTTTGATTTTTGCAGATCTACATAACCGGTATAATCGTCTAGGCGGATAGTTCTGAGCTCTCCATTATTTGAGATAACCCATTGTTGTGGTGAGATCCTGTCTATTATCGTCGAGAGAAAGCCGTCCAGATGCTTAATATAATCAGAAGCAAAGACTGGCGCGATCTCTTGCGTGAGCGCCCAGTCGTAGAGCTCCTTGATGGAATCAATGCCCATGTTGCGTTCCATGATGTAGTAATGATAGTAGATGTCGATGGGCCGTATCCTTATGGGCGATTCTGTGTTCTTGTATGTTTCGACTGCGAATTTCATACCATAAAAAGGCCCAGTCCAATCATTTGTAAAGATAACCTCGTTCGCATCAGCGGCGAAGTTTTGCAACAGGCCGCCCTCGTGGTAAAAGAACGGAGCCACGTAAGCGTAGCTGTTTTGTATTTGATCAAAGCGAGAGTCTCCACCGTTGAGATTCATGATATTGTTATCATATACATATTTAAGCGCCTCAAAGTCCGGTCGACAATCTCCTGTCCAGAAGAAGATGTCTGTTTCCTTTCCCTTTGGAACAAGATGCTCGTTTATGTACTTGATCGAATTGCCGATCTCGTTTTGGGGCGAATAGGTATAGCCCTTGAGTTTATAAGCGAATTTTCTATCCTTTGATCTCCATATATAAGGATGAGCCCAGCCATGGCTTGCAGGCTCGACGTTGGGAAGCGCAAATATCTTTTTTATTATATTGACGACCCTGTCTTTCATTTCTCCGCTCACTGTCGGAATATCTCCGATAAGCACAGAGGCTGTGCAGGGTAGGTTGTAGTGAGTTAGGATCTTCGTATATGTGAGCTCACCGGCTATACTCTTATTATCATCATAGCTCTCATTTGTGATGCCATCGCCATCGATATGGCTCATGAAAAGGCGCATGCCGTTTATCGTGCTCACATCTGGCCGTGGAAACGTGGCATCAAATGCCTGCGCAAAATACTTGAAGGGGTTGATCCTCCAGCGCACCTGAAAATTGGCAGGATTTACGTAGAGGGCGTAATTGGAAAAGACCACACCGCCTTTTGAGTGGATAAAGACTGCATCGCACGTGGAGCCGGTATCCTTTCGCTTTAGCTTTAGAAATATCTTGGCATTCCCATCTGTTGGGGAAAGTATGACAAAGGAAGTAAGGGCATCCTTTAGACTTCGCTCGAATTCAGTCATCTCAGGGTCGTTCTTAATGATCTCCAAAAGAAGGGGGCTATCCGTTGTTTGATCAGTGCTGTAGGAGATGGAAAAGGCCTTATAAAACCTGGCGAGCAGATCCTCTGGTGTTTCCTTGCCATTCTCATCAAAGGAAAAGCCGAAATCGTCGATAACCACGAGTTTTTTTCCGTGCTCAAGCTGCCTTATAAGCCATTGAACGTAATTTTGTGCTCCTTTAAGTTTGTTGTCAGTGAACCAGCTTATGATCCCGGCATATTTTTCCATCTCTTTATCGTCTGGGAGCTGCTTTGTGACATCGACATAGTCAAGCGTAAACCCGAGGTGATTCAAAGGCATCTCAGTATATTCGATAAAAAACTTATCATATTCTTCCTTATTGACCTCGCTTCCATCTACAACGGCAAGCAGGTTTCTTTTCACGGGTTTAGCAAATGCGTTTGTTGAGATGCATGCGATGATCAAGAGAAAGATTAGAGTCCTTGCTGGTTTCATGGGATAAGTTCCTTACTGCTTGAAATGCGAGAAACGCCAGCAACGCTCGCTTTTCTCGCAGTATGAGAGCTACTGATTCTTAAAAAAGATCGTTTTTAAATCGATGTCGGAAACATAGGGAATAAAGCCCTGAGCTTTTGCTTTTTTGGCAACTTTACGAATATTCTTTTTATCCCTTGGTTTCAAATAGTCTAGTGTGAGCACGGGCTTTTGAAATTTATCTTGAAACTCTTTCAGGGGGATCAGTCGCTCATTGCTCCATTTGTCAGCAGCCATCTTATATTGTTTTTTCTTAAAGTCATAAAGTGTGTATACATCTTCGATCAGCAGGGCATCAATAATCATTCCTACATCGTTTAAGAGAGAAAGCCCGTTATTGAGTATTATGATTAAGTTTGGATATTTTTTTCTGACCTCTTTGAGCAATTTGATCGCACCGCGCGAAGCGCCCTTCATGCCTTTAACCTGTTCCAAATAATGTGCTGTATCGATAGTATCGATGAAGATGCCGTCAAAACCCTCTGATAGCGTCTTTGGAATGAGCGTATTCAAGACATAAGAGTGCCATTTGTCATTTCGGATATCCACGCGATGGCTGCCAGGCCAGTTTTCGTTTTCCTCCACGAGCAGGCCTTCTCTCATGAACTCATCAAAGCGGGGATCTGTCTTGTTCACCTCTCCAAAACTCACATAGCCTACGACTTTACTTCCGTGTGTTTTTAATGGCACAAGATCAGGATGATTTGAACTATCAAGGATGTAGAGATCGTATCTTGGTATCTCTTTGGTGGGGAACGCGTTGTCGTAAAAACAGAGCCAGGAGCCAATTCCCAAGAGGTTGTTCTGAGCAAAGCTTTGTAAGGGAGTCGCAAACATGAGCAAAAGCACTATGTGTGTGAGCTTTATTTTCATTTGAGATGTTCTTGGATCTTTTGTAAAAATTTGTTTGTAGACGCTGGCTTTACGAGATAATCGGTGGCCCCGGCGTTCATTGCTTTTTTGACATCGCTGTCACGGCCGAGAGCAGTCAGCACGATGATAGGAAGTTCCTTTAAATCAGCGGTCGAGCGAATGATTTTTGTCATCTCGATACCGTCCATTTCAGGCATCATGATATCAGCTACGATGAGGTCAGGTTTATCAGACAGCGCTTTTAGAAGGCCTTCCTTTCCATTTTCAGCTGAAACCACATCATAGCCCTTTTCCTCAAGGAGCATTCTGATGATCTCTACGAGCATCACGTCATCTTCGACCATGAGGATTTTTTTCTTTGCCATTTCATTCTCCAATGATTTAAATGACATTATTTTAATATCTGATAGAATTTAATGCAACTCTAACCTATTAAGAAGATTAGGATTCTTATGACTCATTTTCTGATTACCGGCGGGGCTGGCTTTATAGGATCGCACATTGCAGAGCAGATCGTCCGCAAGGGCCTGGGAAAGGTTACGGTTTTTGATAATCTCTCATCCGGTCATGAGGAAAACATAGCACACCTGAAGGACGAGGTGCGCTTTATAAAAGGCGATGTGAGGCATCCTGATGATATCAAAAAGGCTATTGAGGGCATTGATATCGTGTTTCACGATGCAGCGTTTGCCTCTGCATTTGATTCCTATAACGAGCCAGGGCTTACCAATGATATCAATATAGGAGGAACGTATAATCTTTTAGAGGCCGCTCATGCAGCTGGGGTGAAAAGGATGGTGCTTGCATCATCAGCTGCTATCTACGGCACTGAATCAGAGCTGCCAAATTCTGAGGACATGCTGCCTAGGCCACAGAGCCCTTATGCTATCTCTAAGCTGTGTAACGAGTATTATGCCCGCATGTTTGCACTGCATAAGGGGCTTGAGACAGTCTGTTTGCGGTATTTTAATGTATTTGGTCCTCGCCAGGACCCCTCGTCCGAATATTCGGGCGTAATTTCACGCTTTATAGAGCAAATCCGCCGTGGCGAAAATCTTGTAGTATATGGCGACGGCACCCAGACGCGTGACTTTATTTATGTGGGTGATGTGGCACGCGCGAACATCCTCGCATCTCAGAGCGAAAAATGTGGCAGTGGCGAATGCATAAATATCGGCACGGGCAAGGAGACGAATCTGCTTGAGCTGATCGATGCTTTGAAGAAAGCTTGTGAACGGGATGTGATGCCCGAGTTCAAACCGTCGCGTACAGGAGATATTAAGAGATCTGTAGCAGCAGTTAAACTTGCCCGCGATCTCACTGATTTTTTTGCGCAGACCGACTTTGATGACGGCATCAAACAGCTAATCGCTCATCTCCCATGGAGGTAAATATGAAATTTCAAGAAGCGCCTACTGAATATTTGCCATCGGAGAGGAGCTCTGATGAGCAGATTCGAAGCAGGCGTGAATTCATAAAAAAGAATGTTATCGGCAATGAAACGGTAAGGCACATGTTCAATGCCATCTTCGATATCGTGATGATCATAGATGCAAATTGGCAGGCTGTTTTTGCAAACAGGTCATTGCGAAAATTTCTTCACGTGAAGAGTACGCGTTTGCTTCTGGGTTTGCGGGCTGGTGAGATGTTCGAGTGCGTTCACGCAAGCGAAGGCCAGAGCGGGTGCGGTACTACTAAGTTCTGTAAAATCTGTGGAGTATACAAAGCAATCATGGCTGCACAGCATGGCAAAAAGGAGGTTCAGGAATGTCGGGTCATAAAAAAGGACGGAACAGCCGTTGATCTGCTTGTCGATGCAACACCCATTGAAGTTCAAGGACAGGCATTCATCATCTTCGCAATCAGGGATATCAGCGATAAAAAACGCAGAGAGATGCTGGAGCGTGTATTTTTTCATGATGCGCTCAACATCGTTGGGACGATCTTTGGTTTGGCGCAGCTTCTCAAAGATTGCCCCAGTGAAAAGCGAGACGAGATTGGACAGAGGATATACACTTCAACTCGAAGGCTGATCGATGAGATAGAGGCCCAGCGAAGCGTTACCATAGCAGAGGTGGAGGATCTGACAGCGATCGTAAGACCAGTAGAATCCATGGCCCTGGTTCATCAGGCTATCCAGCTATATGAAACCCATCCTGTAGCAAAGAACAAATCAATCGTCATCGACCAATCGTTTGAAAATGTCAGTTTGCAGAGCGATCCTGTCCTGCTGGGCAGGGTCCTTAGCAATATGCTGAAGAATGCACTCGAGGCGTCAAAAGAAGGGGATGTTATCACGATTGGATGTCGCAAGTTAGCCGGGAAGATGGAATTTTCGGTACACAATCCAAGCTCTATGCCTACAGACGTTCAGCTTCAGATATTTACCAGGTCATTTTCAACAAAAAGTAGGGATCGCGGTCTGGGCACTTATGGCATAAAGCTCATAAGCGAACGCTATCTGCAAGGAGAGGTTTCCTTTGAGTCCTCTGAGGGCAAGGGGACGACCTTTTATGCGAGATATCCGTTAGTCCTTCAAGTTGATGAAGAAAGCTCAGAAGAGTCCATCGACTCGTCCATCGACGATCTCTCTCAGTTATAAAATGGGCCGAATGGGTAATTTGCACCATAAAACAAGGAGATAGACATGAGCCAGGATGCTGCAAGCAAGACACAACTCAAGGGTTTGCCAGAAAATGCGTTTCGGGAACTTGGCAAGGGAGAGGTTTATGCTCCTCTTGTAAGCCCTAAAGAGAAGATTGCAGAAGTTACAGTGCGCTCGGTTCTCATCGGCATACTCATGTCGATAATATTTTCCGGCTCCATCGCCTACCTTACCTTGAAGATTGGTACTGGCCTTGAGGCGGCAATTCCCATTGCAATAATTGCCGTCGGCCTTTCCTATGCCTACAGAAGAAGAAGCACGCTTTTAGAAAATATAATGATAGTTGCGATCGGATCCACTTCAGGAATAGTGGTGGGCGGCGCGGTCTTTACCCTTCCAGCCCTTTATATAATGGGACTTGAGGGTTACACGAATCTCTTTCAGCTCTTCTTGATCCCCATGCTGGGATCTATCATAGGTGTGATTCTGCTTATCCCTTTGCGTCGCTACTTTGTAGAAGAGATGCACGGCAAGTTTCCGTTTCCAGAGGCCACTGCAACTACAGAGATACTGGTTGCAGGAAGAAAGGGCGGCCGTGATGCCAGGGTTTTGGCATACACCATGCTCATAGGCGGGGTTTATGATTTTTTGGCCTCAGCCATGGGAGCTTGGCGCGATACCTTTACCACTGGAATCATCGGCGCATGTAGCATGCTCACCACAAAGTTCAAGGTGGTCTTCAGCATATCCACTGGTGCTGCGATCACTGCCATGGGCTACATCATCGGCCTTAGGTATATGTCTATAATGATCGCCGGCAGCGCGCTCTCATGGATGGTCTTGGTGCCGCTGGTTGCATATGTTGACAGCAACATAGGCAGCGGCAGCCTAGCTCTGCTAACCAACCAGGATATATTCAGCGCGCACGTGCGCATGATAGGCATTGGCGGCATATTCATGGCAGGCATTATAGGTATAATGAAATCCCTGCCGGTCATGTATCGCGCTTTTGGAACAGGTTTCAAAGAGCTCTTTGAATCAAAGAAGGAACATGTGCGCGAAGAACAGGTCGTGCCACGCACTGAGCGGGATATAAGGATGTATGTATCTGTCGTAATGCTTGTGGCAACGCTGATTGGGCTTTTTATCTATTTCAGATACTCAGTGCTTTCAGGTCAACCCAATCCCTTTATGCTGGGTGTCATCGCGCTTGTCGTTACCTTTGTACTTGGTTTTTTGTTCAACTCTGTCTCAGCTTACGCGATTGCCACTATCGGAACTACGCCGATTTCCGGCATGACGCTCATGACGCTGGTTATCGCGTGCATCCTGCTTTCTAAAGCCGGTCTTTCGGGCGAAAGTGGAATGGTGTCGGCGCTTCTTGTAGGCGGTGTGGTTTGCACTGCCCTGTCCATGGCTGGTTCGCTCGTGACGCAGTTTAAGATATCATATTGGCTTGGCGCTACGCCTCGCCGCATTGAATGGGCCAACATAGGCGGCTCCCTTATTGCTGCAGTAGTATGTTCATTCGTAATAGTCATGCTTGCCAAGGTCTATGGTTTTGCTCCGAGCCCAGAACATGCAAATCCATTGCCTGCGCCACAAGCCAATGCCATGGCTGCTGTGATAAAAGGCCTTATGATGGGAGGTACAGCGCCGTGGTTTCTCTATGCGATTGGTGCGGTCATAGCGATACTCATGGAGTTAATTGGCGTAGCGCCTTTGGCTTTTGCGCTTGGCATGTATTTGCCTTTTGATCTTGTTGCTCCCATGTTCGTAGGCGCTCTTGTGGCAACAGCTGTAAAGTATGGCTCAAAGGATGAGAAGGAGGAGGAACGCAGGCACTCCAGAGGAACGCTCGTGTCTTCAGGCCTAATCGCAGGCGGCGCGCTTATGGGGGTTGTTGGCGCTTTGATAGAGTGGCTTAGCGCTGAGGTGTTCAAAGGAGATATCTTGCCTAAGTTTGGAAATGACGGTCTATTTGGAAACTGGATGGGCCTTGGAATGCTAATCCTGCTTTGTGCCTATATGTATTGGGACAGCAAGAGGATAAAGGCATAAAATGAAAGCCATGCAAAAGGCATCTAGATCCAAAACGCTGGTGTCGGCTTGTCGTTCTTCTCCCCGTATAATGGAGGTTGGGAATAGGCAGGTCAAACTCTCAAGATTTGTCACGGTTTTCGACCGCAGAGGCGTAACCGCCCTTTATAATAGTATAAAGGGCAAGACTCTATATTTATCAGGGCCGACCCTGCGTGCTGTTTCTCCTTTGCTTAAAAAATCGACGTCATTGGAGCGGTTCATCGCTGACGCGAAGGTCTCCCATAAAGACATTAATGCGGTTGTTCTCGCACTTAATGATCTATTGGAAAATTCTTTTTTGTGCCCTGCCGACAATGATGAGAGAGGTGTTATCAACAAACTTCGCGCCCGTTTTGAGGAGCCAACGGGCTTTGAAAACCTGACCGTATATTTAACTACAGGATGCAATCTCAATTGCAAATATTGCCAGCTCCACAGCCAGCCAGGCAAATCAAACAAAAAGATATTGAGCATGAAATCATTCAAGCAAGGAATTAATGCGTTTTTCTCATCATACTATAGTCCCGATGGCGTGCCTAGAAGAGTTCAGTTCTTTGGAGGGGAGCCGCTTATCGAATGGCCTTCCTTCGTGAAGATGGTTGAATATATACGTTTTTGTGAAGAGGCTGAAAAATTTGGAGGTGAAAAAGTTGATATTCACGTCAACACTAACGGCACATTACTCACAGACGAGATATTGTCTTTTCTAAAGAAAAACAATGTCTATCTCAGCGTCTCACTCGATGGCCCACAAAAGGAGCATGATCTTTATCGCAAAGATTTGGCTGGAAAGGGCACATATCAAAAGATAATCCATAATATGCAGCGTGCGCATGAAATAGGAATTGATGTAACAGTGCTGTCAGTATTAG
Organism: Pseudomonadota bacterium; assembly: GCA_043822785.1. Lineage (GTDB taxonomy): Bacteria > UBA10199 > UBA10199 > 2-02-FULL-44-16 > JAAZCA01 > JBDRBN01. Next base: position 28,633 of record JBDRBN010000068.1, read on the forward strand.
GAGCACATAATCTTTCAGGCCTACCGAAGTTTATAAAGAAAATTCACGACACATGTAGCGTCAGCTTTTTCGGCCTCAACCCCATCATAGGCGATGATAAGTGGCAGAAGAAGTTTTCGGTGGGCAAATTTCGAGAAAAGCTAATGAAGGTCATTGATCAGCTATTGGATATCGATGGCGTCGCTGTCAATCCATTTCATGAACAATGGGAGGAATTTGCAAACGACGAATCTATGTTGGCGGGTCAGGAATGTATATCCGGCACACGTCTTGTTCTATTTCCGACCGGCCATGTGGCTCCGTGCGTTCAGTATGTGTTTCGCGATAACACGCCCCGCCTGTCACGTTTTAAGTCTTTGTATCCCAGTGAAGTCTGGAAAGAAGTCAGAAGTAGTTGGTCTTTATACGATCCCGACTGTTATAATTCGTGCCCGCTTATAGGTTTTTGCGACGGTGGATGTCCCATCAATGCGCAGCGCGCAGCCAAGGATGGCAAACGTCCTATGTGCAATCTGTCACGGTCTCTCTTGGAAGCGTTTATATGGCGAAAACACAGGATGCAAAAGGAGCTTGTGTGATAGATAAAGAAAAGAGGAGATAAAATCTCCTCTTTCTACAACATCGTGTATATCTAAATTCTTAAAACTTAACTAAAACGTCCGAAATGTTTTTTTTCTCGTTGCTTCTTCCGCACCAGCTCTTTTCCTCTTTGCTTCGGGTACACCCATTTTTGCTATACGCATTTTTGCCATAATCAGACCACCTCCTTTTTATTTATTCCATTATAATCATATTGGATCCTTCCATCAAGGCCAATTTTACCGCAGAATTTGGCGTGGGTTAAGTTTACGGGCAGGTTGTTTTTATTAGCAGGGAGGGCTCCTTTCGGTTCATCGCCGAAAGGCCGAGGGGTTTAACTTCGACGTAAGTAGGTTTTGCGAAAGGGTTGTTGGAGATGTTCCTCGAGCGGCATCAGGAGGCGCTGTGATCTAAGCCTACAATGCTACAGCGCCGAGTGAGCAGGCGATGAGGCGGCGTTTGAGCCGAAGAGCCGTAGCGAGAGGAATATCTCCTACAACCCTTAGCGTTCTCACCTCTGCACATCTGTTCAGCGAAAGTGTGCGCAGATCAAAACACTCAATTTGTCCGTCTTATGTGAGTTTTTACGCAGCGCGGCTCTTGAAGACAGCCTTCTCGAGTTTTTCAAGGCGTTCGAGTATTGTCTTTGTGTCGCCTATGAGGGCCTGCCTGAGGAGCTGATTCAAGAGGGTCTGATATCTCGTGCCAGAGCCTTGAGCAGTTTCCTTGAGCGCTTGAAGTACATCCTCATCCAGAAATGTGGTGACGCGAATCTTCGCGGTGTGCACCTGTTCCGCAGATAGCCTTGGCCCCTTGACCCTCTTCATCTTATTTGGATCTGGAATTTTCTCTTTCATAGAATCGTCTCCACTTTCTCCACTTCGCTGCGCCGAATATCCGTATCGTCTGTCCTCTAACGATATAGCGCACGGTGACTACCTCGCCATTCGATGTCCTGCCGACTGCATAGAAGCGATCCTCCGCTGATGAATGCTTTTTGTCTTCAAGGTGAATGACTTCCGGGTCTGCGAACACTTCTATTGCGACCATAAAAGATACTCCGTGCTTCGAGAGGTTTTCAAGCTCCCGCTCGATGTCCCACTCAAATGCATATTCTGTATTTATATTATACATATGTTATACATACTCTGTCAAAGACAATTCCGCACTCGTTAGGTTTGTTGTGCAAGCGAGGGGCCAGGGAATTGTGCTTAGATTTCAAGCTGAACAGCCAAGAATAGTGACGAATTCACAGCAGGGGTGCATAGAAACGCTGCAGGGATGCAGTGAAGGGCAGATTGCAGGATGTTTCGCATGGACATGAAGAGGGCTCAGGGTTATCATAAAAAATGTTCTCATGTCTGCACACGTGTTCGCCAAAAGTGTGCTTGGATCAAAACACTCGATTTGCTCCGTCATACATAACTTCATAAGTCGCATGGCTTCTAATACGCTGATTTAAAAAGGCTATTAGCTGTTATGTCGTAAATCCCATTATATATATTCACAGATTCCAGAACAGGAGTATAATTATTGAGTGAAAAACTATCAAAAATTATTAAAAAATTTTTTATATTTTATTTTATTAATTTTTATCACTTATGGGTGCGGCGGTGGAGGAGGCTCTTCATCTTCTAATGGAGATCAAACAGGTGAAATACTTCCTTTGGAAGAGGATCGCACCGTTTACGATCAGGATAGCCTAAACATCTTAACATTGCTTGTGGAAATTCTACCAGGTGGAGCAACCCTCGATGAGGTGAACGCCAATACTGATTGGGAAAATGATCTAAAGACAGAAGCCGTGGTGACCATTTCCGAGCCAGGATACACATTTGGTGATGGTTCGGGTTTTGGTGGTGGTATGATGAGGCTTCGTGGTCACACTTCAAGGCTTGCAGCCCTTAAATCTTACCGAATCAAGCTCGATAGCAGTACAAATCTTTGGAGAAATCATCGCACCCTCGAGTTAAATAAGCACCCATATGATTTGACCCGTATGAGAAACAAGCTGAGTTTCGATTATTTCAAGACTATCCCCAATATGACGAGCTTGAGGACGCAATTCATTCAGCTGTTTATCGACGGAGTGGATTATGGGCTGTACACACTGATAGAGAGGACCAATGAGCTCTTCTTGAAGAGTCACGGCTTGGATGAGGGCGGCCATATATACAAGGCAGAGGATTTTGAATTTTTTAGATACCCTAACAATCTCAAGAATACAGATGATCCTACTTATAATGAAGAGGCGTTTGAAGATATCTTGGAGATCAGGGGGGAAAAAAACGATCATTCGAAATTGCTTTCCATGCTTGACGATGTGAATGACGAAAGCATTGATATCAACACCGTCATCAGCACTCATTTCCAGCGCGACAACTATTTAACCTGGTTTGCGATAAATATCCTATTGGGGAACATTGATACAAATTCGCAAAACTTTTTTCTATATAGCCCTACGACTTCAAACGGATGGTATTTTCTGCCCTGGGATTATGACGGTGGTTGGGATTTTTATGGCCAACCGATCGAGGTTGCTCGGAATACAGTGCGAAGATGGACCCAAGGCATATCGAATTGGTGGGGCGTTGTTTTACATAAGAGGTTCATCAAAGACCCAGCTAACCTGCAGGATTTGGTCACTAAAGCCACAGAGTTGAGAAACAGCGTGTTCACTGTGGCAGGGACGACGGCATATCTCGATGCATATAGGGCATTGATAGTCGGTTCTATAACGTCACCGCCTGATTTGGATTCTTTGCTCACGGTCGCGGATGATACACCTGGTAAAATTGCGGAATTAAATGGAGAGATCGATAGGCTGCCCGGCGTAATTGAACAGTCCTATCAAACCTTTATCAATGCATTAGAAAGACCCATGCCCATATACTTAGACGATCCAGAAGTGAACGATGGACAGATAGCATTTAATTGGGATGAATCGTATGATCTTCAGGGAGATGGTTTGACTTATGATTTTCAAATTAGCACTAATCCCTCATTCGGTGCAGGCGATATCGTCTATGAGAGTCTGAATATGACTACAAACTCAATTGCTATCGATGCCCTGGCCAGTGGCATCTATTATTATCGGGTGATTATCCGTGATACAAAGGATCCTAATAATAACTGGCAACTTCCATTTGATTCATATACTGATGATGACAATACTCGTTATGACGGTATGAAGCAGTTTGCGATATGATGAGCAAGGCCCATTCATTTCTTTTTGTTTCTGTTTTCTTTATAAAACACTTTCAAATTGGCAGTGTCGTTTAAAAAGTCAACATCATCGACATCAATGCTTACGACATCTAGCCCGGTGCGCTGCCTTAAGTCCTTAATTATTTCTTCTCGTCTTGTTGGATCGATTAGTTCAATTTTTTCATATCTCACGCGTTTAACAAGAACGCCTCGTGGGAGACACTTCTTTTCGAGCATATATATGCTGACAACAATAACGATATTACTAAAAAGTATCTCGGCGTAAGATATGTTTGATGTAGAAAGGGCATTGATTACGCCGACGATGATGGTCACAAAGAGATAGGTCATCTCCCTTATCGGTATCTGCTCTGTGCGGTATCTGATGATGGAAAAGACGGCAAACAGACCAAACGCAAAACCAATCTTCAGCTGTATACTGCTCAATAGGGCGCACACAAGAAAAACTGAAATATTAATAAGAAAATAGGAGAAGAAGAAATTCTTTTGCCGATAAAGAGGGTAAAAGATCCATCGGATAATAATGTAAATGACGAGCAGGTCGATGCCGAACTTAAGTACCAACTCTCCTAAACTTCCATAATTTACCAAAGTGTTTCCAAACAATGTAATCTGTTCTAAGTTTAAAGATGTCATGCTATATTTCCTTTCCTGGGAAGCTGGGTACCGCTTAATTTTTCTAAGTTTAGTATGCTCCGCTTAAATCGATTAATCTTAGCAGGATTTTCCATCAATGCAATGCCCGTACAATATTTGCTGAATGGTTTTATATATATCTTATTTTTCTTAGCTTCCCTTACAAAGGGCGAACTCAAAGAGAATTTTGCCTGTTTCAATTCTGCCACCGCAATGCCCTTTAGATCCTTCTCATGACCGGCGATGTTTCTGTATGTTATTTCCACATCAATAGTTATGCGTTCCATCAGATCAGTGTTGGCCAAAGTGAATCGTGAAAAAAATATCCAAAGGCTGGGTTTTATGAGATCCAAATCGATTCCAAAATTTTTAGGAAGTACATTTCTAGTAATATCCTTAATATTATCGGTTAATTCGGTTATGTTAAAAGATTGTTCAAAACGCTTCTTAATGGTTTTGCGCTTGTTGGTTTTAAATTTGATTTCCCAAAAGTGTGAATTCAAGTCGACGTATTTTCTGTATCTTAATTTATATCTGTTAAACTTGCGGTTGTGATGCTGCTGATAAAAAATACAGTCTTCAGTGTCGAAATACAGATTTTCATATTTGAAAAATCTTTTATTATTCATCTCCAAAATCCTGTAATGAGGCAGAAGACTTTCCATCAGAGAAAATAATTTTTTAGTTGAAAAAATGAATTTTGTATCGTGCCTTTTGAGTAACTTTACAGACGCTTTTATGGAATCGATCTCTTCCAGGGTAATCGGTTTAAACTTTTTGATTATGTCTTCACAGCCATTCATAGATCATCCGTTGTGTCGTTGGCAGCCTGCTAAAAAACTATTAATAACATATAGTTAACATATTTTAAAGGCAAAAAAAGATGCTGTAAAGAAGCTCCATGATAATAGATGTTAGCACTCGCTATTGCAATGATAAGTGGCTCTCATATTTGAGATTATGCTTTGATGAGATATCAGTTTTAATGTATTTTAAGGCGTCGATGGATTGTGCAGAGATCGATAAATATGAGAATAATATCTAAAATAACCTTTTTCATCTTTTTGCTCTCTCTCTACTCAAGCTCCGCCATGGCAGCCTCAGATCTAAGGCTCTGGCTGGAGGCGGGCTTGAGATATAGGATTACAAAAAAACTTCATCTCGGGTTTGATCAGCACGTAAGATTTGATGATGATGTTTCACATGTTGAGGAAGTTAGCCCTGAGATATTTGTCAGATATAGAGTAGTCAAGTTTTTCCGCGTAGGTGGAGGTTATCGTCTGATCTTTGAGCCCTTAAGCGATAATGGCAATTCATATACCGATATCTGGCATAGATTCTTTGTGGATTTTCTGTTCAGTCATACCATGAAACCAGTTACCTTGAGATATCGCCTTCGCTTTCAAGAGCAGTTTGGATGGCCACAGGATAAGACACCAGAAACATTGCAGGTTAAGCATACTGTCAGAAACAAACTCGGCATCCATTTTAATTTAGGCAAGGGATTTACGCCATTTATCGCTGGTGAAGTTTTTGGAAGGTTTGGTGATAAGGACGGCTTTTTGCATAAGTGGCGTGCCACATCAGGCCTTGACTACGGTTACAAATCAAACGAATTTACTTTCTTTATCGGCAGCGAGGGCCTGTTAGACAAATCAGATGAACCCACCCGAATTATTTTTGGGCTCGGTTATCATTATATTTTCTAGGACTCAGTGCTAATCATCCTAAAAACTGCGCAGTACAGTCATGTGGTGTTCTCCATTCAGCACATGTGTTCGCCCAAAGTGTACTTGGATCAAAACACAGAGTTTGCTCCGTCATACATAAGCTGCACTGTTTGATCACTTATCGTGATTTAAAAACTTCAGACGAATCGATGAGTTCAGCAAGCATCTCTTAGAGGCGTGTTCATGTTTTATAGCAACCTCTGATTGGTTGGCACGTCCTTTGCTCTATATGCAGGCCATGACGCGCAATCAGGGGCCTTCATATATAATGCTTGTTATGCTTTTGGCTGCAGCAATAACAATGCAGCCAATCATCTGTTGTGCCCAATCCGCCCTACCTCCCTCACGTTCTGCAGCAGTAGAGCCCTTTATTGATGGCGATGCTGATGATGAAAGCCGCGATATCGCCCAGGCCCTCTCATCAGTGCTAAGGCTCATGACAGACCATCGCATTGCTGATTCAAAAACAGCGGGCATGGTCTTGGCTTATCAGGATGTTTCAAAACCGAACAGAAGCCAAACGAACGATGCTGCAAGCACCCTTGCTCGGGCCAAGGAACATTACTTTTCTTTCCAATACCACGAAGCCGTCAAAGGCATAGATCAAGCCATATCCATGCTTGAAGGTGCAAAGCTTGATGAAGAAACAGGCCCTTTGCTTGTCGATGCATATATTTCAAAGGCGCTCATAGCCAAATCCAAAGGGAGTATAGCAGATGTTAAGCAGGCATTGGGCAAGGCGCTCTTAGTCAATCCATTGCTTGATCTCAAAGACAATGATTATCCGCCAAGCCTTGTTGCTCTGTTTGAAGAGCTAAAGGCCGGCGTAGTTTCAGAGCACACAGGTGCAATCAAGATAAAATCAAAGCCCGAGGGCGCAGATGTGTTTCTCAACGGCATTCGCCAGGGCGTTACGCCCCTTAGACTAAATGATTTGCCCCAAGGCAGTTATTCGCTTCTGATCAGCGCAAACAAATACGAATCAGATAAAAGAGAAGTAGAGCTTCTTGCCGATAAGGAGCTTATGGTCAAAGCGCGCCTTAAGTGGATCAAGAATAATGAACCAAAGGTGGATTTGGAATCGGATGAGGGCGCATCAAATGCGATCAGCAAAGGCCTTGAGCTTTCCAATGTGCTCAAGGTGGACAGAGTCATTCTGGTAGATGCGGATGCAAAAGCACAGGGAGTGCTTATGATCTCCGCTCGAACCGTCGATAGAAAGATGCAAGCAGGCCTTAAGCCCATCGTGTTGCCAGATGTTTCGCTGGAGTACAAACACAATCGCATAGCAGAGCTGGCTGGTGAGTTGGCGGATCAGCTCGATGCAGATGTGCTTTCAGATCCGGCCCGCACCATCGACCCCATAGGCCAAGGCGATCCAGTGCTTCTTGCCAAGAGAAAAAAACCGCTTATGCGCCGCCCGCTCTTTTGGGGTGCGATAGGCGTGGCAGTAGCAGGCGCAATCGTGGGTGGAATAGTTGCAGCCATGTCAGGCAGCTCAAAAACAGGAACAGTCAAGGTCAGCTTCAAGTGAGGTGAATATGAGAATAATAAATATTGGATTGTGGTTGTCATCGCGAGCCCGCGTAAGCGGGCGTGGCGATCTCCGTAAGTTTGGGAGATTGCTTCGTCGTTTCACTCCTCGCAATGACATTCTCGGGGTTGTGATCATAATTTCTTTAGTTTTCCTTGCAGGATGCGGAGGCGGCAATGAAGGGATGGCTTCAGCAGGAATGCTTGCTCTTAAAGTGACCAAGGCATCCAACTTTAATCCTGCAGTCGATCACGGCCTCATAAAAAACTATCGCGTTACTGTAAGCGGAGAAGGGATAGAGCCCCCTATAGTTGCCGAGTTTGAAGGCGATGCGAGCGAAGGTGTGGTTGAAGGTGTGCCGACTGGTGATAACAGAACCATTTCAGTCAAGGCAATAAATGCAAACGATACGACCATACATACCGGCGAAGCATATGATGTGAACGTGGGCGGCGGCCTCAATGAAGTTGCGATCCAACTTGAAGCAGTTCCCATTTTCACAAACATCGCAGATGGCAATACAATCGACAACACACGGCTGGTATTCGAGGTATTTTCAGACCCCAAAAATCCCGTGGTGATTGAAGAGCTAAGCCAAAGCAAATCCCAGGCCCTCATCAACGCGGCAACAAACGTTGCAGAAATCCATCTAAACGAATCAACAGGATTAGGAAGGCTTGCCCCAACTCTCATGGGGCCTGGCGAGCGCAAGTTCGCGGTCATTGATGTGGTAACGAACAGATCCAATGAGGTGAACGTGCTTATCACAGACGGAACGCAAAAAAGGGCCGCGCCTACGGTCTCGGCAACCCTCACGGGACCAAATGCGCGCGCATGTTCGTCTGTTATGTGTGCGCCCGCAGTGTGGATGAATGGAGTCTGGTGAGCTCGTCTTTAATGGAAAACAGGAGGTAGTCATGCGATTTCTTATTATATTTGTAATATCTCTCATGCTCATAACTGCAGGCTGCGGGGGAGGCGGCAATAAGGCGTTTGAACTCACGCCCATGTATCCCGAGAAGCTTAATCAGTTTGCAGATACGCTTGAGGCAGAAGCCATGCTCATTTCAGGCGAGGGCGCATCAGGCATCCTCTCATATCCTGCCAAAGGAACGCTAAGCGATGGAGTTTGGACCTTTGATATCAAATCCATAAACGGAGCTGATTTAACCGGCGCATATCTTAAGGTTGAATTCAATATAACGACCGCGTCTTTGGCCGGAATTGCGATCTTGAGAATGCAGCTCGATTCGCCAAATGGCTGCGCACTCACGGCTTCTGAGTCTCAGTACGATTTTTCTATCGATGATGATGGAGATGGGCTTGTGAATATCGACGAGCTCATATCTGGCGCAGATCCTAAAGATCCTGACACCGACGGCGACGGCGTCTTTGACGGTGTTGATGCCTTTCCTTCGCTTTCGGATGAATGGAGCGATATTGATTCTGATGGCATAGGCGATAATTCTGATGATGATATTGATGGAGATGGCCTCACAAACCATGACGAGCTGCTCTTTGGAACTGACCCAAGACTCTTTGATACAGATAAAGACGGAGTAGGCGATGGAGATGATATTTGCCCGGTGCACACAGATCCTGATCAGAATGATGCGGATGGAGATGGCAGGGGGGATGTATGCGATGACGATTCAGATGGCGATGGACTTTCAGATGCGCAAGAAGATGCGCTCGGCACAGATCCGCATAAACTCGACACAGATGGCGACGGCCTAGGAGATGGCACAGAAGTAAATTTAGGTAGCAATCCCCTAAGCACTGACACCGACAAAGATGGAGTTGGAGATCTTGGCGATTCATGTCCTTCCATAGCCAATCCCTCACAGGAAGATATGGATGGAGACGGAGCTGGTGATGTATGTGACCAAGATCGAGATGGCGATTTGATCGCGAATGCCTCTGACAACTGCCCTGATGATGCGAATGCAGATCAGTCAGATGTGGATACAGACGATTCTGGCGATGTGTGCGATCTAGATGCTGATGGCGATGGCATTTCAAATGAAACGGACAACTGCCCGTTTGTCGCTAATCCCATGCAGCTTGCCACTGATGCTGATGCAGATGGGGTGAATGTAGAATGTGATTTGGACGACACCGATCCTGGCGTGAAAGATGATCGCTCTGCAATATTCGTGGATGTGGCGCATGGTTCTGACAATAATTTAGGTACGCGCGCAGCTCCTGTGGCCTCGATCGCCTCTGGAGTTGCTAAGGCTTTGACAAAAGGGTTTCCTGTCTTGGTCGCTGCAGGAATCTATGATGTCTCAAATCTATTGCTTTCATCAGGCGCGCAGGTATTTGGCGGTTTTGCAAATAGCACTGAAAAAGCGCTTCGTTTTGCATCGCGCAATGTACGCTCAGATGCTTCTGGATATCGCACCCAGCTTGTGCGCGCCGATGTGCCCACTACGCTTGTTGTTGCGAACGAAGGTATAACAATAAACGGATTTCACATAGATAACCTTGCGACTTCGTTTGATCCAATAGATCCATCAGTCACACTTGAAGTCATAGCGGGCAATGCTTTTATCGAGCGCAATACGATTAATGGAAATTCATCATCCCCAAACAGCATGGCGCTTAAGGTGAGCGGCGGAAGCGCAAGCGTCTTTCGCAACCATGTTTATGGCGGCAGCTTCGATGCTGCAGGCAGCAAGAGTACGGGATTATCTATAGACAACGGCGGGCTTATTGCTGCTCATAACATCATAGCAGCTGGCAGCGGGCGCTTTGCTACAGGAGTTGAGCTTTCAAATGCATCGCCTGTGCTTGTGAACAACACAATTGATGGAAGGTCTATAAATAATCAGATCGGAAGTTCAGAAGGGTTGGTCATAGAGAACGCCTCTCCATTAGCGGTCAACAATCTGATCTTCACCGGCATTGCACCAGACCAGTATCCACTTGTCTGCTGGGCAGGAAATCCAAGCGCACAATCAGCATTCAAATATAATGTGCTGGCGCGTTTTCCTTATGATGGCGCTGCGCCGCTCGTGCGCAGTTGCGATGGCCTTACATATACTGATGCGAACTTTCAAATGGGTTTAGCATTAGTTCAATTCAACAGAGCTTTCCAAGGGGCAAATCCATCAGAACTCATCAATAATAATTATAACTTAATAGGCAGCGGTGGAAGCGCTGATGGCAAGGATGATGGCATGGATGCAAAAGATCCAAGCTCTGGAATTTTAGATGAGGATTTCTTTGGTGCAAATCGGCCGCAAGGAGCCAGCTGGGATATTGGAGCAACTGAACAGTGAAAACAAAGATAACAATGCTTCTGCTTTTTGTGCTGTGCGTTTGCGGATGTGCCCGCGCGCACTCTCCCAACACAGCAGCACAGGTTAAGCAGACCCAGAATCTAAAGAGTCTTGCACAGCGCATCTTTTTTCCATTCGCAAGCTATAGGGTGAAAAAGAAAGACAGGGCAACGCTTGTAAGCAATGCACAATGGATGCGCCAGAATCCAGATGTTGTGATCATTCTTGAAGGACACTGCGATGAGAGAGGAAGTCGTGAGTTCAATATGGAGTTGGGCGATAGGCGCGCACGATCCGTTATGGCAGAGATGATGCGAGAGGGCGTGGATGAGGATAGGCTCATTGTGATTTCAAAAGGAGAGCTGGAACCGCTCGATGGGCGCCATATTCCCAAAGCCTGGAGAAAAAACAGAAGGGTGGAGTTTCGGAATGTCATCGCGAGCCCAGCACCAGACGGTGCTGGGCGCCTGCCCTGAGCAAAGTCGAAGGGTGGCGATCCCAGAAATTAATTTAAGAGGAGGTTAAAATGAAATCCACAATAATGAGTTTGATGTTCGTAATGATGATGTTCCTCTTTCCTGGTTTAGCTTCTGCAGATCAAGCGCAGGTGCCGAATGTGATAGGATATCACTCGGTCATATTTGATGAAGGCGGCAACCCCATAGCTGATGGCGAGGTGAATGTATGGTTTAGGATAATCGATGCTGCCGGCGCTGTGCTCTACGAGGAAACCCAGTCTGTCACAGCTGTGGGAGGTCAGGTTTCTGCACTCATAGGAAACGGGCTGACTTCAGATAGTGCGCCTACTGGCGGAGTGCCCATAGATGCGCTTAATCCTTTTGGCAGGTATCTTGAAGTTGAAGTTGAAGGTAAGAGCCCTCTTCCTGCAATGGAGCTTGCAAGCGTGCCATATGCGAGCTTTGCACAGGTAGCGCTTGGAGCAGGCGAGGGCGCCATAGATGGCAATGCAATAAAGGACAAAAGCATCTCATTTGATGATCTGAGCGATGATATCATTGATAAGATGGCGCAAAAATTAGGTGGAGCAGGAGCAAACTCAATAGTTCTTAAGGAGAATCTGGATACGCTCTACAGAAGCCCCTCTGCAGCAGCGAGCATAGGCGTTTCAAGGGGGCTTAGTTTTTCAGGCGCCAATGATCTGCAAGGTGTGTTGCGCGATTTAGACCGCGCCATCGCGCGACGCGAAGAGAAAATAGAAACAACAGACGCAGCCCTAACAGCAGAGGTGAGTGCAAGGGCAAGTGCAATTGCTCAAGAAGCATCTGCAAGAGCTAATGCAGACGCCACAAAGGTCTCCAAATCAGGCGATACCATGGATGGCACGCTTCATATGAATGCCAACATCACATTGGCAGGTGGCTTTACTGTAGATGGAGTTGATATTGGAAATCTTCAAGCAAGCGTTTCAGCCATTGAAAATCCGCAGCTCCTTTCCTTTACAAGAAGCATCTGGGGCACTGTTTCACCAGGCCAAGGCGTAGCCGAGTTTCATGGGGAGAATGCGAGCGCAACCTTAATTCAGCCGGGCAAGTATCGCATAACGTTTACGCAAGCTTTATCTGATGAATACTATGCAGCAGTGGTTACTCCTACAAATGATGCAAAGGCAGCAGATGCAAGCACTGCAGCGCCGCTCATAATATCAGATAAGACAGCGGATGGATTTACAGTGAATGTTCTTGGTATGACCTTGCAGTCCTTTGACTTCATCGTGATGGGTCATTAGTTTATTCTTTAAAAGGGCAGGGCCGCGCTCTGATAAACATATCAACTCTGCAGTCACCAAGAGTGAGTTTCCAGAACGTACTCCAAGCATTTGCAGACATGGGCTTATTTTTGCCATAGATGTCGTGATTAAAATAGAAATTGAACTCCACATCGATAAGTTTGGATGAAAATCCCGGTACATTCTTATAGTTAGGCGCCCTATTTTCTAGTACTGCGCGTACGCCTTCAAACAGCGCATTTACGAGCATAGCATGCATGTTTTGCATGTCTTTGGCTGAACTTTCGTCGCTCTTTTGTTGGGCGACATAACTCTTAAGCCCTGCTGTTGCGTCAAAGACCCTTTTAATACCTGGTTGGTGAGTTTTGTACTTCTTAGCATAGAGCTTTGCTAGGCCTACTAGGTCAAAACCCATATATTGCCCATCAAGCTTTGGCTTATTTTTTTTCGCATCTGATGCATCGAGCTGCTTCATCGGCTCCAATACTGGAGCGGTCCAGGTTGGAAACCCTTTTGTCCAATCTCCCATGATGTTCTCCTTCTTAATGATGTGAGGCAGTTTTCTAGCAGCATTTGCCAGGCAAGGGACGTAAAAAATGCCGTAGATGCATTTCTTGCTGCATTTGCTGGCAGCACATTTTTCTTGCTGGCTTTTTCGCATCCAGTTATAGTGCCTGCCAGTCGCTAACGCTAACAAAGGAGGGTGGTTATGAAAAAGTTTTTTGTAGTGGCAGGTATTTTGGCAGTAGCAGCATTTTTGATCTTTACAGCCAGCAAGGGTTTTGCCTGGGGAGTGCCAAGCAGCGTAACAGAAGCAACAAAGACGGTGACAGAAGGTCCCCAGCAAGCAGCATATGATGCCTGCAACGCTTGGGCAAATCAGCACAAAGACAACATGTCCTTCAATAGCTCAAACATCGAGAACGAGATACATAGCAGAGAGTTTTCAGATACCATCTATGAGAAAGACTACCGCAAGGGCGGAAGCGATTATGACAAGAAGAATCAGAGGCTGGAGTTGAGGGCGACCTATAACCAGTTTGCCGAAGTTAAGATTCGCTGCGATAAAGAGAAGTGCAACAGCATTTGGTGCAACAAGAAATAATGCAGCTGTGATCGATGCTTAATAGAAAGCGCCCCCCAAGGTCGTTGGGGGGCGCTTTCGCAGGGGCGTTTAGCTCAGCGGAAGAGCATCCGCCTTACACGCGGAGGGTCACAGGTTCAAATCCTGTAACGCCCACCAAAGAGCAGGGAATAGGGGATAGGAAGTGGGGAATAGGGCGAGCAGACTATATTGACTTTTAAATGAGTTAGGATAAGAAGCGCGATTTGTGAGCCGGCAATATTGAAAACGCAGTTTATTTATTCAGCGGGGCTGTAGATCAATTGGTTGGATCGCCGCCCTGTCACGGCGGAGGTTGCGGGTTCGAGTCCCGTCAGCCCCGCTGAATAAATAACTGTAATCAAGGTAATCCTGAGGCGAGCAAATCATAGCGCACGGCAGCAATAATAACGATGCGACCGATAAGGGAGCATCGTTATCCTTTATCAGGGGTTCGCCCTGCTATGCAGCAGGGCGCCATGCCGAATGGCATGGCGAGTCCCGTCAGCCCCGCAGGATAAACATCAATAAAGCTGTCGTTCAAATGAAAACCTGCCAAATCTTTTGACAATGCCTTAAGCCGCATTTAATGATATATCATATCTGGCACTAAACCCTATCATCTATTGCGTGTATTGCGTGGCAAAAGAATTTTTTTAAGGAGAATATCATGAAGAAATTATTGATCTTCGTGAGTATCGCGATTCTCACATTAACAGCTGGTTGCGGTGGCTCAAGTGGAGGAGGCGGCGGAGGTGGTGGTTCTGATTATGAAAATATAGGTGCAGCAGCGAATGCTGAAGGCACCGGTGCGGTCATGGGCGATACAGACGGCAATTTGATGACCGTACAGGCTGGCTCAGTTACCTGGAAGACGCCAGATGGTAACGATATAGTGATGTACTACGGCAGCGACGGTTATCCCACTAGGGCAGTGATCGCTGGCCAGGTCATACTCTTTGGCGGTTGGGACACTACCAACAACACGGTCAACATCGGCATGATCCAGGCCGATGGCACAACAAAGACCGAACATAATGTTGCAGTTGACGCTGATATCATGTCCCGCTTGCAGACCCTTATCACAAATCTTTCCGGCGCAAATGCTTCTATAATCACTTCATTAGATAGTGCAGGTGTAGAGAAGTGGGACTGGCCTACGATCAGCAGCGCGCAGCTGGCAAATGCAGTGCAGTTTGGAGGCACACTCTTTAGCGCAGGGCTTTGCGGCGCGTCCATTGGTACAGCGCTTGCTTCCGGCGGCATAGCAACTCCGGGTGTGGCTTTGGCCTGTGCATCTACTGCAATGTACTTTGCTTCTGCGGCTGGACTGGTGGGTGAAGATTCAACGTTTACTAATGCCACTGGCGGAACCCTTATTCTTATCGATGCTGCACAGTGCGCGGGTGGCGATCCAACAGCTTGTGCAGGTATAGTGATCGAGGCTGCAGGCACTGCTCTGGAAAGTGCATCAGATACGCAAGAGAATTTAAACACAGAGATACAGATAGTAGAAATGGGGCTTCCCTATGGCGGTGGTGCGGTTCAGGTGACGCTTAGTTGGTCCGAGCAAGTTGACATCGATCTCTATGTAACCGACCCTGATGGTGAAACGATCTATTACGGCCATACCACTAGCGCTAGCGGTGGCCTGCTGGATCACGATGATAGAGATGGTGGTACTACAGCCGAACCTGCTGCCGAAAATATATATTGGCTCTCAGGTGCGCCAACCGGCACTTATACAGTGGAGGTCGACTACTATAGCTCGTCCGGTCCGGCGACGACTTACGAGATCGTCATCAGTGTTGATGGCACGATCATCGCCGATCCATATACTGGTACGCTTACAAGTTCTGATCCAAAGACGCTCGTGACAACGTTTACGTATCCTCAATAGCGCATGAATGAACTCTCTATTCTAAAGGCCGTGCTCTTGGGCGCCATTCAGGGTGCAACTGAATTTCTACCTGTTTCGAGCTCAGGTCATCTTACGATCGCACAAAGCCTTCTTGGCGTTAAGCTAGAAGGAGGCGGGCTATTAGCATTTGATGTATGCTTACACTTTGGCACGCTTTTAGCTGTGATCATATTTTTTCGCAGAGAGCTGTGGCAGATCATAGCCAGCATCTTTCGCACAGGTTCTGATGAAAGACCCCAGAAGGGCCTAAGCGTTTTGCAGGCTAGGCGCTTGGGGCTAATGATAATAATTGGCACCATACCAGCTGTGATAGTGGGTCCGCTCCTTAACGATTATTTTGAACAACTCGTTTCCAATGCAATGTCTGCTGCCTTTATGCTGCTCATAACAGGTGCAATACTATGGGGCACGCGCTGGGTAAGAGTAGGAAGGATAGATATTGCACACATGGGGTTTTTGCGCGCGTTTCTTGTTGGAATTGCTCAGGCGATTGCCATAATACCCGGCATATCGCGTTCTGGATCAACCATATCAGCTGGGCTTTATCTTGGAATCGACCGTGATCTTTCAGCTCGCTTTGCATTTCTCTTGGCTGTACCTGCCATCGCAGGTGCAACGATCTTTAAACTCGAAGATCTCGCGAATTTTTCGCATGATATCATCATCGCTACGATTGCAGGCACAGTTATTGCGGCAGTTGTGGGCTTTGCCTGTATAAAGTGGCTTTTGGGAATTGTTAGGCGCGGGCACATATCATGGTTTGCGCCTTATTGTTGGACAGTGGGAATTGCGACAATAATTTATTCACTTATGAAATAAATCTATGACCACATCTGCATTCGAAAACACGATTTCACAAAAGCGTTCATCATCACTTAAAGTTTGGTTGCGTGCGCTCAGGCCTGAGTCATTTCCAGTATCCGTTGTGCCTGCGCTGCTTGGCATAGCTATCGCATGGTCCCAGGGTTATCGCATAGATCTTCCACTTGCGCTTATGACCCTTGTGGGCGCTGTGGCAATCCACGCTGCTACAAATCTTTTGCAAGACTACTTTGATTATACGAACGGCTTGGATCGTCCCCACACCCTTGGTGGAAGTGGCGTTTTGGTGCGAGGGGAGCTTGCACCGTCCGACATATTAATAGCATCAGGTGTCTTCTTTGCCATCTCTGCTGCTCTTGCAGTCATCCTAATCATTCATGTTGGCTATTTGCTTCTATGGTTTGTAGCAGCAGGCCTCATCTTGGGCGCTGGCTATGCTATTCCGAGATATGGGCTCAAGTATTTATTGCTCGGCGATATAGCGGTATTTGCAGCCTTTGGCATTGGCATAACCATGGGCTCATATGTCATACAGACAGGCAGTCTTAATTGGCATCCGCTTATCTGTGCAGTGCCATTTGGCCTGCTTATTGTCGCTCTGCTGCACGCAAACAACATGCGCGACATGTTAACCGATCTTGAAGCAGGGCATAAAAACTTAGCATATAGGTTGGGCATAAGAAACTCTTTGCTCTATTATGCCTTTCTCATCTTTGGCGCATATGTCCTTCCTATGGTTTTTGTTTTTATGGGGCACTTGCACAGGGGCGTTTTTCTCATACTCATTACCCTTCCCTTAGCAGTGCGCTTGTTTAGGGATGTATGGAATTCTGAGGCGCAATGCAGTGATGTGCTTGGATCTGCAGTCATTCGCACGGCAAAGCTTTCGTTATGTTTTGGAATCACTATGCTAATAGGCATTATCGGCAGCACGCTGATATCTTTAAGAAGCTAGAGGCTAGAAGCTAGAGGTCAGATAAAAAAAGAAGCTAGAAGCTGTTATCTAGCATCTAGCTTCTGACTTCTAGCTTCTGCCTTACTGTTTTGCCAAACACCTGCAATAGCACCGGCCCTTAGAACAATCGAGCAGGATATTTGTATAGCTGTCATAATTGTAGGCGAGCACGCCTCGGCTTTCGCTCAGCGGCCCTCCGCCGTATTGCCTGTCAAAATCAGCTCGATCGCTGGATTTTCCTCTGGATTTGAAATTCGCTGCATATTGCATGCAGTCCGTCATGCTCCTGGTCCTCTCAGCAGATGCTACATCGGAGGATGACTGGCTTCTGAGAGATGTTTGCTTCTGGTATTTGTGAGCAGAAGCGCTCGATATCATGATAGACAGCGCGATTGCTACAAATACACCTACTGCCAAAAACACATAGCCCTTTTTCATGATGACCCCCTTTTATGTTTAGTTCTTGGATGAAAAATCATATCCATCTCATAAGAGCAATCGAATTCTAGGAAGTTACTTCATGTGGCGGAAAAATGAGCCGAATTGTGGTTCCTTTGCCCCGGGCAGACTCCAGAATAGCCTGTCCGCCATAGAGGTTCATAAGGTAGTTCACAGTGGTTAGCCCAAGGCCTAAACCCTCGATGTTTCCAGTGAAATCGTCATCGCGCTGTGTGAATGCCTGAAAGGCGTTTTGCTGTACAGCAGGTGGGATGCCTGGCCCATCATCCGAGATGTCCATGACCATCTCGCCAGTCTCTTCGCTTTTTCTGCATGAGATAGAGATCGTCACTCCACGTTTTTTAGAAAATTTTACGGAGTTATCCAGAATACACTCGAGCACGGTCGTAAATAGCGTCTCGCGAAAACTGATCTGTGTATCATCGGTTTCGATCGTGTGCCTCAGTTTAACAGGTTTTGGGTGGCTTCTGTGCGCAAAGCTTTCGCTGAACTCCTTGGCAACCTTTGCAGCATCAATGCAGCAGCTCTCTGCCTTCAGGCGCTCATCGCGCAAACTCGTAAAGGTGATGAGGCGATTTATTATATCTACGAGCTGGCTCATCTTGCGCTGCGAGGTCTCGACCACCTCCATCTGATGTTCGTTGAGCGGGCCCAGCACGCAATCTGCAAGGTTTGATAGACTAATGCTGATGACGCTAGCAGGCGTGCGAAGCCTATGCGATATAAATGATAGAAAGTCTTGTTTGATTTCTTTATCGCGCTGTTCTTCAGTTACATCCCTTATCAGCAAAATGCGCTTTCCGTCTTCTGTGGGGCGGCTCATATAGAGCGCAAGCGTCATGTCGTAGGATCTGTCAGCTGGGTTTGAGGCCTTAAAATCCAGACTGCTATCCTCGGCCGACTCAATGTCTGCGAGATCTGTGCTCAGGATGAAGGAGCTAGCGAGCTTAGGCCTTAGGTCCTCGCTTATTCTTTTCTCTGTGGCTGAGAGCCCTAGATATCTGCGGCCATTTTCGTTTGCGTAGAGTATGTGCCAATCAGCGTCCAGCACCAGAATGCCTTCTGACATCTTGTTAAACACACCAACGAGCGAGTCGCGATCTGAAATCATCGATTTTCCCCCAAGGATCTCATGGGATCCTTCGGGAGCCAAGCTCCCTCAGGATGACCGCTTGGAAAAATTCCCAAGCGGTCATTTATCTCAAAATTGAAGGATGCTAGCAAGCAAAGACAGTCTTCCATCAACATTTTCCAATTTCTTTTTTGCACTTTTTATGGGAAATTCGGCACTGATAATTCAGAGAGTCGGGCACGGACGCGGATGCGACCTGGGGAGGATAAATGGAATATATCATAAAGAGTATAGGCATCTTGATAGCGGTATTAGGAGTTGTCTTTTCCACAATGCCGTCATTGATGACAGCGGTCTTTGAGTTCGTGAAAAAGGGAAAAAACGTTTATGGTGCGGCAGTCATAAGAATCGTTTTGGGTGGCTTATTGCTGTGGGCTTCGCCTGTGGCCACGATCATGTGGATGCCGCTTGTCATAGGAATTCTTATGGTTGCAAGCGGAATACTGATATTTGTCTTGGGCATAGCCAGATGCCATGCCTTCATTAGCTGGTGGGAGGCCAAGCCCGAGCACCTAAGGCGCGCCATGGCAATTGTTGCGGCGTTCATTGGCATCCTACTCATCTATTCAGCCTGATGGCTAACGGCTAACGGCTAACGGCTAACGGCTAACGGCTAACGGCTAACGGCTATGGGAGACATTATAAGCTGTAGGTTGTAAGTCGTAAGCGAACAGAGTGAGCGAGCTGTTAGCCGTAAGTGAGTACAGCGAACGAGCTGCAAGCTGTTTGCTGTGAGCGAGCAAAGCGAACGAGCCATCAGGAACTATCATGTTTTGCTTTGAACTCGAAAAAACTAGCAAGGATAGCCAGGGTAGGCTTGGCAGGATAACTACATCTCATGGTGAGATTCGCACTCCTGTGTTCATGCCTGTGGGCACGCAAGGCACGGTTAAAGCCACTACTCCAGAAGAGCTTCGGGAGTTGGGTGTACAGATAATACTTAGCAATACCTATCATCTGTATCTTCGTCCTGGGCATGAGCGCATAAAGAATCTAGGCGGTCTGCATAAATTCATGCATTGGGATGGTCCCATCCTTACTGACTCTGGCGGCTACCAGATCTTTTCGCTCGCTGATCTGCGAAGAAAGTTCACAGAAGAGGGTGTAGAGTTTCAGAGCCACATCGATGGTGGTGCTAGGCACACCCTTACCCCAGAGCTTGCCATAGAGATTCAAGAGGCGCTTGGCAGCGACATCATGATGGTGTTGGACGAATGCACTCCATATCCTGCAGATGAGACTTTAGCTCGTGCGTCCATGGAACTATCTCTTTTGTGGGCTGCTCGCTGTCTTGATACGCGCAAGTCGGATAATGGCCTTTTTGGCATAGTGCAGGGTGGGATGCACGCGCATTTGAGAAGGGAGTGTGTAAACCGACTTCTTGAAATAGAAGACGACAGGGGATTTGATGGCATGGCTTTGGGCGGGCTATCTGTGGGCGAGCCCATAGAGCTTATGTACGAGATGGTTGATGCATCGGTTTCTGCTCTTCCTAAGGACAGACCGCGCTATCTCATGGGCGTGGGCACACCCGAAGACCTGGTTGAATGTATGGACATGGGCATAGATATGTTCGATTGCGTCATGCCCACAAGGCATGGTAGAAACGGCAGCCTGTTTACGTCTACTGGGGATATAAACATTGAGAATTCACGGTTTACAGATGATCCCAAACCTGTGGATGAGGCTTGCTCTTGCTACACCTGCACAAATTACGGCCGCGCATACCTAAACCATCTGTTTCGCGCAAAGGAGATATTAGCGGCCAGACTGGCTACAATTCACAATTTACAATTCTACCTCGATCTGATAGATCGAGCTGCTCTGGCTTTGAGAGAAGATAACTATTCGGAATTTAAGCGAAATTTTTTGACATGTAGAAATTCCGGAAAGAGTTGAAGAACGAATAACGAACTACGAAAAAGCGCTTCGCGCTTTTTTAAGAAAGGAGAAGTCATGTTGATGAATATCTCGATTCCAGGAGTCTTAGCAATGGCAGCGTCCCCGGGCGGCAGCGGTGGTGGGCAAGGAAGCCTTTTGTCCACGCTGCTTCCTTTGGTTGTGATCTTTGCCATCTTCTATTTTCTCATGATCAGACCCCAGCAGAAGCAGCAGAAGAGGCACAAGGAGATGCTCACAGCCCTTAAGAAGGGCGACAAAGTTGTTACCCGCGGCGGCATGATGGGCACGGTGTATGCTATTGCTGAAAGCATCGTCACATTAGAAGTGGCTGACAATGTAAAAATCAAATTCAGCCGCGAATCCATCGCAGGAGTTGAAGGCGCGACTGAATAAAGCACTTAAGGAAACACACAGATGATGCCTACAGCATGGAAATGGAAACTAGCGCTGCTCATCGGTTTGGTATTTGTGGCGATCTATCTGCTGGTGCCTACGCTCTTTGGTTTTACTGAAAAGAAGGAAGCGGCGGATTTAGAAGGAAAGCCTCTTCCCTGGTACTTCTCTGTCTTTCATGACAAGGGAATAAACCTCGGCCTAGACTTAAGAGGCGGCATCTATATGGAGTTTGAGGTCGAGACGGGTAAAGCCATAACGAACAAGATCGATACTATAATGACAGACCTTGAGCGTTGGCTTAAGGGAGAGTCAATTCCCTTTACGTCTATTAAACAAGACACCTCAAAGCACATCATCCTCATTTCAGGTCTAAGCGATGAGAACAGAAAGAGGATCGCCGATTTTGTAAACCAAAGCTACAAGGATTTGCTACAAAGAGTTTCTATTCCAGATGAACCAAAGAGTACGGTGACTTTGAGACTGGCTGATAGCTACACTAAATACCTAAATGATCAGATCGTAAAGCAGGCATTGGAAAAGGTAAGAAACCGCATTGATCGCTATGGCGTTGCAGAACCAAGCATCCAACGCCTGGGCTCAGACCGCATTGCCATTGAACTGCCAGGTGTTAAGGATCCGGATCGTGCTATTGGCATAATAAAGAAGGCAGGCCAGCTGGAGTTTAAGATCGTAAACGAGACCATAGCTGAGCCCAACCTCGTGCAGATGGTGAATGAGGTTCGTAAAGAAAACGAGCTGCCGGATGATTATTCTCTTAAGACGGTTGAGAGGATAAACGCGCTGCTTAAGGATAAGCTGCCTGAGGATACAGTGGTGGCATTTGAGATGCAGTATGATCCAGTGACTCGCAAGATCACTGGCGCGAAACCATATCTTCTAAACCGTAAAGCCGCAGTCACTGGCGAGATGCTAAAGAACGCCCAAGTTAATGTGCACGAGAACCAACCATATGTGAGCCTCACCTTTGATGCCCAGGGCACACAACTCTTTGGCGAGACCACCACAAACAGCGTGGGCAAGCGCATGGCCATCCTCTTGGACGGCACGGTCACGAAGGCCCCTGTCATACGCGAGCCCATCTTAGGCGGCCAAGCGCAGATCACGCTTGGCTACGGCAACTACGCTAATCTTTTAAAAGAGGCCGAGGACCTAACGTTAGTATTGCAAGAGGGTGCGCTTCCTGCGCAGCTTACCGAGGCTACAAAGACTGTAGTGGGACCATCGTTGGGTGCAGATTCGATTCGCTCTGGAACCATTGCCACAGTAATAGGTGCGCTCATCGTCTGCATCTTCATGCTGTTTTACTACAAATGGTCAGGACTTATCGCCAACGCTGCGCTTCTGTTTAACCTGCTCTTCATACTCGCGGCTATGGCCTTGTTTCAGGCAACGCTAACCCTGCCGGGCATCGCCGGCATTGCGCTTACCATGGGTATGGCTGTGGACGCCAACGTGCTCATATACGAGCGAATACGCGAAGAGCTGAGGTTTGGCAAAGGACCCAGGGCTGCTGTTGAGTCTGGATATGGCAATGCCATGCGCACGATCATAGATTCCAACATCACAACTATCATCGCGGGTGTGGTACTCTATCAGTTTGGAACCGGTCCGATCAGGGGCTTTGCAGTTACTCTCATCACAGGCCTTTTGGTCAGCATGTACACGGCATGCATCTGCACGCGCATGGTATATGATTACCTCATCATCAAGTGGAGGGTGAAGAGAATAAGTGTTTAACTTAAAATTCGAAATTAGCACTGCTGTCGCGTTAGAGGTGTTAACTGGTTGAAATATAAGAATTCATTTTTCTCATGTCTAGGTGTCATTGCGAGGAGCGTTTAGCGACGAAGCAATCTCCCGCAAACACAGGTTATAAGGGGATTGCTTC
>JBDRBN010000069.1:0-14769 GCA_043822785.1 Pseudomonadota bacterium
TTTCTGGCCAACAAGTTCAGTTTTGCACAGGATGCTTTCGCTTTTGCCATTTGACTTATTTATCTTGACGAGCCCGTTGCCTTAATAGGGCACGGCGGGTTCTTTAAGGAGCGTAGCTTAAAAGCTATGTTTACTTCATGCTGACTCATGCCTTTGAGCCCATCCGCAACGATCTCTTTCGTATGGAAGAGGCGATCGCAAACAGATCTATCTGCGGCGTGGACATGGCTGATGCCATTGTACGCCATATGATGAAAAATGCTGGCAAGCGCATTCGGCCTGCTATCTTTTTGCTGGCCGCGCGCGCATCCCAGCCCGCTACCGATGAACTCGATCATAATATAATAGATATAGCTGCAGCAGTAGAGCTCATCCACACAGCCAGCCTTTTGCATGACGATGTGGTGGACTCATCAAACTTAAGACGCGGAGCTATTACGGCAAATGCTAAGTGGGGAGATGAGGCTTGTGTGCTCGCAGGCGATTTTTTGTGGTGTGTAGCATCAGAGATAATTGTACGAATCAAAAACCACAAATTGACTTCAGCTGTCATAGAGGGCGTGCGCCATATGACCGAGGGTCAAATTATGGAGGTAGCATGCCGAAACAGCACATGCATCGACGAAAACACTTGCCTTAAGATAATAGAGGCCAAGACAGCATCTTTATTTTCAACAGCTTCGCGCCTAGGCGCCATAGTCTCTGAAAAGAACTCTTCACACGAACAATCGCTTTCAGAATATGGTCGTTGCGTGGGCATAGCATTTCAGCTAGCTGACGATGCATTGGACTATGTTGCAAGCACAGAAGCGTTGGGTAAAAAACCTAAATCCGATCTCATTACAAAAACGCCCACATATCCTTTGATATCAGCATTGAACAACGCAACTGCTGAAGATGCTTGGGTCATAGAGCAAGCTCTAAAATCTGATTCCTTAGATGAGCAAACTTTAAGCGACGTTTGTAACATCGTAAAAAAATGCTCTGGTATCACACTGACTCTCACCCTAGCTAAATATTACTCAGCAAAGGCAAAGGAACATCTTTGTGAATTTGAGCCATGTGCTGAGATAGACTCGCTTAAGGCAATTGCAGATTACGCCTCAAGTCGCAACTGATCAAATTCGCTACACCGTGTATCGATTCGCATCACTTCTTAATTCCCATATTTAATCCAATCATCAAATCTCCTCAATAATATCGCAGCCTTGTTTAGATGACATACTTTGGCACAAACCTTGCTAATCCATCATACAACGATCGATCGTACATTTGAGAAAGGAGCTCACATGAGCAGTAACGGACCAAAGGACGTGTTCAACGTAATAGAAGGAAAGGATGGAAAATCCCGCTGGGTGAGGGTCGGATCCGCATTCATAAACCGCGATGGCTCGATCAACGCCTTTTTGGATGTGTTTCCGCGGGAGTGGAAGCTGCAAATAAGGGATAGAAAAAAATCAAACCGCAACAACGATAACCAGGGGATAACATGAAAGGAGATCATATCATGAAGAAGCACAACACATTAAGGAGAACGATAGCAGTGCTCGGGCTCTTGGCAACTCTGGCCTTTGCCAGCGCAGGCATGGCAACAAAGGCTGCGCCACTTGCTTCGGTAAACATCAACACGGCAAGCGTTGAGCAGCTGATGGAAGTTCCTGGAATAGGTTTATCAAAGGCACAAGCCATTGTGGAGTACCGCACCAACACTCCGTTTGCTACTACAGCTGATCTGGTCAACGTAAAGGGAATTGGCGATAAGCTCTTAGCTAAGATCACTCCCTACGTTACAGTCGAATCTGGCACGACGGGTAAGGTCACAAAGTAAGCCTAAACCCGTCAAAACATTTCAGCCTGTTCGCGTTCCCCCTGCGCGGACAGGCTGGAATTATCTCTTTATCAACTCATCGTAGATAAGATCATGTATCATTGGGCGGAAGGCTTTGATCTTTTCGTTGGTAGTGGATGGATGGATGCGGTTTGTGAGCAGTATGATCCAGAAGTCTTGGCTCAGGTCTGCCCAGATCGAGCAGCCAGTATATGCAAGATGGCCTATGGAGTTTGCAGAAAAGTGATGACCGGATGCTGAGATCTCTTTCGAAGGCACACTCCATCCAAGCACATATGCGTCTCCTTCGGGCTTGGACTTCATGGTCTTTAAAAATTCTTGAACAGTTGACTTTGGAATCCAATCTGATTTTCCTTGGTAGCTCCTGGTGAGTTCAAACATAAACCTGTGTATGTCGTCCGCTGTCGAGAACAAGCCTGCATGCCCTGCCACACCGCCTAATGCAAAGGCGTTTTGGTCATGAACTTGGCCATGCATCACGCGCTCGCGCCATGGGCAGTCTTCAGTAGGCGCAAATCTTCTGTGTTCTCCCTCTTTGCGCGCCACGCGCTCGCCAGGCAATCCGTGCTTAGGCGCTGGAACGTGCTGGTCAGCTTGTGTTTTAGTACGCCTGCGCGTAGCCAAGCTGGCAGTCTCGGTGACTCGAACGAAAAACGTATCATCAAGGTTTAGCGGTTTGGCCACCCGCTTAGAGAACTGCTCATCTAGCAGCGCTTCACCTGCGTGCTCGATGATGTCTCCGAGCAAAATGTAACCGATATCGCTATACATCGTTTTTTTGCCAGGCTCGGCCACTGGCGGCTCGTTCTTGCACTCATCAAGAAGCATCTCTCTGCCAGCCTCTGTTCCTACAAGGCTCATGGGAAGAGTTCGGTAGTATGGCTGCCAGGCAGGCAAACCTGATGTATGGTTTAGAAGTTGCCTTATGGTTATGTTGCGATGCGCAGGCTGTTTTGCACTTGGCAACCATTGATAGACGGTGTCTTCGAGCTTTATGAGTCCTTCTGCATCAAGCATCATGGCGAGGGTAGCAGTTACCATAGGCTTTGTGAGAGATGCTATATCAAAGCATGTGTTCTTTCTGGCCAAGCCATAGGAAGCTGTGTATAGCACTTCGCCGTTCTTCGCTGCCAGCACTTCAGCAGCAGGAAACACGCCGCCAGATATTGCTGCGTCAAATGCCTTGTCTATGGTTTTGCTCATTCCAAAAGCCCTTCAATATAGGTTAGCGTAGGCGCCTCTTCTGCGCTCGACGCATCGAGCAGGGTCTTAGCGCCTAACGGAAGCGTGACAAACTCATCTGTGTGGCCAGTTGGAAACGACGTTATGATAGGTCCTTTAAAATCTTTTAGAACATCTCCGATCATCTCATCTGCCTCATGCTCTTCGCCATCTGGTGACTTGAGCGGACCAAAGATTATTCCTTTTGCTTTCTCGATTGCGCCGCTCATCTTCAGCTGTGTGAGCATCCTATCCAACACGTACATCTTCTCGCCAGCATCCTCAAGGAAGAGGATGCAATCAGCGCTCTTAAGCTCGTATGGCGTTCCGATGCTGGAATTTATGAGCGACATGCAACCGCCCACAAGAGGGCCTGTCGCCTTTCCTGGCTTTAATATCTTAACACCTTTGCAGGCAAGCTGACCTATAGGACCTTTTGTAGTTAACGCCGCCCATAGAGAAGCAGGCGTTACATCCCCTTTGATGCTACCTAAAAGAGTTATCACAGGGCCATACATGGTGGGCACGCCTGCGCTCTGTCTAAGATAAGCCAGAAGCGCCGTGATATCTGAAAAACCTATCACCGGTTTTTTGTTAGCTTCTATTACCTTTGCATCCAGCAAAGGGATAACCCTTTGGCTTCCATAGCCACCGCGCGCAAACATCACCGCGCTTACCTCCTTGTTTTGCATGAGCTCTGTAAACTCTGCGGCGCGCCGATCTTCGGTTCCTGCAAAGTAGCGGTTTTGGTCAAATATATCCTTGCGAAAGAGAGTTTTAAAGCCCAAAGCCTCTAGCACACGAATGCCTTTGTTAAACTTGTTTCTGTCAAAGGGGCTGGCTGGCGCAGCTATGCCTATGACATCTCCTTTTTTCAATGCTCGTGATATGCTCATGCACCAGACCCTATGGGGTTTTAAAAAGAATGCCAAGGGGATAGTTTCCAGTGACCCGTAACCAGTAACTAGCGATCAGCAACTGGTCACTGGTTACTGATCACTGGTCACTAAATTATTGACTCCCCTCGCTCATACCTCTAATTTCGCATAATAACGCAGGGGGAAACTTATGGAACTATTCGATGCCATCGAGCACCGCCGCTCAGTCAGGCAGTTTGAAAACAAAAAGGCAATCGATGATGCTGTGCTTCAAAAAATACTTCATGCAGCAATGATGGCCCCATCGTCAGGCAATACCCAATGTTGGCGCTTCATCGTGGTACGTGACCCAAATATCAAGAAACGGCTTGCTTTAGAAGCTGGGCACCAGGGCTTCATCGATCAGGCGCCAGTAGCCATAGTAGTATGTGCAGATCTGGAAAGGGCTGCCAGCACATATGGAGAACGGGGCTTTGGCACCTATTCGCTTCAGGACGCAGCTGCTGCAACCGAAAACATGCTGCTAGCAGCGCATGCCTTGGGGCTTGGGGCTTGTTGGGTAGGCGCCTTTGATGAGAAAATGGCCTCCAATATCCTTGAGTTGCCCAAAGGGCTTCGTCCCCTGGCCATCATACCCATTGGTTTTTCTGCAGAGCCGACAAAGCGAGTTCCTCCGCGCAGAAAATTAGATGAGGTAGTAGATTTCAGATGAGAAACCTTGCTGAGATCATTGCCTTTTACAGGCAAGCCATCCTTCCGCCAGGTGCTAAGCTTGTGTCCTTACCGCTTGCGTTTCTTTCAATAGCAATAGTTGCGCTGTTCGAGTTTCCCGCTCACTTCATAACCCAAGCCGGCTATGTTGATCTTGGCATCCTCACAAACGAGATAATAGCTGTAGCAGGTGTGCCGCTCATTCTCATACTATGGCTCAAGCTGAGCCGTGAAAAGCTTCTTCCCTTTATCAGCCTGCGAGTTTCCATTGTGGCCCTGCTCGTGGTTTTCATGTTTGGGGCAGATATCATCATCGATTATCTGACCGCAGCGAGCGAGATCGTGCTCCCCCTGCCCCAAGATATCAAAGATATGTTCGAAAAAGTCATGGCTGCGCCAAGCGCCGATGTAGTTATGTGCAAGTTCTTTGTGCTCTGCGTTGTTCCAGCAGTGTGCGAGGAGATATTCTTTAGGGGATTTTTTCAAACTTCGCTCACTGCTCGCCTGGGCGTAGGCAAAGCTGTGCTGATAACCTCAGTCGTGTTCGCAATCATGCACGGCAACTTTTACTACGTTCATCTATATATTATGTTGGGTTTGATCTTCGGATGGGTTTATGCGGTAACGGGTTCGCTTTGGGCCCCTATCATCTGCCACGTGTTCAACAACTCTTGGACGTTCTTCAATCATGTTCGGGGATTTAAACTGCCGCTTCCTGATGTGCCAGTCTATGTAAATGCATTAATCGTATCAGGCGGCGCCCTCCTCCTCATAGCCACCCTGCTTGCCATACGCTCTCTTTCTCGAAACAAAATACAATAGTTAACACCGGCATTGATTAGCTGAAAACGTTGGTTTCGCTTCTAGTATTTCTGTGCAGGATCGGGTGGGTCGATTTGCTAGACGCTGCGCTCGCACGATTTTGTTTCGGTCTCAGTTTGCCGTCGCCGACGGAACTCGCCCCGACTGCGCCTTCATGTCTTCTACAGTGTTTGGCTCCGTCGGGGCTCAAACATCCGTCGACGTCGTGCAATAAGGGCTTCTAGCAAGGCACGACCGGCAAACATTCGCCGAACAAAATCGGCTCTCTCCGCGATATCGCAAATCGACCCACCCGATCCTGCATAAACGTAGATACGAACTGTTCGCTAATACACTTCAGTTGATTAGCTTGAGGTGGAAATTTTCGGTTCATCGCCGAGAGGCGGCGGGGTCCCCATCGCGGCGAGCTGGATGTGGAGACGCCAGCAAAACTGCGTAAGTCACAACAAAGACTTAGGCCGAGCAAACCATTTGGGCGAAGGCCTAAGTCTTTGTTGATGACACGCAGTTTGAGTGGGGAGGGTCCGCAGCCAGCGAGACCGCGAAAAGGGAGAGGCCTACGGTGCTAGAACCGAAAATCCCTACCCCAAGCTAATCTACCAAGGCGCTAGCGTGGGAATCAATCCTCCCCGCAGAATATTTGTACATGCCCATGAAGGTAGCAGTTAAGTGCAGGGCTTCTTTGATCTCAAGTACAGCCACGTGATGCCTGCCACTACCATTATAGCTGCGCTTCCTGCGAGCAGAACATCCTGTGAGCCAGGAGGGCTGGTAAGGGGTATGCGCACGCCTCTTATTTGATTTACCAATACCCAGCAGTTGCTGATGGCATGGCACAAGATGGGCACGCGCAACGTGCCTGTGATCGAATACAACCATGAGAGCATTAGTCCCAGAATAAGTAGAAGGTGGGGATGAAATGAAGTACTGTGTATTAGCGAAAAGAGTATGGCCGTAACTATTATGGCTCGCCCAGATCCTATTCTCTTCTCAAGCGAGCCCTGCAAGATTCCCCTGAAGAATATTTCTTCACATACTGGAGCGAGCAGACCCAAAAGAGCCAGCTTCAAAAAAAAGTCGTGCCATGAGTATATGGCAATAGCTTGGGTATGCCGCTCGATAAATACCTTGGGTATGGGAACCAGCTCGTTGCTCGCTGCCTTCAGATAAGTAAGAAACACCGCCAGCCCCAGAATCACGCATACAGCTACAATCATCTGTTTTCTGTCTGGCCTTTGCATTTTTAAAAGAGGAAACGGAGTAAATCCAGCCAGGATGATGATTGCTATGGGCAAGGTCAGCATGACGATGGTCTCATTTACGAGGATGCCAAGTACAGGCGATATGCTTACGATCAGATATCCAGAGAAAAACTGCAGAAGAGCTACGAGCACAAATATCACTAGCACGAGTTTAAGTGGCGGAACCTTGCGGGATGAAAAATTCATGCAACGATTATATCACAGGAGAAGTCATTAAAAAGGTCAAAGGTCAAAGGTCAAATGATAGCTATAATGGTGTGCTTTGAGCTTTCACCTTTCAGCTTTGAGCTTCTAGCAAAAGCTCCTCTCAGCTTGTTTTGCTATTGATAAACCCTTCAAAAGCTGATTGGATCGGCAATTACCGTTATTAAAATTAGCAAATGGCGTTGTAATCGATGTTTCACGTGCTACAAAAGCACAAAAAAGCTCTTTGACATAATGTCTATGTTTATCAAGATGTTATAATTTAAGAGCAATATATTACTTTTATATCTTCTTACAACGATCTGTTTTAAAGCCCTTTTTATCCGACGCGAAATTTTGCTTTGAAATTAAAAAAACCTCGTTTTTTCAAGGGATTACAAGATGAAAAATCTTGACTGGATGAAGGATTTGCCGTTAATTTCCCATGAAGTGGGACAAAGTGGTACAAATTCCTAACCAACGGGAATAGCGTATGTTTCGTGGACGATATAACCATCAGATAGACGCAAAGGGCAGGCTTTCAGTTCCTTCCCGATTTCGTGAGATGCTCTCATCAAATTTTGACGAGCGGCTCATCATCACTAATTTCGATGACTGCCTCTGGGCCTATCCCGTGCCCGAGTGGCAGGAGCTTGAGAAAAAGGTCAGCGCCCTGCCACAATTCATGGACGAGGTAAAATCACTCCAGAGGGTCTTCATATCCGCAGCTGTGGAGTGTCCCGTAGACAAGCAGGGCCGCATTCTCATACCGCCTTCGCTCCGGGATTATGCAGCGCTCTCACGCGACGCAGTTATCGTTGGTATGACCCGTCGCTTTGAGATCTGGGCAAAAGAGCGCTGGGATGAGGTTTTCAGAAGTGCACAGATAAAGTTAGAAGGAATGGGCACAAAACTCGCTGATTTAGGACTTTAAAAGCAGCGATAAAAGCAAGGCCAGTCCCGATTCGGCATCATTTTTTTCTCAAGAAAAAATGATAGACCGAATCGAGGATCCTCGATGCCGCAAACGATTTTTCCTTTGGAAAAATCGTGCGGGCATCGGGACAAAGCAAGCAACTTTAAATAAGGCACTGACATATCATGTTTGAAGTAAAGCGATTTCATGACATCTCGGTTGTAGGAGTGGGTGGCGAGCTATCTCGCAATAATGTCGATGTTCTCGACAGGGTCCTCCTTTCGCTTGCGCAATGCGATCAACGAAACATCGTGCTCAACTTCGAGGATCTAAGACATCTCGACTATAGGCTAGTTCAAAGGATTGCTGAGAGGATCATCGAATTTCAGTGCGATGGCGGAGATCTCAGAATGGCAGCAGCAAGCGGTTACGTAAGGCATATTTTCGAAGCCATGGGCCTTGATGAAGAGATCTACGCTTCTGTGGAAGACGCACTCTTAAGTTTTGTTGGCGATGTTCCTGACGGGGATCCTCAATGAGACAAGATGTGCCTGTGGAACCCCGAAAAGATTTCTTTCATCTGCCTGTGATGGCAGGCGAGGTCGTAGCTGCGCTTGGTCTTAAGCCTGGCAATACGGTCATCGACACAACTCTGGGAGGAGGAGGACACGCCGCGCTTATCCTTGAGGCCATCTCACCTTCCGGAAAGCTCATTGGCATCGATCAAGATAAAGACGCGCTTAGCGCCGCTCAAAAAAAACTCTCGTGGGCGTCTGGCAGAGTGACGTTCGTTCACGGAAAAATGGGCGATATCAAAAAAATTCTCAGGCAGCTAGGCGTAACATCCGCAGATGGCATCATCGCTGATTTGGGCGTGTCGAGCTTTCAGCTTAATAGCGCAGATCGCGGTTTCAGCTTTCGAGGCGACGGGCCGCTCGACATGCGAATGGATAAAAGCAGCGGAAGGAGCGCACAAGAGTTACTAAGCGAAATAGAGGAAGAGGAGCTCGCGCTGCTTATTAAAAATTTTGGCGAAGAGCGTCATGCACGAAGAATTGCAAAGGCGCTCGCAGGCAAAAAAGACATTAAAACGACAGCACAGCTTGCTCAGGCAGTGACGGATGTCATGCCCAAGCACAAAGGGCCATCTCGCATTCATCCTGCCACGCGCGTATTCCAGGCTCTTAGGATCGCTGTGAACGATGAGCTTGGTGAACTGACGCGCTTATTAAAAGACGCGCCTACAGCGCTTACGCCTGGTGGCAGGCTCGTGGTTATAAGCTACCACTCGCTCGAAGATCGAATGGTGAAGAGGGCATTTAGGGATTTGGCAGGCACTAAAGAATTCTCGCTTCCTCATCGAAGAGTGAAGACGCCTTCGGATGAGGAGATTTTTAAAAACCCCAGGGCGCGCAGCGCAAAGATGCGCACCCTAGAAAGGGTGAAGCGATGAACACAGTGCCTATGATAAGCGCTGTGAGGCGCCAGCCCATAGCCAAGAAAAAAGCTCAAGCTGGCCGCAGATATTTGCGCCAAGCCATGTCGCTTCTGGCAGTGGGAGTTCTGGTTGCCCTATTTCTGGTATGGGCGCGCCTTCAGGTGATTCAGCTCGGATATGAGGTAAGCCGCATAAGAAAGGAAACAACTGAGCTCGCGCAACAGAGAGATCTTTTGGAGGCTGAAGTCGCAACGCTCAAATCTCCAAAACGGCTTACCGAGATAGCGACCGAGCGTTTTGGAATGCGCCTGCCCATGGGCGATGAAGTGGTAATATTAAGGAAGGCACCCAATAGTGCGGATGCTGCTAACTAAACTATAATTAAGATTGGTTACTGATTACTGGTCACTAAATTATGCCTAAGTTTCGTACAGCAGAAAAAAACGATAACACGCGAAGCGTTAAGCGCATCTACGCTGTAGCAGCATTGTTCGCGTGCTGCTTCGGCATACTCATAAGCCGTGCAGTCGCATTTCATATAAAGGACAACGATAATCTGGAGAGGGTTGCGCTAAGGCAATATAGAACTGCCGTTAGAGAAAGTTCCAGGCGTGGAAAAATCTTAGACGCCGCAGGTAGAGAGATGGCTATCGACACAACATCAGAATCCATTTTTGGGAATCCTCAAAAGATCGAAAATTCAGTGATGGCAAGCGAAAAGCTGTCAAAGGCCTTAAACGTAGACCGTTCAAAGCTTTTGGACAAGTTTTCAAGCCGCAGAAAGTTCGTGTGGGTCAAGCGCAGAGCAGAGGATAACGAGGTTAAGGCTGTAAAGGAACTCGACATAAAAGGTGTGTACTCCATGCGCGAGAGCCAGCGCTCCTATCCTAACGGCACGGTCGGAGCAACTATCTTAGGCGCTGTGGGCTATGAAGCTGAGCCCCTGGGAGGCATCGAGCTCTACTACGATGACACGCTCTCAGCGAACCTGCGCTCAGGTGATGTAAAAAGAGATGCTAGAGGCCATCTGTTTTTGTCGCCAGTTGATGAAGAGGATTCAGCAGATCTCAAGAATATCGAACTCACGATCGATAAGACGTTGCAGTACATAGCAGACAACGCGCTAGCCAAAGGTGTGAATACAGCTCATGCAAAAGGAGGCGAAGCTGTAGTCGTGGATGTAAACACTGGAGCCATTTTGGCCATGTCAAACATCCCCACGTTTGATCCAAATAAGTACACGCAGTATCCCCTCTCTCATTGGAGAAACAGCGCCATCGTCGAGCCACACGAACCGGGTTCCACGTTTAAGGTAATTACAGCTGCTGCCGCGCTAGACTCAGGAGTAACCACTGGTGACGCTGTATTGGACTGCGAAGGCGGCAAGATAAAAATAGGCAACAATGTCATACGGGATGCTCATCCCCACGATGAGCTCACAGTCGCGGATATAATAAAGATGTCCAGCAACATTGGCGCATATAAGATAGCACAGAAGATAGGCCCTAAAGAGCTCTATGAATCCATAAAGAGATTTGGATTTGGCAAGAAGAGCGGAATAGATCTTCCTGGAGAAACAGCTGGCATCCTAGCCCATCATAAAAAATGGTCTCCAGTTCAGTTCGCAACCATAGCGTTTGGCCAAGGAATATCTGCCACATCCCTTCAGATGACTATGGCGTTTGCAGCTATCGCAAACAACGGAAAACTTCTCAGGCCATACGTGGTGGGCCGCATAACAGACGAAAATGGCAATACCATCTCTGTCACCAAAACAGAGGTGATAGGACATCCTATAAATAAGAGAACATCTCAAATCATGACCCAGCTTCTTACAAGGGTAGTGGAAAAAGGCGGAACAGGAGTGCTTGCTGCAAGCTACGATTACCCTGTTGCAGGCAAAACAGGAACCGCGCAGAAAGTAAATCCCCGCACAGGCACTTATGCAAAGGGTAAATATTTTGCTTCGTTTGTGGGCTTCGCTCCTGCCAATGACCCACGCATCGTGGTCTTTGTGGGCATAGATGAACCGCGCGGCGACTACTACGGAGGCCAGGTAGCAGCTCCAGTGTTCAAGAACATAGTGGAGCAAGCGCTTCGTTACCTGAAAGTGCCTGCAACGCTCGTTGCCAAATCGAGTTCAGCAAAATCTGCAGAGCTTCCGCCAACAAAGGACATGGCAGAGTTACCAGTGATCGTATCCAAATCTGACGAAGATAAACAGGTGGTAAAGCATGAAGAAGGCTCCTGGCGTCTTCCAGATCTTACAGGGCTCACCATGAGAGGCGTGCTGGCTGCATCGGGTGATGCAGATATCGAATGGAACTTCATGGGCACAGGCATTGCTGTAAGGCAGATGCCTGCGCCAGAAAGCTTGGTCACAGCTGGAGAGCGATGCGTGGTTGAGTTCAGACCTATGATGTGAGGAAGTATGTTGCTTTCAGATCTCATAAAGGAAATCGAAGTGAAGGAGTTGCACGGTCCTTCAAAGATTGATGTGCGCTCACTCGCCTATGATGCGTCCCAAGCCGGGCCTGGCTCCTGCTTTGTGGCTATCAAGGGAACAAGAAGCGATGGTCATGATTTTGCCCTGCACGCTGTTCATGCAGGAGCAACCGTGGTGGTAAGCGAAAAACCGATCTTGCTAAAAGATGGCGTGACAAACGTCTTGGTAGAAGATTCAAGGCGAGCTCTCGGAATCATGTCATCTCACATGTTCTGCGATCCATCCAGGGACATGAAACTCGTGGGCGTAACCGGCACAAACGGCAAGACCACCACCACCTATCTCATCGAATCGATCTTCAAGGCAGCAGGGCTAAACCCTGGAGTGATCGGCACAGTGGAATATCGCTACAACAGCACGGTGCTGCCAGCGCCCCACACCACCCCTCAATCGCTCGACTTGCACAAGCTTCTGGCACAGATGCAGAGCGCTGGATGCGACAGCTGCGCTATGGAGGTGAGCTCTCACGCGCTTTCACAGCAGAGGGTGGCGGGCACAAGCTTCGATGCAGCGGTGTTTACAAATCTTACTCCAGAACACTTGGATTACCACGATGACATGGACCACTACTTTGAGGCAAAGGCCATTTTGTTTGAGAAGCTTCTCTCCGAAGGAGGAAAATCAGAAGCATGTGCAATAATAAATATTGATGATCCATATGGCAGGGATCTGATGAAGCGATGCAAGGTTCCAATATATTCGTTTGGCATGGAGCGCACAGCCGATGTGACGTGCCAAGATCTCACTTTTGACACATCAGGTATCTGCATGAACGTGGCCACGCCAGCTGGATCGTTCCCATGCAGGACAAAGCTCTGCGGAAGATTCAATGCACAAAACGTCTTAGCAGCTGTCGCTGCTTCGCTCTCCATGGGCTTTGATCTGGAATCCATCAAAAATGGAGTGGAACGCGTGAATGTAGTTCCAGGACGGTTCGAGCCCGTTTCAAACAAAAAAGGCGTGCTCGCGCTGGTCGACTATTCGCACACGCCCGATGCATTGGAAAAAGCGTTGACCCACGCAAAAGAACTTCTCGAAAATTCGTCAGGCCGGCTCATCGCTGTTTTTGGCTGTGGCGGCGATCGTGATAGAAAAAAGCGTCCTCTCATGGGCAAAGTTGCCGCAACGACCGCAGATATCGTTATAGTCACGAGCGACAACCCTCGCACCGAGGATCCTGAAAGCATCATCCATGAAATATTGCCAGGCATCATCAAGAACATGAAACCGCTATTGGATAGAAAAGGGTACGAGATCATAATCGATCGTCGCGAAGCCATAGCATATGCTGCATCCATTGCCCAAGAAGGAGATGTGCTTGTCGTGGCTGGCAAAGGACATGAGGATTACCAGATACTAGGAACCAAAAAAGTACACTTCGATGATCGCGAAGTGCTTTCAGAACTGCTAGCAAGCAACGCCAGCAACGCGAGAAAGGTCAGCAACGTTTAAAACAATATGCAGTTTTGTCTAGGTGACATAGCCAGAGTTACTGGCGGACGGATACTTAGCGGAAGCGAAGAGCTTTCTTTTACCTCTATAGGAATAGACACGAGAAAGCTTAAGAGGGGCGATCTCTTTGTAGCAATACCTGGTCTTCATTTTGACGGGCACGACTTCATAGGCGATGCACAAGCTGCAGGCGCAGCCGCTTTGCTGATGAAAAAGGGCACATCAGCGCCTGAAGGCATTGGCGCCATAGAAGTCGATGATACTGTGTGTGCGCTGGGCGATATCGCGTCATGGTGGCGAGAGAAGTTCAAAGTTCCCTGTGTAGCCATCACAGGCAGCAACGGTAAATCCACCACCAAAGAGATGGCTGCTGCCATAGCACACACCATGGGCCCGGTGCTCAAGACAGAGGGTAACTTTAACAACCTCATCGGCCTTCCCCTTACTGTATTCCGATGGGATGATTTGCACCGCGTCTCCATTTTGGAGATGGGAATGAATGCCCCTGGAGAGATAAGAAGGCTTACCCAAATAGCACGCCCTGACATAGGGCTCATAACAAACGTGACTGCAGCGCACTTGGAAAAACTTCACACAGTAGAAGCGGTTGCTCGCGCAAAGGGCGAGCTGTTTGAAGCTATGGATAGCCGAGGAATCGCTATCATCAATGCAGAGGACCGTTGGGTAAGGCAGATGGCATCCATGCATGCTGGAGAAAAGATCTTCTTTGGCATGCAAAACAACTGCGACGTCAAGTTCTTACATATGGAGACTAACGGTCTGGATAAGATAGATCTTACGTTGGCAATAAGAGATCGCGAATACAAAGCGCGCCTTCCAGTACCTGGAGCACACAACGTGATGAACGCATTGGCTGCTGTGGCTGTGGGAGTAGCACTAGGCGTTGATGAAGGCGAGGCAGTAAACAGGCTTTCAGACTTTCACCCAATGGCCATGCGCTTTGAGAGAATGCAGCTGGCAAATGGCGCCAGAGTGGTTAACGATTCCTACAACGCTAATCCAGAATCCATGCGAGCAGCTTTTAGAACCGTTGGCGCAGCAAAGCGTTCAGGAAGATTTATCGCTGCGTTAGGAGATATGCTCGAGCTTGGCGATAAATCCGGCGAACTGCACCAAACCATAGGCAAGGACGCAGAAAGCTTAGGAGTAAACGAGCTCTTTCTTCTGGGCGATTATGCAACCGACGTTGCTAAAGGCGCTACTGATTCTGGCATGTCAGAATCCTCAGTGCACATATGTGAGGATGCAGACCAACTAGTGCGTTTGGTAGAAATAGAGCTGAAAGCAGGCGATGTGCTTTTGGTAAAGGGATCACGTGGCATGCATATGGAAGTACTCGTGGAACACTTAAAGAAGGAAATAGGAACAGGATAGTGTATTACAAGGATTTGGTGCTGAATTTAAAAATTCAAAATTCTAAGCACGAAATCCTAAACAAATATGAAATTCAAAATTCAAATGTTCTAAACAAAACCAATTATTGCTGAATTGTTGTTTTGAATTTTGAAAT
>JBDRBN010000070.1:0-4024 GCA_043822785.1 Pseudomonadota bacterium
CCGTACGGTGCAGGGCGTCGCTCAGGATGACAGGCACTGTCGCCTCAGGATGACAAGCGCTGTCGCCTCAGAATGACAGGGCTCCACAGGGCTTATCTGGGCTGCGGGCGGTGCCCTCGCTATAAAAAATCAATAATATCCTCAACCGAAGAAGTGTTCAAAAAAGCGTCAATATTGTCTTTGGAGATGACTTCTACAGGACAGCTGATCCCTTTTTTCTTTAACATTTCAACATCAGGCATTTTTTTTACTCGCCCACTCTTTGCCTCTAATGCAACAAGCGGTTCATTATATTTGGACAACACAAAATCTACTTCCCATTTATCCTCTCGCCAAAATTGGAGGTCAAATTCCTTATGCCCATAGATGAGATTCAGAATATGAGAACCGACAAGATTCTCAAATACAAAGCCAGATACACCAACTTTCTTTACAGAAGATTCAATTAGCGCAGAGTTGGGCAATATCCATTTAGGAATGGATCGTTTTGTTCTATGAGTCCTCTTGGAGTATTTAGAGAGCGGACAGAGAAGAAATGCCTTTGAGAGTAAATCAGCGTAATGAACAAGCGTTGCAGAATTGCCTCTGCCTTGCAGATGAGAAAGAATCTTTTCATAGCTTACTATTTGAGCGGGCATGCGCGATACATACCAGAAGAGCTGGCGAAGCAAAGCAGGCTTGTCAACAGAATGAAGAACAAGGATATCACGCCCCAACGTTGGTTCTAGAATACTATTTTGAATGTAATTTTCCAGACGTTCTCTGTCATCAATAAAATCATATGATTTTGGATACCCACCTAACTCTATATAATCATCCAGCGTTATGTTGAAACACTTATGACACTCACTATAGGTCCAGTGAGGAAAATAGTTTACTTCAAAACGGCCGGTTAAACTTTCTGATAATCCTTTCTCGATAAGGATTGATGAGCTGCCAAGCAAACAAACCCGCATGGTCAAACCGTCTCGCTGATCTTC
Organism: Pseudomonadota bacterium; assembly: GCA_043822785.1. Taxonomy (GTDB): domain Bacteria; phylum UBA10199; class UBA10199; order 2-02-FULL-44-16; family JAAZCA01; genus JBDRBN01. Next base: position 981 of record JBDRBN010000070.1, read on the forward strand.
GTCCCACAAGCTCTTGACCACCTCAGACCATCTGGGAATTTTCTGAACTTCATCCAAAATAACAGTTCTTTGTTCATTTGGAATTCTCCTTGCTTTTATCCAGTGTTCTTCGATGAAATCAGTTGTGGGAGGTGTTGGAAGGTCAGCGCTTGCGTACACTGCTACCTGTTTATCCATCAGCTTTATTGCTGCTGTTGTTTTGCCAACCTGTCTTGGTCCTGTAAAAACCTGAATTAAACCCTTTGGGTCAACCCATCTTTTTTGCAGAGATTTTGGAAATATTCTATCCATAATTGTTATATTAAATCAATTAGTTACAGTGGTCAACCGTTTTTCCGAGATATGTCTCGGAAAATACACCGAGGGAACGTTTTCCGGTCTGCAACATTGCGATATCCCTGTAAAAAAACATATAAAAACCATATGACGAAACCATATAAACCATATGACGGAGCAAAAGTGTGACGGAGCAAAATACCTTGGTGGCCGGGGATCCCTTGCTGGCGCTCAGGATGACAAGCAGGGCGCCCACAGGGCTTATTTAAAGCATAAGACAAAACAGATATGCTGGCATTGCTATTGCTTGACCTAAATCGGCAAGGGAATTTCTGCTTACAACAACGGCATGCTTAAAACCACCAAGCGCCGCAGCATCTGAAGGCACGATCTTGTTTTGATATTTCACTTCAATGCCGATACCGGCCTGTGGAAATGCAAAATCGATCTCGCGATCTCGCGCAGTGCCGTAAGCAGGAGCAAGACCGTGAAACTTGAGATGATTTTCAATAATATTTTCAATAACAGGGCCCATCTTTGAAGGATCGGCATCAAATTCATTAAACACAGCACCGATGTTATCACCACCTCCGCTCCAAAGCATGGATATCCAACAAAGAAATGGATCGGCAAAATAATACTTTCTGTTCTTTCGCCAGGCTATGCGCCTTTGCGATATTTGCATGAAAGGAACCTCGTGCAGGACAAACGAATCGATAAAAAAATCAAGATATGATCTTGCCGTGTTATGCGAGCCGACATCCATATGTTCGGCCAAAGATTGATAGGAAATCCCACTGCCGAGTGAACTGATAATTTTATCGAGGACGATTCTTGCAATTTCTTCACGCCTTTTGTCCTTTACAACTTCTCCTTTGAGCCAACTTAAATAAACATCGACCGTATCAGCTGAAATGAAGTCGGCTTGATGCAGCTCGTTCATCGGCTTTAAGAATCCGCCGTGAATACAGTAATTTCTAAAAAGCGTTGTGATATTTGGGATATCAAGAAGAAGCTGGCTGTGCATCTTTTCTATCGCGGCAAAATTCATATCAGCAATATTAAATGACGGAAGCGAATGACCGAGGAGCTTTACATATTGGCGGAAACTAAGGGGGTGAACCTCAACATCTTTCCCAGCCCCACGCCGCGCCGGCATAAGCTCGCCGCTCTTTTTCAAATTTATGCTGGAAGAACCTGTTAAGATATAAGTACAATTTGTTCCCTTGCCTTGATCTATAAGCCACTTTATGCCCGCCGGCCATTTTTCAACAAAACTGACTTCGTCAAGAAATATGAACTTTCTACCATGTCCTGAGATGTTTTCGAAAAAGTGAAGAATGATATCAGCCAGTTCATGCGAATCATTTACAATATCACAATCGAAAAGAAGCAGATTTCGGGCGGGTATCTTCTTTTCCAAAAGAAGCTCGCGTATCATGAGTCGAATGGTCGTGGATTTTCCGACCTGCCGCGGTCCTGTTACGACATGCACCGCATCTTCTTCGAGATTTAACTCCGAACAAATAGATGGATGCCAGACAAGAGGAAGCGTTTTCAGGGCAACGAGCCGTGGCTCGTCATTTATGGCTTCAGGTCGTTGCCACCAAGGATTGTGCCTATTTATCAAGATGTTATCCACCATGTCAGTTATACTGACATAAAAGAGCCATTTGTGTCAATGATTAAAGACGTGGGCCAATCTCTAAGATTTTGGACGGAAAATCACTAGTGTCCCAAAATATATGACGGAGCAATTTGAAAATATATGACGGAGCAATTCGTAACATCTTGAAATTACTATAGGAAAATACCGGGATCCTTCGCTTCGCCCTGCACCGTACGGTGCAGGGCTTCGCCTCAGGATGACAAGCGCTGGCGCTCAGGATGACAAGCGCTGGCGCTCAGGATGACAAACCAGCAAGCCTACGGGGCTTATGTGGGCTGAGATGCCTGTTTCCAACAGTCCATCAAACCAAGTTTTGAACTCCATTTTTCAATGATAGATGTGTTTATTTGATCTCCAGAGACCTCAAGCATGCCCCTTATATCTTCAAGATGTTTCTGCGAACCACCTTCTTTATAATAGGCTAATTTTTTCAATATCACATATTCCGGCGGAGCAACCCAAACCTCTTCGCCGGCAATAAGTTCAACCTTTTTCTTATTTTCAAGACCCCACAGAATCAGCGGATCCTCTCTTGCAGGATAGATATCGATCTTAAAACCTGTGTTCTGATCTATTAGATTCAGATGACCTTGATCACCTAGCCCTATGGCTTCTTTGATCGCTTCAGGTGGAGGGCAATAATATTCATTTGGATTAAATAAACTTACAAATTTGTCTATCTTGCCAAGCGGGAAGATCACTACGATATCCATATCTTGAGTAAGTCTTGGCTTGCCATACAAAATCGACGCAATAGATCCTGACACCATATATTCAAGTGGAATCGTTTCGATGAGTCTTAAAAATTTTAGGAGGTTTTTTAGATCCATGCTGCTTGTGCTAACCTAAAAAAATGACCGAACTCTCTTTTCAAGCGCATCGCCCTTGAGATGTGGATGAGCGCGCTTTTCCCTGTTTTTTATAATATCCCTTGCCAGCCAATAAAGCTCACATGCTGCCTTGAGCCTTTGCCATGGTGCAAGGCGCTTATAGACATCTATCTGATGATCTTGTTTCTGCGCTCCCGTCATATATTTCACGCTACAATAGCGTAAGTTAAATTGCTATAGGAAAACTCCGGGATTCTTCGGCTTCGCCC
>JBDRBN010000071.1:0-26668 GCA_043822785.1 Pseudomonadota bacterium
AAAGTATTTTTTGTATTTCCCATTCATATTCCATTGCACTCAGTAGGCTTTTTGCAGTCGCAGTGGCAATCCTTTCCAATTGGGATTCACCAAACAAAAGATAATAAAAATCTAAACGCAGCGTTTTTACGATTATTTCATTTAACGCCTCACCAGACAAATAAAGCGATGTTTTTCTACGAGCGCTAAGGTATTGGTGCCTAAGCTCTGTAATTTCATCTATAGCGTTTTTTATATGATCGTCTGCATCTGCCAAATGAGTAGCGCCAAATTTCATAAAGTCCTCAACGCTATACTCGGAATAATTTGATCCAATAGCCATTTCTGAATAATCATTGTAATCATCATCTATGATCGGGGCATTTCCGTTTAAAGGAATCAACATAAGACAATGCCAGTAACGCGATATCATGGTTTCGAATCTATTATCATCTATCAATCTTCTGTCTCTATGAACATGTTTTCCATATGCTTGCAAAAAACCACGTGCCACTAACTCACGTGTAGGTTGAGTAAGCTCGGAAAATAGCTCTGAATGAGCATTCAAAGCGTCGGCTACGAGCACATGTTCTTGCGGCTTTGATAAAGCACCGCCGCCCTTTGCCCAAAAACTTGGGCCGCGCGCAAATACAGGGCCGCGTGCACCAGCAAAAGGACTGTATCTGGTTGTATCTGAACAACGCTCATAAACTCCCGACATTGCAGCAGTCATCCTCGTCAAGGGACCAACACCCGTGCCTGGTATCAACGTTCCAGCTGGCCTGCCTATGAAAACCATGCTTATCTCCTTCTGCGCATAAAAAAAAGGGCGTCTGTATCGTGTAATTTGGCCCTAAAGTCAAGTTGTTAAAGGCCCATGCACAAAGCCTTCATAAACTCGATGAGATCATCGCACAAATCTCCACCCAAGGCCTGGGCTGCACCTGCCAGCATCATGGCATCAGCAAAGATATTTTGCGCCCTGCCCGACTTTTGCCAGACAGAAGTTGCATCGCGTATCGTGCTTGCTATTTCCCTCCAGCGTTTTTCTGTTATAAAATCGCTCGGCCTGTGCATCTGTCTATATATCAGATACATGAGGTCATTGGCTGCATCCTCGTTCATAGCATTGCTTAGGTGCCATATGGCAGCACGAGCCAAGAATTGATCAACAATCTTATTCTCAAAAGCCGCTTCATAGAACAGGCCATTTGTGATGCCCAAATAAATCTCGATCTCATCAAGGTCAGAAGTATGCAGAGGTCTGACACTGGATAAGGATCTATGCCAGAGATCAGCAGCAGCTTTTCTCTGTTGTGCAGCTTTGTTGAGAAGCAAAAGGTGTGTTTTAGGATTCTGATGCACAACTGATTCGTAAACCCTTGCCGCCATATCCGATACCATAGCTGCAGCCGAATAGCATCGAGCATCTATATATATAGATGCAGCGCGTCCTAAAAAGTCGGCGGCATTCATTGCACACTCAGGAGTTCCTGCGCATGTAAGAAGTGTAGCTGACATTAAAAAATGCTCCGCAATATAGATGTCCTCAAATAGCGGCGGAAAGAGTTCTGTATTCTCGCTTGCAGGATCCAAGAACTTATCACGGTAGCTCTGAACACTTCTTATAAGCTCGACCTCATCATATGATAGGGCCCGAGCTTTGCTGTCTGCCTTGTCAACGACCCCCTGAACAAGCCCAACTTCACCACAAAGGTCAAAAACACTATGCTGTATTTCCTCTTTAAAGGCCTCAAACCCATCCAGCATCGTATCCGAAGAATGGAAAAGCCGATGCTCTTGCTTTAATCTTCGTATAAGATCTTCACGAGGGGTCAAACCTGGCATCCTGATCAAGCTGGGCACAGGCTGCTTTAACGGCGTAAGGTCATTGCCAATATAAAAAACCTGACTATTGCAAAACTCCCCTGTCAAAGGGCTTGCGTTTGCAATTCCATCAAGAAAGGCAGTGTAATTAGCAGCAAATGCTGCCTGCGGAGTTATAGATGCTGTAAATGTCATGGTGTTGTATGCCCTTATCGCGATAAGGCCAAAAAAGTTGCGCGATAAATAGCGCAGATGACGATCAGATATGAGTCTTAGCGTCAAGGCATTTTAAGACAGATAGCCTAACCTCTTGATACTATTAGTTGTTTAGAAGGTGGTGGGAACATGTATGAAGACAGTTGAAACAGCAAAATTATTGCGAAGCAAAGGCATGAGCGCTTTTACTCCAACTGTTTCAGTTTCATAATGTCCGGCGATGATCATGTTCATCTTAAGTTCTTTTGCCTCGTGATATGTATGATGCGGAGCCTCGCCTGTGATAAAGCAGTCGAGTCCTTCATTATATGCTTCTGCAAGTGCATCGGCACCACCACCGCTTACAATGCCCACAGACTTTACTTTGGGTCTACCAAATCCAAGCACCACACATTTTGCCTTCAACTTTTTATTCAATATTGATGCTATCCATCGCGCAGATCGTGCAGGCTTAAGAACGCCCTGATATCCAAGACATTGCCGCTTGTATCGCCCAAAATTTTGGGCGTGGGAAAGTCCTAGGAGTTCGGCAAGTTTTATGTTGTTGCCGTATTGGTGATGTGCATCCAAAGGTAGATGGCAGACATATAGATTTATTCTGTGCTTTTTCAAAAAATCGATCCTGCGCTTCATTATGCCGGCATTATCCCTAAGCCTCTTCCACTTGATGCCATGATGCACGATGAGAAGATCAACGCCCTGGCGTCTGGCTTTTTCAAATGTTGCAAGGGATGCATCCACTGCAAAGCCCACCTTCTTTATATCCTTGGGGCAGCGCACCTGCAGACCGTTGCGTGAACTGTCGGGAACGGTTTTGACTTTCAGTTCTTTATTGAGAAACCTCACTATCGCGTCAAGCGATGTCATAACATCTCCTTAAATGGCCGTAGCACTCGAACCAGCACGCCGTGCACATAGGATATGGTCACTCCGTAGTTGGTGATGGGCACGCCGCGGCCGAGCGCCTCGTCCATGCGCGTGCGCATGGCCTTGGGCGTTATCATGCATCCGCCGCAATGAATGACTAATCGATATTTCTCTATATCATCAGGGTAATGCCGGCCTTGGGCATGTTCGTATATGATATCCTTGCCATTGTACGCTCGAATCCATTTCGGAATCTTGATGCGCGCGATGTCATCGCCCAACACGTGATGAGAGCACGCCTCTGCTATCAACACCTTATCGCCATCGCGCAAGTCATCTATTCTCTTTGCCCCGAGCACGAATTCGTCTAGATCGCCCTTCATGCGCGCTGAAAGAATGGAAAATGTAGTAAAGGGAATATTTTTTGGCAGCTCGCGATCCACCTTAAACACCACCTGGCTGTCGCACACAACCAATGACGGTTGCCTCTTTAGCATATTCAGAACGGAGGTGAGTTCTGTCTCCTTGACCACCAAGGCTGCACCACTTTTGTCGAGTATATCCCTGATGGCCATGACCTGGGGCAGGATAATCCTTCCTTGGGGAGCTTCCAAATCGATCGGCACGACGAGGATCACAAGATCGTCTTTCTTTACAAGATCGCCGATTATCCCAGTGCGTCTTGAAGCAATTTTTTCCAGACGCCTGGCAAGTTCTTCTCTTAGTTTTATGACATTGTGTCCCGTCTTTGCGCTCACATAATGGGCATCTTTTAGAGGCGCTTTCCATGTAGTCTTTAAGTCATGCTTGTTTATGACCACCATGTGCGGAATCTGTTTTTGCTTAAGCTCGCGCAAAGAATCATCCTCTAACTTAGTCCAGTTTTCAGGTTCAGCTATAAAAAGCACAAAATCAGCACACGCCAGTTCTTTGCGCGTTTTATAAACGCGCTTCTCTCCCAACACGCCCTTATCGTCGATCCCGCCTGCGTCGATGAATACAACAGGGCCATAGGGTAGAAGCTCAAAACCCTTTCTAACAGGATCGGTAGTAGTGCCAGCAATTTCAGACACCACCGCCAAGGGCTGATCTGTGAGCGCGTTGAGCAACGAGGATTTACCGGTGTTTCTGCGGCCTAAAAGCAATATGTGCGGCCTTAAACCGCTGGGTGTCTTTTGCATGGGGCTCACTAGAGCAAAATACTGTTTACTAGCCAACTGTTTTTTGCGAAGGCATAAAAAATGCCAGACACATTTATCGACGATAAAGAAATCTTTTCCCTTCTTCATAAAGAAAGGCACGCAAGCGTAAGTCGCATTGAAGAGGTGATCTCGCGCGCGCGCACGATGAAGGGGCTTGAACCCATCGATGTCGCAGCCCTTCTCAGCGTGGAGGATGAAGACGTCTGGCAAGAGATCTTTTGCCTCGCCAAGGAGATAAAAAATAACATCTATGGAAATCGCATAGTCCTGTTTGCCCCTCTTTATACTTCCAACCGTTGCGCCAATGATTGCGCATATTGCGGCTTCAGGCGCAGCAATGAAAAAATCACAAGGCATACTCTTTCAACCGATGATATCGCACAAGAAGTGCTTGCGCTTGAAAATGCGGGCCACAAAAGGCTGCTCATGGTGTACGGAGAACATCCTGCATATGGTATAAACTATATAGCAAAAACAATTGAGACTGCATATAGGACAAAGGCATCTGATGGCCGTGGAGAGATTCGCCGCATCAATATAAACGCGGCGCCAATGGAAAAAGGCGAATACGAGATTCTAAAAAAGATAGGCATTGGAACGTATCAGGTGTTTCAAGAAACTTATCATAAAGACAGATATGCTGACATTCATCCTGATCATACTATTAAGGGAGATTATCATAAGCGACTTTATACCCTGCACCAAGCGCAGGAAGCAAAGCTAGATGATGTGGGGATTGGCGTTTTATTTGGTCTATATGACTGGCGATTCGAGGTAATGGGAATCCTCGCCCATTCCATGGAATTGGAAAAACAGTTTGGCGTGGGACCTCATACCATATCCTTTCCCAGGCTCGAACCGGCAATAAATACTCCCTTTTATGATGAAACACCCTATCATGTGTCCGATGAAGATCTAAAAAAGATCGTAGCCATCATAAGGCTCATGGTCCCTTATACAGGCATGATTCTTACCGCTCGCGAAAAACCGGTGCTAAGGCGCGAGCTCATGCACTTGGGCGTCTCCCAAATCGATGGCGGATCCAGGATCGACGTCGGCGGATATCATCGTAATGGTATAGATGGCGATCTACATAAGCAGCAGTTTACCATTTACGACAACCGATCTTTGGATGATATCGTTCGCGAGTTGGCTCACGACGGTTTTATTCCCTCTTTTTGCACTGCTTGCTACAGATCAAACAGAACCGGCGAGCGCTTCATGCAAATGGCAAAGAGCGTCGGAACAAAGGGCCTATGCCATCCCAACGCGATTCTTACCTTCTATGAATACATTTTGGATTATGCTTCAGATGAGACGCATAAGATTGGAAAAAAGCTCATACAAGACAATCTATCAAAGCAATCACCCGATGAAAGATGCATCATCGAAAAAAGCATGGCGGATCTCGACGAAGGAAAAAGGGATGAATTTTTTTAAGTACACGGCAGATATACATGAAAAGTGCTGCCCTTGCCCAGCTCGCTTTCTACAGTGATAGTGCCTGCATAGCTCTCTACAATTCCATAAGCAACGAATAGCCCAAGTCCCGAGCCCTCATCCTCTTTTCTTGTCGTAAAGAACGGCTCGAACATCCTCTTCATCGTGCTCTGGTCCATGCCTATGCCTATATCAGTTACCGAGAGCTTTATGTGTGTTCCAGCATGCATGCGAGGATATGCTTGAACAAACTCTTCATCCAAATCAACAGCGCTGACTTCTACATTGATGATGCCTCCTTTCTCTTGCATGGCATGGCAGGCATTAGTACAGAGATTCATCACCACCTGCTGTATTTGGATCGGGTCAGCCGAAACAGTGCCGCAATCCCGCTCTATATGAAACCGAATTTCTATAGTGGGAGGCAGCGTCGATCGTATGAAATCGAGCGCTTCTTTTACCACTTGCTTAATCTTCAATGGCTTATAATCCGTTGCCTTCTTTCTGCTGCTAAAAGCCAGGAGCCGTTTCACAAGATCCCTTGCATTGTTTACTGCATTCATCACACGCTCTTGATGCTCATAAGCCTTGCTGTTCTTTGGCAGTTCATCCATCACCAACTCCCCATGCAAAAACATGGGCGTAAGGATGTTATTCAGATCGTGCGCTATGCCCCCGGCCAAAGTTCCTACTGTCTCCATCTTCTGTGCTTGGCCAAGCCTTGCTTCAAGCTCTTTTCTTTGCTCCTGCTCGCGCTTTTTCTCTGTTATATCGGTTGTAATCAAGTTTACCGAGTGAACTCGAAAGTCCGATTTTATGGGCTCGATCCTACAGCTATACCACGAGATCGTGCCATCAGGGCCAAGCCCCTCACTCTCATATGCTGTAGAATGGCCTGTGCGAAACGTCTCTTCAAACTTGTTCTTTACCAACTTATGATACTTGGGTGGCATAAAATCATAGATACTTCTTCCAATCGTTTTTTCAGGAGTGAGTCCGGAGACCGTATGGTTTACAAATTGAATCTTGCTGTCGTGGTCTACGTTCAAGATAATATCAGGGCTATGCTCGGTCAGAGAGCGCCATTTGCTCTCACTTTCCTTAAGCGCATTCTCTGCCTGCTTGCGATCGGTGATATCGCGGTCGATGCCACGATAGCCCACGAGCTTTCCGCTTTTATCAATGATCGGAACGCCGCTGGTCTCGAGCACTATAGGGCGCCCATCCTTACGCAGGTTTATATTTTCCAACTTCTCAAAAGGCGCCTCAGTGGCCACAAGGTCTTTAAACATTTCTCGTATTCGCTTAGCCTCATCTGCAGGCATAAGATCAAACGGGGTCTTGCCGATAACCTCCTTTGGCTCGTATCCAAGAAGATCTTTCACCCTGGGGCTGGCGTAGGTATAGACGCCATTTTGATCCACTTCCCATATCCAATCGCTCATGGTCTCGACCAGAGAACGAAATCTCTCATCGCTTAGTTGTATAGCCGCTTCAGCCCGACTGCGAAATGTCCTGGATATTATGATAGCTGCAAAGAGAAAAATGCTTAAAACGAGCAGCGACCGCAGATAAAAGTCGTGCGGAGAAATACTGCCTGCAAGAACCTGAAAAAAAGATTTCTTATGAAAGAAAAAATAATCGACCAGGGTGTCTGCAAGCCACATCAATATCGCCAAAACCACAGCTATTATGATTATTTTGCGTTCGGTCTTTATCATTTTGAACATAGGGTTTAAAATATACTAGAATGAAAAAAATGAAAATCGATATCCTATATTCCGTCTCATAAATCTATCCTCAATAATTCATCATACACATACATCAATATGCATCTAATATGTCGTGGAAAGACGTGTATGAATAAGCATAAGTGGTTGATTTATAGCAGGTAATTAGGCTATTTAAACCCAAACCGGCTGCGCTGACTATACTCTGGCTCATTCGGTAGTATGTATGATACTTATAGTTTCTTAATAGAATTATGAATGTTCTAAGAGATATTCTAAACACCGTCACCGTGGACGCCACTGTCACCGACGTGCGCATTTGCCTGCGCGCTACTATGGTTGTGAGCCAACATCTGGGCCTTTCATATACATTTCCACTCGGCATGTGTGAAGGGAGGGCTGATCCTCATAAGACGGTTAACAATTGCGGCTCTTTAACGGGGATGAGCGCTATGCAACTTGCGCGCTATGCCCTCTCGGATGATTGGACAGAAGCATCTGTGGGCGTGGCTGCCATTAATTCTTTAATCACCCCTGATCCAAAACAAATCACCAGCATCAATGGAGTAGACATACTGCTTGAGCGCGCGGCTGGCGCAAAAGTGGCCATGGTGGGCCATTTCCCATTTTCAGATAAAATTAAAGAGGTTGCTAAAGAGCTCTGCATACTGGAACTTAGGCCTGATAAAGGTGATCTTGATGCATCCGAGGCATCAAGGGTGATTCCAAAAGTCGACGTGGTCATAGTCACTGGAACAACGCTCATCAACCATACCTTCGAAAATATTGCAGAAATGGCTAAAAAATCCTATATGATGTTGCTTGGTCCTACAACGATCCTCTCGCCTGTTCTTTTTGACTACGGCGCAGACGCCATCTGTGGTGTAAGAGTAGTTGATCCTGCTCTTACGATTCGCCACCTGAGCGAAGGAGGCAGTTTCAGACGCATCCAGGGCACAGAGCAGATAGCACTTTTAAAATGAGGTGGGTTTTATGAATTGGTTTCAACAACATTTTAGGATTATAGCATGCCTGGCATTCGGTTATATCGTTGGATGGGGGCTTAGCTATCTCATTCCACAACCTGCTATCTCCACCCTCTGCCATCAGATATTGCATCTTCCAGGTCCGGGAGTTGGCATCGCGCTGATATATGGCCCGCTCATTATTTCTGCTCTTTTGCTGGGAAGGAATATCCTGCAAAGCAATTTAGGAACTGTGCTCACTGCAGGCGGCCTGGCCATTTTCAGCGTGGTTTCAAATGGGAAAATGCCGCCCGCTGTTGGTGCTCAAGTTATCTTAACCGTCCTTGCTACACTCACGCTAGGAGCATTTCTGGAGCTTCTCATCCTTTTATTTTGGCGATTCAAAGCTGCTGAGAGGTTTGCTGCTATGTTTGCAAATCTCTTTTACATCTGCTGCTATTGGGTCTTTATATTCCCACATACAAAAGGAATTCCAAATATTTTGGGCGTTATTGAAATAGGAGCCATTGCTATTTTGTGCGGTATTTTAATTACTCCCCTGATAACCCAGGCAACAAGGCGTTTTCTTAAAATAAAAGCTATACCTGAACGAAGGCACATTAATCAGGAAAGGTAATTATATATGTGTGCACCTGCTGATTATAATGCGTTATCAGCAAGCCTAATACGCATACTCATTTTCTTGGGATGTCTATCCAGCGCACCTGCGGTTAAAGCCCTCTTGCATTTAGGACGCGCCTCTTTTGACCACAACCTTCACCCACTCAAACTTGTTCTTCAACATCTCCTCAGAAAAACTAAGCTCTCCACGAACATTTGATTGCTTTTCAAATGTCTTGTCTTTGGCATCTATTTCATATTTCTGATTTTGTTTTAGCCCTCCAATAGCAAATTGTACCCTTCCCATGGTGTACAATTTAAAACTCACTTCATCTTTGTCAGTTGTCCAACCCATTATTCTTCCATTTGCCTTAACAAGGTATGGTTGTGTAGGAGGTGCCATGGTGAGAACTATCTCCGATCTCTCACCGTTATCCAGATGCACATACAACGAACCCTGATAAGGCATAAATCCTATTACCCCCTTGGATTTTATCAGATCCACATAACCATTGTAGTCATCAATACGTATGGTTCTAAGGTCGCCATTGTCGGAAATTATCCAATGAGTGGGGGAAACCTTGTCGATTTTTGTTGAAAGAAATCCATCCAGAATATTTAGATAATCAGAAGCAAATACAGGAGCAACCTCCTGGGAAAGAACCCAATCATAGGCCGACTTCACTGAATCTATAGAAGACTCATATTCCATTACATAAAAGTGATAGTAAATATCAATTGGACGCAGCCTGATGGGAGATTCTGTATTTTTTAATGTCTCGATCACAAATTTATAACCATGAAATGGCCCAGTCCATAAATTGGTGTAGACATTTTCATTGGCTTCCGGAGTAAAGTATTGCAATAAACCGTCAACATGGCGAAAAAGGGGCGCGACAAAAGTGTAACTTGGAAATTCCTTGTCAAAACGTGTATCACCACCATTGAGGTTTTTTATATTGTGATCATGTGCGTACTTGACGGCTTCATAATCAGGTCGGCAATCGCCAGTCCAGAAGAACACATCGGTCTCTTTGCCCTTTGGCGCAAGATTTTCGTTAATATAAGCAATGGATCTGCCTATTTCATTTTCGGGCGAATAAGCATATCCTCTTAGCTTGTAAGCCATTTTGCGTTTCTGACTCTGCCAAATTAATGGGTGCGCCCAACCATGACTTGCAACTTCAATATTGGGAAGCATGAATGTTTTCTTAATGGTCTTAAATAATTCCCTTCGTTGTTCATCACCTGCCAGACTAAGGTCTCCGACAACAACAGAAACAGAAACAGGAATATTGTATTTTGTAAAAATTTCGCGAAAAGCCATTTCTCCACATAGAGTAACGCCATCTATATGACTGACATTTCTAATTCCGTCACCGTCCATATGACTAAAAAAGTAGCGCATACCATTGATGCTTGTCGTATCCGGCTTGGGAAAATCAGCATTAAAGGCAAGGGAAAAGAATTTAAATGGATTAATTTTCCAACGCGATTGATAATTAATGGGGTTGATATAAACTCCGGAATTTAAGGCAAAGCCTCCTTTTGAATTAACAAATACCGCATCAGAAGTATCTCCTTCCTTTTTTCGTTTAAGCTTGAGGAATACTTTTGCATCTTTATCCAGAACGTCTATTTTCTTGTATAAATTCACTTCCCCTTTTAAGCTCCTCTCAAACTCAGTAATCTCAGGATCATTATAAGCGACCTCTATTAAAAGTGGAGATGTTGCAGACTTAAGGGAATCAAATGAGATGTGAAAGGCCTGATAAAACTTATTCAGCACATCATCTGGCGTAGGGCTTTCTTTATCGTCAAAATCAAAACCAAAATCATTGATAATGACAACTTTTTTTCCTTTTTCCAGCTGCCCGGTCAACCATTTTACATAGTTCGTTGCGCCTTTAATCTTATTATCGTTAAACCAGCTTATAATGCCAAAATACTTCTGCATCTCATCATCACTGGGAAGATGTTTTGTCACATCGACATAATCTAGCTTAAAGCCCAAATGATTCATGGGCATCTCAGCATAACTGGAAATAAAATTGATCTCAGTTGGATCAATCACAGCAAGGATATTCCTATTGACGGGTTCAGCAAAAACCGTAAGCGGAAGAAGGGTTAGAATGATCAATAACAGCAGGCGTTCAATAATACTCATTGAATAGAATAATATAATCCCAGATTGGTTGGGTCAATGAGTTTCGGGTCCGATTCATTATTCCTCAATATCTTCCAGAAGTTCCAAGCAGAATCTATTATCTCCCTTGATGATTCAGAAACGTTTCGGAACATAGTAGTAAAGGGAGGCAATCATGGCCGAAATCAATATTGTGTCAGCACCTCGCGAGTATCGCACCTATCTGGAAGAGGTTGATCGGGCGGGCAATAACAACAATCTGATCGATACCGAAACAGAGCTTAAGACAGCAGCTCGAGTAATCTGCCTTGACGGGTACTTTTATTGCAACGGCTTTTTCCGATATGCACAATCAAACGGATTCCCTGATTTTAAGCTGGAGGAGCACCTAACACCAGGCAAGGAACTTTACGGAAACATAGTCCATAAGATCGAAGGTCATCTGAGAAAGCTCACAAGCGGCGGCGAATGCACTGACGCCGCAGATTCACTCATCGAAATGGCTAAGGACAACTGGCCTGTCGAGATCGAGGAGCGCATTTTAGCTTCGGCGCTAAATGCGCTAAATGGACCAAGCAAGTTGGGAAGGATGGAATCTCCTCGCCTTCTTGAAGCGCTTGCTAAGTCCAATCTTCCGCCCTCTTCCAAAGAGCGCATGATCGCGCCCCTGCTATGGAATCTGAAAAACAGCCTCACCACCAATGAAGGCGATTTCTCCGAAATCCCGGCTGCCTTTGGCGCGCTTGCAGCATCCGACATCCCCATAGAGAAAAAACTCACAATGACCTCCGAGCTCATGCAGCTCATCGGCACAGGGAACTGGCACCGCCAAATTACAGCGCGTGGATCAGTGTTTGCTATTGGCTGGAATATCAAAACTGAACAAACAGAACGCATGGTCGATCATTTTATAGCAGCATTGAAAAATACCAAACCGAACGTGAGATCCGGCGCCCTGATTGGTATTTCAAGCATGGTCAACTCTATCGATTCTCAATTGAATCCTAAATTGTCTCAAGGGATTAAGCTTAAGATGCTGGATCAAGTCGTTGCAGCTCTCAGCGATCCGTCAGTCAATGTTCGTGGAGACGCCATCTTATCCCTTAAGTCATTCTTGTTGGCGGATCTGCCGCTGAAGACCAACCAGAAAATCATGGGGCTTCTTGAGCCGTTACTTAAAAGCAATGAGGACAAAATCAAGCGCTCTGCCGTAGTCGTATTGTCCATGCTCACAGAAAACTTAGGTCTCAATCAGTTGCGGGCTGAACTAAAGCCGCAGGTGGCGCAACTTCTCATATCTCTGCTTCAAAACGGAAATGATAAGGATAAACGCTTGGCTTTAATGGGCCTCACCCCACTTGCCGAAAGCGGGAACATCACCACGGTGAGTGAGGCAATGGCTGATGATGTGATCGCACATCTCAAAAATGATGATGAAATGACAAGGAACTGCTCAAAAAGAATTCTCAATGCCCTCTCTCAAACTGCAACAGAGCCGCTTTTATCCAAGATCAAAAACGCGCTGAAACAGGCAGCTCCTTATCCTGCGCCGACCGTCCAGTCCGTGATCAGGACAGGAGCAGCGGGGAAATTTTTGCGCTCCCAAAAATACATCGCCACTCTTGAATTCTCGGAGGTGCCAAAGGGTGCTGTGAGCATCAAACCCATGCTCAATGGCTACAAACAGCCACAGGGCTTGATCGCCAAGAACCGCGCAACCACAGCAATCTGGATGGACTGGAGGGATTCAGAGGTTATGGCAAAGGTCAAATTTTATGATAGCGCCCAAAAGTTGATTGGCGAAACTGATTTATTTATCATCAATAATCCCGATTATAAAGATCCGAGCAAATAACAGGTAAGGCCTCTGCACTATGACAGAGCAACTTTAGACGGCGCAAATTTGCTCCGTCTTTTCTTTGCCATTGCATTCCATCAATAGTGGCATTAAATTAGTGTCCACATATTAATGAAAGGGGGATTGATATGCAAAACCAACTTCTGACGTGGAGGGATGCAATCGTGCAGGCCCTCCAAAGCTTTGTAAATGACATCATCTCTGTAGTACCAAGCATTATCGCTGCAATCGTTGTACTCATCATCGGTTTGCTCCTGGCAAGCCTCTTAGGCCATGTGGCCCGCAAGCTCATCGACCTGACTAAGTTGGACATGCTTCTACAAAAAGCCGTTGGTGTGGGAAAACTCAAGGATCGGGGACTCGAAATTACGGCCTCATCCCTAGTCGGATGGGTAGTCAAATGGTTTATCATCATCGTCACCTTCATCGCCGTTGCCGACATTCTGAAGTGGGCTCAGCTGACAAGCTTCTTTGAAGCAGTTGCCCTATACGTGCCGAATGTCATCATCGCAGTCCTCATCCTCCTGGTAGGCTTTATCCTGGGCGGCGGCTTAAAAGAACTGGTCATAAAAGCAGTCAAGGCCTCAAGGCTTCCAGAGACTTCAGCCGGCCTTCTGGGCACAGTGGCTCGCACCGCAGTCATCGTGTTTGCGATCATGGCGTCTCTCACCCAGCTTGGAGTAGCAGCCGACCTGGTAAAGATCCTCTTCACCGGCTTGATCGCCATGCTTGCTCTGGCAGGAGGACTTTCGTTTGGCTTAGGCGGCAGGGACCATGCCACCCAGTGGCTGGATAAAGTTCGAAAGGAAATACAGCACTAAGACAAACTATTGAGCGTTTTTAAAGGGCCCCCGCCTATGTATGGACGTAGGGGCCCTTTTTAATTTCATCCGGTTTACTTTTCTGCCCCCTTGTGGGATTTAAGCCACATGAACTTCTTCTCAGTCATTGCGATCCTGCTCACTGCAGCTGCTCTGTTTAGCTTTCTCAATCACCGTTATCTCCATCTCCCACGCGCCATCGGCATCATGCTGATAGCGCTTCTCATATCCATCGTCATCATGCTAAGCGACGTGCTGGGCTTTGCCGCCGGTTGGCGCTTGCGTGAGTTGCTTGCCGACATAAATTTCAGCCAAACCCTTTTGCAGGGCATGCTCTCATTTATGTTGTTTGCGGGCGCCCTGCAGACAAACTATCTTGATCTCAAAAAGGAAAAATATGTTGTTGGCACGCTCGCGACAGTTGGCGTGATCATATCCACCTTTATAATCGGCGTCGGCACTCATTTTATCATGCGTCTTTTAGGCATTGAGCTGTCTTTATTATATTGCCTTGCCTTTGGCGCCCTCATTTCCCCTACCGATCCTATTGCAGTGCTCGCTGTTCTCAAACATGCAAACATACCAAAAAGCGTTAGCACAGAGATAGCGGGTGAGGCGCTCTTTAATGACGGGATGGGAGTAGTTGCCTTTTTTATCTTCATGACGCTCGCAACTGCACACGCCCATCTGGCATCGTCCGAAATAGCGCTTATCCTTATAAGAACTGTCATCGGCGGCATTCTGATCGGCATCGTGCTGGGTTGGATTGGGGCCTGGCTAACAAGCAGTGCAAATGATGTGCAGGTAGAAGCCCTCATCACACTTGCGCTCGCCGCAGGCGGATATGCGCTTGCAATGT
The DNA here is from genome assembly GCA_043822785.1 of Pseudomonadota bacterium. GTDB lineage: Bacteria > UBA10199 > UBA10199 > 2-02-FULL-44-16 > JAAZCA01 > JBDRBN01. Next base: position 14,532 of record JBDRBN010000071.1, read on the forward strand.
GGCTTAAAACATCTGCACCCATAGCTGTTGTAGTCGCTGGCCTCTGGCTGGGTCATAAGCGCCGGCTTTACGATCCAGAAAGCAGACAACCAGGTCAGCTCGCCTTTTTTTGGGAACTGATCGATGAAATTCTCAATGCCCTTCTCTTTGTGCTCATAGGTTTTTATCTGCTCATGCTTCCGCTTGAGCCGCATGAGTTAACTGTTGGTGGGCTGGCCATAGTGGTAGTGCTTCTGGGCCGCTACATCAGCGTAGGCGCGATAGTCGCTTTCTTCAGGCTTCGCAGGCCAGTTACTCCAAAGGTAGTAAGCATGCTCACATGGGGAGGCATTCGCGGGGGCATATCTATCGCGCTGGCGCTCTCCATACCAGTGGACCAGCCGCGAGAGATCATCGTATCCATAACCTATATCGTAGTGGCCTTTTCAATTTTAGTTCAGGGACTCACGATCAGGAAGCTGATTAAGGAGAAACAATGAATAAAACAAAGATCGCACTCGTGCTAATGACGATCGTTCTTGCGTTTATCGCAGCGAAGTTTGTAGCCTGCGGTGGCAGCAGCGGCGGTGGTGGTGGAGGTGGAGGTGGCGGAGGCACACAAACAGATCGCCTTAGGATCACAAACAACTGCGGCTACACGATCTGGATTCAGCAAGAGAATATGCCCTCTGGAACTGCGTCGGTCGTAAAAATAGAACAGGGCTCATCTTATGATTATGAGATTCCTGATGAGGGCCTGGCATCCACCAGGTTTTGGCCTAAAAAGGGTTGCGATGGAAGCGGCCAGGATTGCGAGTGGGGCCAGAGCTCAAACCCCTGTCCGACGACAACAGGTTGCGCGCCACCAGTTGAGTCCAAGCTAGAAGCAACATGGGGATGCACGCTCGCTGATCAAACACAATGTGCCTATACTCCCCAGGGAGATCAAATAACAGATACATATTTCAATACCAGCGCCGTTGATGGATATACATTTCCTTATACTGTTACAGTAAGCGGCAATACGATCACAGATGAAGGGCAGCCTTGTCAGAATATCGACTGCACCAATATGGATTTGAGCCGCTGCCCAACAGGTGAAAACTTAAGCCAAGGGCAAACTCAAACACATCCCGAATACGCAAGTGAAGATCTTAGAGTATTTGATCCCAATAATACGAGCCAAGTGATAGGATGTTTTTCCCCATGTAAGAAACTCAACTATACTGCCACCTGGAGCGGGCTGGGCTTAAATGAACAAAGCGATGCAGTAGTGATGTATTGCTGCCCTACCCCACCTATCAGCACAGAAGAGTGCAGGGCAGGACCGGTTGTGAATACACAGTATGTAGCGCTCATACATGAGATGTGCACGGGCGGCGTGTATGGCTATGCCTATGATGACATTGCGGGGCTGCATAAATGTTCTGCAGGCACGATGATAGAGATGACGTTCGGCCCGAACTGCCCGTGAACAATTCATTTATGGCAAGCATCATCATCTATATAGCGGTACTCGTTCAATTGCTCACATTCAGCTCTGCTGGGTGGACAAAGGATTATAAAACCACACAGTTCAGCTGTTCTGGTATGAGCGGATTCATATTTGAATATCCTTCTTTTAAAGATTGGGAATCAAAAGAAGTTAAGAGCAGTAGGAAGAATCAGTGCTTTATCTATTTTAACTGGCCGCCTTGCATCTTATATGAGATTGCACCTCAGATCATAATCGAGAAGATGAAAAAAGATAAAATTCACGAGAACGTGCATTCAAGAGGAACAAATCCAAATGGAATTCATTATGGGCGCATCTTCGACCCAGCACTTTATGTCAGTGGATACAAACCAAAGCCAGACGATTGGGATTGGTTGATCTTCTACAAAAATAATACAGCTATCAGGATTAGCAGAAATCAATTCGGTTCATCAGATGAAGATTCTGAGTGTGGAAAAAAGTACAATATTTTTAACGAAAGCCTCTTCTACGATACAATCATCAAGACATTCAGATGGACTGAATAAAAAGTTGCCTCTTATGAAGCCATGGTTTGTTTACATACTCCAGTGCGCTGATAACAGCCTGTACACCGGTACGACCATCGACATTGCATCCCGTTTTGCCGCTCACAAAACCGGCAAAGGAGCCAAGTTCACAAGGAGCCGCGGTGCCAAAAAAATCCTCTACTCTGAAAAGTTCAGCGCAAAATCCGATGCCATGAAGCGCGAACGAGAGATAAAGGGCTTGAGCCGTAAAGAAAAGCTTGCACTGATCTCGTACTCCTGAGGAGGGTAATTCGATGAAGACCGCAACGCTTAATATCACATGCCCAGACAAGAAGGGCTTGGTAGCAGATCTTACCCAGTTTGTCTTTCATAATAGAGGCAACATCCTTGCCCTGGATCAGTATGTGGATGAAGAGGAAAAGGTCTTCTTCATGCGGCTTGAGTGGGATATGCGGGGTTTTAAAATTTCACGCAAAGAACTTCTTATATCTCTTAAAAAACATGCAAAAGGAAAGGCATATGCTGGAGGTTGGGAGCTCTTTTTCAGCGATGTAAAACCTCGCATGGCAATTTTGGTGTCAAAGCACGATCATTGTTTGTTTGATCTATTGCTCAGACACAAATCAGGCGAGCTTAACTGCGATATCCCGCTCATCATAAGCAATCACAATGAAACAAAGACCATAGCTGACATGTTTGGCGTGGACTTTTGTCATATCCCTGTTCCTAAGAAAGGCAAGGCTTCTGCTGAAAAAAGGCAACTCAAAACATTGGCTGAATATAATGTCGATTTTATAGTTCTTGCTCGCTATATGCAGATCTTAAGCGGAAAATTTATCGCGCACTTTAAAAGCAAGATCATCAACGTGCATCATTCATTTTTACCAGCATTCAAGGGCGCAGGCGCATATCGGCAGGCTTGGGAAAAGGGCGTCAAGGTCATCGGAGCAACATCACATTTTGTTACAACAGAGCTAGATCACGGTCCAATTATTTGCCAGAAGGTTGAAGGCATATCGCATCTCGATACTGTTGATGATTTGATGCGCAAGGGAAAAGACCTAGAGCGGACCGTGCTCGCAGAAGCCACAAGACTCTTCATCGAACACAGACTATTCATCTATAAAGGCAAAACCGTAATATTTTAATCGCCTTCACCATTAAATTAGCTGGGGGCATTGGTTTCGGTGTTATTTTGCAGCCTTTTTTATATGAGTCTGTTGACTTAAGCGACCATTCGATGAATTCGCTACTCTAGTTGATGGAAGATTCGAAATATCTCCGCGCTTCCAATCCGGCCATTTATCAACCCGTGCGGATGTGCGTTCAACATACTCCCAAAATTGCCTGCTATCTTTATCTTTTTTGTTTTTTTCCATTTTTATCCCTCGCAATAAGTCTTTCCCGCTTATCAGTGGCAATATGCAGTTTGTTTTTCGACTTGTGGAATCATATGGGGTTGGGGAATACACTCCAACTTTGGCATATCCACTTCAATCTTCTTTCGCACAATAGTGAATACTTTTTGCCGTTGAATAGCTTCTTCAAGCCCGTCCAATCTGTCAGCTAACATTTTTTGCATATTGTTCCAGAAAAGTAGTCTTATTGCTTTATCGCTTCTCGAACTTGGCTCTTTCTTTTCATTTTCCCATTTGCTTACTGCATAATGGGTTACGCCAAGTCTCTCTGCAAATTCTTGAGAACTCATGTTCATTTCTCTTCTCAAGAAGGATATTTCTTCTCCTCTTAGGAGTGCGGCTTTATTAATCAAAGCTAGTCCGACAGCGAGATGCAAAAACCATATTCTTGGAATTTCGATAACTTCGTCACCGCATTTGGGGCATTTAAAATGCTTGAAGTTTGTCAAATAGAGATTTGACAGCCCAGACTCCTCATATTTGTAAGGGCTGTTATCTGGAACTAACTCTATGTTGCATTCATAGCATTTCATAATTTTCTCACCTTCTAGTCTTCAAATACCGTTATAATGTCGATAGCATTTTCCTCATGCCTCAATGCAACAACAACACATATATTTTTCTTGTCGATATTTCCCCAAACTCTATATTTATAAACGTCATGATTCGAGTCGTATTCAGGAGCGCTATTTTCTTCAATATACCCACCTCTTATAACCCTCTGCACATCAGTCATATCTATCTTTCGCTTCCGCTGCTTTTTCCAAAAGTGGTTCTTTGAGAAGCGAATACGGCCGTCACGCGCAATTCGTTTTATTTCCTTTATTGCTTCGGCATTTGATAGCGCTTTAGTCATAATGTGCCGCGCAACAACTTTGGCCTTATTCTACCATTATTATTATCGGCTTTCAAGCATCAGAAGTTGCGTTAATTTTATAACTATATGTATTTCTTGCTAAATTAGGACTGTTTATAGCCTCAATATTAGATCATCAAACTTTAAGCGAGTTGATCTTAGGCCAACTAATACAGGCAGTCAATATTCAATTTAAAGAGATGCGATAAATTACAAACTTTAGCTGGGAGAGGTGGTTTTGGTTCATCGCCGGGAGGCGGCGGGGCCCCCATCGCGGCGAGCTGGATGTGGAAACGCCAGCAAAACTGCGTAAGTCACAACAAAGACTTAGGCCAAGCAACCTATTCGGGCGAAGGCCTAAGTCTTTGTTGATGACACGCAGTTTGAGTGGGGAGGGTCCGCAGCCAGTGAGACCGCGAAAGGGGAGCCGCCGGAGGCGCTAGAACCAAAACCACCCCTCCCAGCTAATCAAATATAAAAGATCAATATTAGCTATCCCCCACAAACTTTACACGGCACTCCTCCGCAGGAGTATGCTTTCTTTCTTGTGAGAGGAATACAGTTGCGGGTGCAGCGTTTGGCCCAGATGCAGCTAACCTTGTGCGTCTTCACTCAGAAATCTTTCTCAGATACTTTCAGCGGAGATGGCAGATAGTTCTCCTCTTTCTGAACTATAATCTCGATTATAGAAGATTTGGGACTTGCGATCGCCTTTTCCAGACAAGGTGCGATCTCTGAAGGTTTGGTCGCCTTAAATCCGTTAAGGCCGTAGGCCTTTGCGATCTCAGCAAAATCAGGCTTGGGGCCAAGATGAACCGAAGAGTACCTATCAGCCCCATATACCTTCTCTTGCCACTGCCTGACCATGCTCAGGTATTCGTCCTTTAGTATAACGGTTATGACCTTGAGATTCTCATAAGCCAAAACACCCAGCTCCTGTATTGTCATCTGAAACGAGCCGTCGCCGTCGATATTAAAAACTTCCTTATCCGGCTTGGCCATCTTTGCACCTATGGATGCCGGCAAGCCGAAACCCATTGTGCCTTCACCGCCGCTGGTGATAAAAGTTCTTGGATACTTTCTATCGATATAGTGCTGTGCCATCATCTGATGGTTGCCCACACCCGTGACCACGATATCTTCGTCCTTGATGTACTTTCTCAAATCATGAAATACCCTCTTGTGGGAGATGGGTTCACAGTCACGGCTTATGTCCTCGCCAAATTCCCGGTCTTTGAATTCCTTTAACATGCTTGGCCATGCTGCATCTTTGTTCTTAGCACCAGTTTTCTCAACCTCATTGATGAGCTCCTTAAGAACGAGCTTTGCATCCCCGACTACCGCGATGTCTGGTTTGATATTCTCACCGATCTCCTTGGGATCGGCATCGATATGAACTATTTTAGCTTTGGGTCCGAATACTTCTCTGGAGGGAACGGTTCGATCAGAAAATCTACAGCCGATCGCAATGATCAGATCCGTTCTATTGACTGCAAAGTTTGCGGTCTTTGATCCATACAGGCCGGTCATGCCCAAGGTTAGCGGGTGTTTATCAGGCATGGCGCTCTTTGCCATCAAGGTTCTGACGACTGGAATGCTTGTTTTATCGACAAAAGCAGCGAGCTCTTCTGACGCATTGGAAGCGATAATTCCCCCGCCGATCAAGACCAACGACTTATCTGATTCGCTTATGAGCTTGGCTATTTCAGATATTTTTTCGCGCTGCCCCTCAAAAACAGGTACGCTCACAGGAACCTCTGTAGGAATTTCAGCAGTCAGCTTTCCCATCTGAACTTCTTTGGGAAGATCGATATAGACCGGACCTGGCCTGCCCTGGGTCGTGAGCCTAAACGCCTCATTGAATACCTTGAATGCCTCATCAGGATCGTGTATCTGAAAGTCTTTCTTGCATGTGTGCAGAGCAATATCCACCATGTCAGCTTCCTGAAAAGCCTCGTGGCCGATGAGCTTAAAAGAAACCTGCCCAGCCATGGCGATCATTGGGGAAGAATCCATCCATGCAGTGAGCATTCCCGTAACCAGGTTGGCTGCTCCCGGGCCGGATGTAGCTATGCACACGCCAGGCCTTCCCGATGCCCTTGAAAAACCATCAGCAGCATGAGCTGCACCCTGTTCGTGCCTCATGAGAATATTTTGGATATATGCTTTATGATCCAAGAGTGCATCAAAGACCGCAACTATGCCTCCGCCAGGATATCCAAAGGTATGCGTAATGCCGTGCTTGATGAGTGTCTTTACAATCGCATGTCCCCCGTCCATAGAAACCGCCTTTCTTGCATAATTATTATTTGGTCATTTGAATGTCTATTTCTATCACATCGAAAATATGGGTCAATCCTTCGATTTACTCAGGACAGGCGCATAAGGAATTTAAGCAACATCTTAGGCATACTGTATTTTGAAATGGATCTGAGAGAATACTGTGTTCGGTTAACAATAGAATATGCAGCCAGGATGCCGCTCTCAATTGCACGGCCTATGCCCTCGCCCATGTCCTTTGTAGCAAGACCTGCTGAATCGCCGACAATATAACAACGATTTATCTGTCCGACGACTCTATTTTGTCTGAGAAAATAGTTATAACCCTTGGGATCAAATGATCGATCGTCGATCAACGACAAATCCCGAAGCTTTTGTACAAAAGAGTTCCACTGACTCTTGATCGTATCGCCCCTTTGCCTAAGCTTTGATAACACGCCCCCTATTCCAATATTAACGTATCCATTTTTCTTTGGCACATACCATGAGTATCCAGGAAGCCTGTTTTCAAAAAACCACAGATAGCAATTTGCGTCATGATAATCGTATACAAATTCCTCTTCAAGTGTTGTGATTTGCTTATCTTTTATACGAGGGTTTTTTTCTTGGAAGAACGTCCTGTAAACAGGACAATACGTGCCACCTGCGCCAACCAGATACTTACACCTAAACTTGTCATCGATGATATAGTGCTCACCATCCTTTATGATCTTGCGAACCTCATGATTATGAACAAGAACGCCAGATCGGCTCAAGAGCCAATCGTCAAACTCATATCTTCGAATCGCATATTGCTGAGTCTTAATCGTAATTGCCTTGCCATAAAAATGGAAATGAAGTTTTTCAAATGAAGTCAAGCTGTGAGGATAGTTATTAAGGTCAAGATTCAAAGCGCTTAGCACCTGTGGCGTGATCCAACCTGCGCAGAGTTTTGCTCTTGGAAAAACGCTCTTTTCAAGAATTGCACATTGAACGCCGCTTTGCTTAAGCCGCCAGGCACATGTAGAACCTGCTGGTCCTCCGCCAACGATGATTACTTCATAAGAGATCATGATGGGTTAGCTCACACGGCAATTCGGTTGGGCCCTGCCTGTCTTTGTCATGACGATCTGCCACAGCTGCTGGCGCCTGGACCTAAATGCGCCCGCACAACTTAAAAGATAAAATCTCCACATCCTATAAAACCGCTCATCATATCTATGTTTCAACTGGGGCCATGCACGCTCAAAATTGTGATACCATGCCATGAGCGTCTTGTCATAATCAGGGCCAAAATTATGCCAATCCTCCATGACAAACAGTTTATTCATCGCTTTGCCGATCTGGGCAATGGACGGCAACATGCTATTTGGAAAGATGTATTTATCAAACCAGGCATTCACAATGGTTGAACAGGCATTTGCTCCGATAGTGTGGATAAAAGCAATGCCATCATCCTTAAGGCATCTGTCTACTGTCTCCATGTACGTTCTGTAGTTTTTGTATCCCACGTGCTCTAGAATGCCGATGGATATGATAGCATCGTATTTTCCTTCTACCCCTCTATAATCCTCTAGCCGCAGATCAACCGGAAGCCCCTTGCACATCTGTGTTCCTAACTCAACCTGTTCTTTTGAAACTGTAATGCCGGTCACATGCGCGCCATACTTCTCAGCCGCATATTTGGCAAAGCTTCCCCATCCACAACCGAGCTCCAAGACTTTCATGCCTGGCCTAAGCCCAATCTTTTTGCAAACCAGTTCGAGTTTTGCTTCCTGTGCTTGAGCTAGGGTGTTTGCCTCTTTCCAATAACCGCAGGTGTAGAGCATGCGCTCATCGAGCATGGCTTTGTACAGATCGTTTCCAATATCGTAGTGCCTCTTGCCAACCTCATAAGCCCGTGTCTTGGTCTGAAGATTAAAAAATCTGCCCTTTAGCACATGAAGCGCTATCTTCCAGTTACCCTTCGCCTTTTCTTCGATATTCGCGCTTACGAGCTTTGCAATAAACTCATCCAGAGCATCGCAATCCCACCAGCCATCCATATATGATTCACCAAGTCCCAGAGCGCCTTCACAGAGGTAACGTTTATACGACTTTTTATTATGTACCCTTATATCCCAGGGATTATCACTGCCTACGGCAATCCCAGCTGAGCAAAGCAACTCCCGCGCAATACGTTCTGATTTATTGTTTTTCATAATGAGCTCAGTCGGTCTTCCCTGTCCAGCAGTAGACGCACAATTTTTCACGTGGCAGACCAATAGCCTCAATCATATCATCAAGCCTCTGATACTGAATCGAAGTAACGTCTATGTCGTTTGTGATCCAATCGATCATGCGCTTATACTCATCGCTGTCAGGATCGAGGTACTTCTCGACGTCATCGGTTTTGACTCCTTCGAGATCATTTATAGCACGCCTTGCTATGAGCTCATCCTCAGAGCGCGTGGAGATGTTGAACTTGCATGGATACATGAGCGGTGGGCAAGCAGGTCGAACGTGAACCTCTTTTGCGCCGCTATTCCAAAGCTTTTGCACTGTAAAATTCTTAAGCTGCGTACCCCTTACGATTGAATCCTCACAGATCAAAACTTTTTTGCCGTCGATTATCTCTGGTATGGCGATGAGCTTCATCTTTGCTACCTTATCGCGCTCCTCCTGCGAAGGCGGTGTATAGCTACGGCCATAGCCAGGCGTGTACTTAACCAATGGCCGGCGATAGGGTATGCCCGATTCCATCGCGTATCCAACTGCATGGGCAACGCCAGATTCAGGAACGCCGCCTACCATGTCAGGTTTCACTGTATCGCGCTTTGACAAACAGCGGCCACATCGCTCGCGCACTACTTCTGCGTTCATGCCCTCATAATTCGATGTGGGAAAACCAGTGTATATCCACAAAAAGGAGCATATTCTGCATTTATCGCCAGGCCGGCCTATTGCCTTTGGACCATTATCATCGATAAAAACTATCTCGCCCGGCCCAAGGTTTTTCTTAATCTTAAAGCCCATGTTAGTTAGAGCACCGGTTTCAGTGGTTACAGCCCAGCCTTTTTCACCTTCGCCTATTACCAAAGGTGAGTAACCAAACCTATCGCGCGCAGCATACAGGCCCTTTTCCGTAAGCAAGAGGATGGAACACGAACCTTGGATGAGCTTGAATACATTTTGTATGCCGTCTGCGATATCGCTGCCCGAATTTATCAGCTTGGCTACAAGTTCTATATGGTTGATTGTCCTATGGCGCACCTCGCTAAATGAGAATCCTTGTTCAAGAAGGCCTCTTGCCAGCTCATCAGCATTATCTATCCAGCCGTTCATGACCAACGCAAACCGGCCAAAGCGTGAGTTTAAGCATATGGGCTGGGTCTGGGCTGCACTAACCACGCCAATACCCTTGCTGCCTGCAAGATCGTGCTTCTCCTCATAAAATTTGGATTTGAACTGGCTGGATCTTATGGAGTGGATCTTTCTTCTAAGTTCATCACCCCACACAGCCATGCCGCCATACTGCGTGCCTAAATGAGAGTGATAATCTGTTCCATAAATAAGTGTTTCAATACAGTCATTTTTTTCAATGACTCCAAAAATGCCGGACACGGTGGTCTCCTTTCATTTGGGAAGGCATGCTTAATGGCCCAATTTAAAGTCTATGTCACGAAAAAATCTGGCCAAGGCTGAGCGATTTTTTTCTCTTTCATTACCTGCTAGTTGAAATTATATATGCGCCATGTCTGACATCCTCATAGCACCCCTGCTTCTTGGACTCTCCACTGGCGTATACTGCGTTGTTTACTGCATCCCATTTGTAGCGCCAGTGATGGTCACAGAAGAGCGAAAGGCCAAAGAAAACTTCAATGTGCTCGCCAAGTTCATCTTAGGCAGGCTCTTGGGGTATTTGGCCTTTGGGCTCATGGCAGGCTATCTGGGCACAAAGCTAGGTGGAGTAAATTGGCAAAAGGCAGCCATGATCGCCCTGGCTCTTCTCTCCATAATCCTCATCCTCCATGCAGTAGGCCTTTGGCAGGCACAGCGCTTTTCATTATGCGCTTTCATAAAAAGATCTAACCCTGATATACCGCTTGTGATGGGCGTGCTTTTAGGAGTAAACGCCTGTCCGCCGTTTCTTCTATCGCTCACCTATGTGCTCACACTTCAGAGCACGCTCAAAGGCCTTATATACTTTTTCATGTTCTTCATAGGAACATCGGTATATTTTATACCGCTTTTCTTTTTGGGATATTTAAACAAAGTGCGCGAATTTCAGATCGCAGGCAGGATATGCGCTGTGATCGTGGGGTTTCTTTTCTTAGGCTACAGCATCTATAATATTGTATGGAGGCTGCCATGAAAAAATCCATTGCCTATAAATTGGGGGCTGCCGTTTTTCTCGTAGCAGTTGCAAGCCTTGCTGCATGGTTTGTGTTTACAAATGTAGGCAATTCAAAGGGCAATAATGACAAGGGTTATCATGAAGCAAGTTATTACGAAAAGCTTGGCGATAAGGCTGTGCAGTGCAAGCTCTGCCCCAACTTCTGCAGGTTAAAACCTGATCAGATCGGCCTTTGCAAGGCCAGAAAAAATATCGATGGAAAGCTCTACTCTATAGTCTATGGCAACATTGCAGCCAAGCACCTGGACCCGATTGAGAAAAAGCCCCTTTACCACTTTCTGCCTGGAACAGCTGCGTATTCCATAGCCACCACAGGCTGCAACCTAGGCTGTCTCTTTTGCCAAAACTGGCAGATCTCCCAGATCTTTCCTTGGGAGACGAAGATTCAGAAGATGAGTCCTGAAGAGGTAGTGGATGAAGCGCTAAAGAGCGGAGCCAAATCCATCGCATTCACATACAACGAGCCCACTATCTTCTATGAATACATGTTGGATATCGCAAAGCTTGCCAAAAAGAAGGGGCTTAAGACCGCAGTGATAAGCGCGGGCTTTATAAATCCCGAACCATTAAAAGAGCTTTTGCCCTACATCGATGCATATAAGATCGACTTCAAGGGATATAGCGAGGAGTTTTATAAAAAGCTAACCAATGCGCGTCTCACGCCTGTGCTTGAAACCATGAAGACCATAAAGCAAAGCAACACATGGCTTGAGATTGTAAACCTGGTCATCCCAGGTGAAAACGATTCGGATAAAGACCTCATGGGCCTTATCAATTGGATCAAAGATAATTTGGGCACAGATGTGCCGCTGCATTTTTTGCGCTTTCATCCTGATTATAAACTTCTTAACAAGCCCCCCACTCCTGAAGAAACGGTGAAGAAGGCCAGAAAGATGGCCATGGATGCAGGTCTTAAATACGTATATACTGGCAATATCTTCTTCCCGGAGGGAAGCACAACCTATTGCCCAAAAAGTAAAAAACCAGCTATCGAGCGCGAGGTCTTTTTTGTAACTAAAAACAACCTAACCCCAGAGGGCAGATGCTCTGACGGCGAAAAAATCCCCGGCGTCTGGAAATAAGGATAGTCATGTACCCCCGGCAGAGCCGGGGGCTTGAAAAACCGTGAACCGCTCAAAGCGGTTAAAACCTACCGAAACATATTCAGCTGATCGAGCCGTTGGTCTTCCTTTTCCTGATTCCTTATGTATTCGCGTACTGCGTT
>JBDRBN010000072.1:0-8801 GCA_043822785.1 Pseudomonadota bacterium
CGATAAGCATGACAAGGCGCATAAAAAAACTGGAGAAGATGTTTCCTGTGTGCCTTGTTTGCGAGAAGGTGTGCCTGCCGGGGCACGATCGCGAAAAACAGGAATCATGGCAGAGAATGGATCTTTTTGCCATAGATCGCAAAGGCTTGCACGTTTCTAATGATCTGTGTCCCAAATGCAGAGCGGAGCAGCAGTAGTAACCTCAATGGATTATTTTGCACATGGATTTTGGAGTTATATCTTTTTTCACTGGATAAGAACGCCTATGCTTGCTGTTGTGTTTGGCCTCTTGCCAGATACGATGTCATGGGGAATTTATCTCGTGTATAGGATGATCACTGAGGGCGGCGCTGGCAGACCTATTATAACCGAGGTGCCTGCCTGGGTTTTTGTGCTCTACAATATAAGTCACAGCCTAATTGTAGTTGGTGTAGTTATTTTATTGATCCTAATAATATTTGGCAGGGTTCCGATCTATATTTTTGCATGGCCTATAGCGATTGTGATGGATATATTCACACACACCAGAAAATTTTTACCCACACCTTTTTTGTGGCCGATCTCAGAATGGAGATTTCCGGGCATAAGTTGGGCGACCTGGAAGTTTATGCTCATCAATTATACTGCGATCGCCATTGCGCTGATCGTGATAGCTTACAGAAAGAAGAAGCGTAGAACATAACTACACATCCTTTTTTTCCAGAACCTCTTTGGGAATAAAACAAAGTGAGGCAGAGTTGATGTCAAAAGTTAGGGCCATAAGTTTATTATCGGGCGGGCTGGATAGCCTGCTTGCCATCAAAGTTCTAGAAGAGCAGGGCATAGAGGTTGTTGGAATTACCTTTGTTAGTCCATTTTTTGGATCAAAGAATGCTGAGAGGGGTGCGGCTCAGTTGGATGTTGAGCTAGTCGTCTTAGACATAACTGATGAGCACCTGGCTATGGTGAAAGGGCCACGACACGGCTATGGCAAATACATGAACCCATGCATCGACTGCCATGCGCTCATGATCAAAAGAGCCGGCCAGATCATGGAAAAGGAAGGATATGCTTTAATAGCTACGGGCGAGGTGCTGGGCGAGCGGCCCATGTCGCAAAATCGTCAGTCGCTAAACACTGTTGCGCGTAACTCGGGCTTTGGGGATTATTTGCTAAGACCATTGTCGGCAAAGCTTTTGCCTCCAACAAAGCCTGAGACAGAGGGGCTTGTGGACAGGGAAAGGCTTTTTGCCATAGAGGGCCGGTCGCGCAAGCCGCAAATGGAGTTGGCAAAGAAGTATGGCATCAAGAGTTATGTTCAGCCCGCAGGAGGATGCTTGCTTACTGATCCGCACTTTTCAGTTCGGTTAACGGAGCTGTTTAAAGAAAATCCTGATGCAGATGCTGAAGAAGTGTCGCTTCTTAAGTTGGGAAGGCATTTTCGACTTTCTTCTGGAGCAAAGGTGATTGTGGGAAGGGATGAAAAAGATAACGAAAGGATCATGACACATCTTAATGCTGATAGAACGCTTATCATCTCCGACATCACACCTGGTCCTGTTGCACTTCTTATCGGATCCGCTGATCAGAAAGATACAGATATGGCAGCAAAGCTATGCGCCAGCTACGCGGATAAGGGATTTGGTTCAGTCGATATGGAGATAATAGGTAAACTAGGCAAAAGCAGGATAAAGGCAGAGCAAAAAGACAGAATTGAATTTAAGAAAATAAAGATAGGCAGATGATCTAAAAGAAGTGCCAAAGCGCCATGGCAATACCTTCTCCTCGGTTCGTGTTTTTTGTCGCAGCGTCTATGAGCACGCCGATCTGAAGCGAGGTATTTTCGTCAAACGAAAGGAGCGCTGCCGGGCCCGTAAAAAAACGCACGGTTCTTGCAAGGGAGTTGCCGTTGACATCCTCTGCTCCAGTGACATTTCCCAAAAGCAGGCCGAAATTGATACCCAGATGCGCCCATGAATTAAGCGCATAGCCGGCTGATCCATTCATGATGGTAAGCGAAAGACCGCCGCGGTTGCGGGTTTTGTCGTCGCGAAATCCCCAGCTTGCTGCGATGGGCATGATTGTAAGCATAAACCGTTTATAGCGGATAAACGATTCCTGATACCATCCCAAGCTATATGATCTTGCGCCTATCTGCACTGTATGGGGGTGGCTGCCAATATGCACACCTTGGTTTTCGGTTGCTGTGGGCCAGCCTGCGGTAATTCCGTTATCGAACCAAAATTCCAAATCGTCTGTATCTATGAAGTGCCAATAGTACTCGATGGTAGTGGTGAGCATGCCGATACCGGTGACTGATTGGCGAGTATTGTTGGCATCTTTTTGGTTGCGATAACCAATGGGCATGTGGATGACGAACTGTAACTGATCTTTCTTTGCATCACCGGTAAAGCCCGCGATCCAGAACTGGGGCTCAAATGCAACCTCAACATCGTGGGCTGATATGCCTTGCTGGTAATAGTAGCTGGGAAAGAATTTCAGGCTAAAGCCCTGCTTTTGAGGTGCTGATGCATTGCCCAGATATTCAGGTTGAAAGGCCTGCTGGGCAAAGGCTGCACTGTTATACGTCGTAGAGATGAGTATTAAGACAAAAGGGATTAGGAGCTTCTTCATGGTTGTCAGAATAATACGAAATACTTTATAATTCAATAAATGATTGTCATTGCGAGGGAGTTGAACGACCGAAGCAATCCCCTGAAAGCAATTGATTGCGGGAGATTGCTTCGCCTGCAAGCAGGCTCGCAATGACATAAAAAATAAGGAGGATACCTTGGAAACAATAATGTTTGCATTAGCCATGGTGTTGATCGCTGGATTTATAAACGGCTCGTTCCCAGCGCCCATGAAATACATGACCAAGTGGGATGAAGAGAATATTTGGCTTATCTTTTCGTTTTTCGGGTTTATCATCCTTCCTTGGCTTACCATAATGATCATGGCTCCTGATGCGATAGGGGTCTTAAAGGCGCTGCCGCCAAAGCTTTTTTGGACCATAATTCTTGGTGGCATAGGGTTTGGTTTGGGCCAGATCGCATTTGCACTCTCTTTCAGATACATCGGCATTGGCCTTGCCTTTGTCATAAACATCTCCATGGGCACATCCGGCTCTGCGCTCATCCCCATACTTTGGCACAAGGGCATCATGGGCACGCCATACAGCTATGCGCAGATTGCAGGTATCGTAGTATTTGTCATTGCGGTCATTATCGGCGCAGCAGCGGGAGCGGCGCGCGATAAAGCCAAAAAGCAGGCAGCAGGTACATGTGAAGAGGGCGCTGACATAAAGAGAATAAAGCCTGGCAAGCTCTTGTTGGGCGTGGTGCTTGCGATGTTGGCTGGCGCAGGCTCAGTAAGCCAGGGAGTAACATATATTTGGGCAAATCCAACTGTATCTGCACTTGCAACCAATCAGTTTGGTGTTGGCAAATTGGCTAGCGGCGTTATTGCCTGGGTGATAATATTCTGCGCTGCATTCATACCTTATTTTCTGTATTTTCTCATACTAAACTTCAGAAACAAAAGCTTTGCCAAGTTAAAAGCTGCAGGCAGCAGCAAGTACTGGTACTGGATAATTCTAATGGGCGTTGGTTACTGGGGCTCGCTGGTATTCTTCAGCAAGGCATCAGAGGAAATAGGCGGCGATCTTGCGCCGACCATCGCGTGGCCGCTGTTTATGGTTTTCATAATTCTTACGTCCAACTTCTGGAGCTGGAAATCGCGCGAGTGGGAAGGGGCGGGCAAAAGCGCTGCAAGAAAGATGTGGGTTAGCCTGTCGTTCTTTGTGGTTGCGATCTTGGTGTTTTCATACTCCAGCAAGTTGGAGCCGCCCAACCCACAAACGCCAGATGATCACTATCACGATGTGCATTACAAACACATAAAACACGATAATTATCCGGTGTATGAGCATAAGGTGCAAAAGCCTGAGACGGAGACAGAAGACAGTATCAAAGAATGATGATTAGAAGCCTGCTCGTCATTGCGAGCGACAATCAGGAGCGAAGCAATCTCTAGCAATTCAGGGGATTGCTTCGGTCGCTATACTCCCTCGCAATGACATAGCCTATATTATCTAGCCTTTGTGGGTTGCTACTGCAGCAACTACGGCTACTCCAATACCAGATCCGTCGTGTGCCTGCGTGAGTTTGATGTTCTTGCTGGCATCGGCATGCATATCCTTTAGCGTGGATACTATGAGGAGCCTGAAATGTGGATATTTTTCGTAAAGAGTGCCGTCTATAGCAATTGTATGCTTGTTATCAAGCTTTGGATCCATCCATGTCACCACCGCGGATATTGCAGCGGCGCTCAGCCGTGCAGCGCGTCTGGATACTATGCTGCATACCTTTTTTAGCATTTCCATATCCTTAATTGGTGTGTCGAGTATTCCTATTGCTTCAAGGAATCCGGCGATCTTCATACAGCCTTCTGAATGATCAGACTCGATCAGTGACATATGCCTTGTCTTAAAATTGCCTTTGGAAAATTTGGCTTTTGATTCTCCGAAAATGAACTTGTTGGCGATCATCTCAGACAGGATGAGGCGTGCGATTTCTCCCAGATACATTCCTGAAATCATCTTTTCCATTTTCTGCTTTCCTGGATTGTTCGTAGCCTTGTCCAGTTTTAAGTCAAATTCAGTCATGGGGAGCTTATCAAAATTACCCCACTCGATGTTGATTATCATGTGGTCTTTGCTTTCAAATGAGCCTTTTAATTTTTGTATGTTAGATATTTTTTCACGATAACATGCATTGGTTCCAGTGCCAAAAATTATGCCCACATCGCAATCCGGATCTTCGTAAGATTTTGCGGCAATAGTTCCAACAGTGTCGTTTGCAAGCGCTGCTATTTCGATATGTTCCAATCCATACTTTTTAAGTGCCGTTGTCAGAAGATTAACTACGTTTGAGCCAACAACACCTGTGGCAGTAAACCCTTTGGTCCAGTTTATGAGGATGCCGGTTGCGATATTTGATTGCTTTATTGGAAAGGAGAACGTGAACCCAAGTTTTTTACTTTCCTCAATGCCGATATCATTATCATTTATAAAACGTTTGATTGACTGGGCTATGAAATTGAATAACTGAACGCCTGTTCCACGCATGACTGCTTTAGGAATTACATATTTACCCACATGCTCTTCGCGTGTCTTGCCGTCGCCTGAAAGATCCACCTGAAGCACCCTGAAGTTTGTACCTCCCAGATCCAACGCGATAAATTTACCTTTCTCGCGGCCGCATGCCCTGTCGATAAAGGTGGGAAGCATCTTTAGGGAGCTTTCCTTGTCTGAGAGGCCTCGTTTCATCTCGAGATGGAATTCTAAAACCATCTTTTCGAGATCTTCTTGAGTAAGTTCAAACGACTTTTCAAGTTCCTTAATAAAGGCATTCGCATTTTTCATATGATCTCCTTCGCATTACTTCGCTTATGTCCTTTGCTTTTAATCATTCCTGTATCGCGATACCATGCTACCTGTTGTTCTATAGCTTCAAACAGAGCGGTCATGGTAGGAGCCCTATAGCCAATACTTTCTTCAGCCAAATAATAGCTTCTGCTTCCCATGTTAGCTAGGATCGCGAAGCTTGATGGATCAAGCTCTGGCGGCATAGTTCCATTCAAACGCGAGACTGCGCCCATAGCATAAGCTGCACTGCGCATGAATGTTAAGGGAATCCTTATCGTGGGAATTAGGCTTCGCATGCCTTTTACGCCCGCGCATTTCATTGCATGCCTTATAATCTTTGAAGTGTCTACATCTATGCCAGCGAGTTGATACGTCTTTCCTGGAGAGCCGTGTTCTGCTGCAAGCAGCGCTCCTCGGGCCACGTGAGCAGCGGGCGCAGCGTTTGTTAAAATGCTAAGAATTAACGGAAACTCCCCATTTATATATCTTGCCAGAGCTTCAAGCTTTCCATGATTCGCGCCAAATCCAAATACGGCTGGGAATACTACTGTCATGATAGCAGCACCTTCTGAACTGAACGCCCGCCAGGCATTGCGGCTCATGGCCCATTTTGCGTCAAAGTAGGGGATTCCTGGATATGGGTTTTCTGAAAGCGAAAATCCATCATGATTTGTCTCTACGGGAGGGGATCCGACTCTTACAAAAACTTTTCGGTTGCCTTTATCAATCGTATATCCTGCATCGATTGCCGTTCTGATAACGCCTGTATTGCCTCTGATGGCTTTTGTTACATCAGCTTGTTCATATGGATACGGCTCTGCAGCATGGAACACTATATCGTGTTTGGCAAAGAGCTTGCGAAGATCTGCTTGATTGCGCGGTTCAAATATATCCATGTGCTCATATGTTATATTAACTGCACGGAATTTATTCTGCATTGTATCGGGTTTGCTGTGAAACGAGGTTTGTCCAATGCCCGTTACGCTGTGTCCGGCAGAAAGCGATTCTAATGCTAGAGCAATACCCACCTGACCTGTGGCGCCTAAGACTAAAACATTTGCCATCTTTATCTCCTTTGTATAAATATGATTAGTTTATTTGACTCAAAATATCAACAGGTTACGAAAGCATGATCAGTGCTTGACTTATCATTAGAATAAAACATAACCCAATATCTTAGACAAATTAATAGATGATTGAACGAAAGGAGAGCGAGATGGAACTCAAAGGATCAAACACTGAAAAAAATCTGTTAACAGCATTTTCTGGAGAATCACAGGCAAGAAACCGCTACACCTATTTTGCAAGCCAGGCAAAGAAGGATGGTTATATTCAGATTTCAGCCATCTTTGAGGAGACTGCGAATCAGGAAAAAGAACATGCCAAACGTCTCTTCAAGTTCTTAAAAGGCGGTGCTGTGGAGATAACTGGCACATTTCCAGCAGGCACTATCTCTACAACTACTGAAAATCTTGCAGAAAGCGCTGGTGGCGAACATTACGAGTGGACCGAGATGTACCCAACATTTGCTGCTACCGCACGCGAAGAGGGCTTTGAAGATATCGCAAAAGCATTTGAGTCAATTGCTGTGGCAGAAAAGCAACACGAGAAGCGCTATCTGGCTCTTAAGTCAAATATAGACAAGGGCATAGTGTTCACACGCAGTACAGAGGTGATCTGGCGCTGCCGCAATTGCGGGTATCTTCACACTGGTAAAAGTGCACCTGATGAGTGCCCTGCATGCGCGCATCCTCAGGCACATTTCGAACTATTGGGTGAGAACTGGTAAAATCGGCTAACGGCTAACGGCTAACGGCTAACGGCTAACGGCTAACGGCTAACGGCTAACGGCTAACGGCTAACGGCTAACGGCTAACGGCAACAGGTAGTATATAAGCTGTTCGCCGTAAGCCGTAAGCGGAGGTTATATGACAAAGCTGCTTGAGATCTATAAATGCGAGGTGTGTGGCAACATCGTGGAGATGGTGCATGCAAGTGTTGGTGAGCTAGTGTGTTGTGATCAGCCTATGAAGTTATATGTGGAGAACACTGTGGACGCGGCAAAAGAAAAACACGTTCCAGTTATCGAGCGCACGGCTGACGGGTTTTTCGTTAAGGTCGGAAGCGTAGCTCATCCCATGGAGGATAAACACTACATCGAGTGGATAGAGCTCATCGCTGATAGCAGGGCCTACAGACAGTTTTTGAAACCAGGCGATAAACCTGAGGCAACATTTGATATCAAAGCAACTCAGATCACTGCTCGCGAGTACTGCAACATCCACGGGTTGTGGAAGGCAGATCTCGCACTATAAATAGGAGGCAATAATGTTTGAACATAAGCATAAGTTAATGCCCATGCTTAAGGTTGCACTGGAGATGGAGCAGAAGGGCAAAAATTTCTATGAAAAGGCGATTGCTGATACTACGAACCCCTTGGGAAGAGAGATTTTTGGCGGGCTTTTAGGAGATGAGCTCGTGCATATCGATCGGATAAAATCCATATACTCTGTCATTGAATCCGGCAAAGAGTGGAGCGATGAGTGGACTACTTTTAAATCAGACGAGAAAGATCTGAATTCACTCTTTTGCGAATTAGTTAAAGAGCATCGACACAGCATCAAGGCAGATACAAATGATATAGAAGCGATCGATATAGGAATCGACTTTGAGCAGAAATCAGTTTCTTTTTACGAAGATCATTTCAAGCAGGCAACTGATCCAAACGAAAAGATGTTCTTAGAGAAGATGGTAGGTGAGGAAAAAGGGCATTACGAGCTATTGGTTGATATGAAATTCTATCTCACTGATCCAGCTGCGTGGTTTGAGGAAAGTGAAAAGATAAGCTTAGACGGCGCTTGATGGTCAGGGATGTTGAAAGGGAGGCAATATGGATAAGATGGAATTGCAGAGGCTGTTCTCAATTGCCATAAACAGAGAAGTTGAGGCGCATCAGTTTTATAAGAATGTAGCGCAACGAGTGGAGAACGAAGAGGTAAAAAAGGTCTTTTTGGAACTTGCCGAGCAGGAGATGAGTCACAAGGAACTTTTAGAAAAGTATCAGTACGATCCAACGTTAGAGATGAAGTTCGAGGCGCCTGACATCGACTACAAGGTTGCAGAGGCAACCGAGCTGCCCAAGCTCTCTATAGACATGAAGCCCGCAGATGCCATTGCCCTAGCCATGAAAAAGGAACAGCAGGCAATGGAATTTTATCTTGCCCTGGCTAAGGGAACAAAGGACGAGGGTTTGAAAAAGGCCTTCAAAACTCTAGCCCATATGGAGCTGGAGCATAAGACTAGGCTGGAGATTGTATTTGTAGAGATTGGTTATCCAGAGGTGTTTTGAATACGGAGATCATATGGAGCATAAAGTTGTAAGCGATGTTCAGGG
>JBDRBN010000073.1:0-39645 GCA_043822785.1 Pseudomonadota bacterium
TTTCTGGCCAACAAGTTCAGTTTTGCACAGGATGCTTTCGCTTTTGCCATTTGACTTATTTATCTTGACGAGCCCGTTGCCTTAATAGGGCACGGCGGGTTCTTTAAGGAGCGTAGCTTAAAAGCTATGTTTACTTCATGCGCACAACATCGATTATTTGTGCCTCGTTTATCCTCCTTGTATATTTGGGCTTTACATCCCCTGCTTTTGCACAAGAGGAGGAACATGCAGAATTTGCAGCTGAGGGTCTTGATGAAGGGGTGGAAATTGCTCCAGAGCTACCCGAAATCGAAGGAGAACCTATCGAGGAAGAGGAGGGAAAGCTAATAGAAGAAGAAAAACCCCTAGAAGAACCCGAGCTCATCGAAGAAGTGCCTGCAGAGGAAAACCGTTGGCATGTAAAGATCAACGCAGCCATACGCGCTAACTACGTGTTCAACAATTCGCCTGACAGCTTTCTTGTCAAATACCGCTTCACAGTTGAGGGACAAGCAAACGCTGCTACAGCAGTCATCAGCGGCAGCTCTGAAATCAACGCAGAGGTAGAGGGATTTTTAGCTAAGTGGCCCACAGGCGAGTGCCGTCTTGACATAACCATACCAAGAGCGCCGTTTGAGCTTACCTTCAATCGCAGCGGCGAGGACAAGGGCAGCATCTCTCTAAAATTTAAGCAAAGGATATTGGAGAATTGGAAATCCAAGTGCTCGTTTACCGATGCGCCTGGCGCGCGTTTTGAAACCATGGGCGAGCCCGAAAAATGGCTCACCCAGGCTTTGGATAAAGCAAGGCCGCCGCTTCGCTCAATAGTCACAGACATCACGGATGAAGAAACAACTACGAGCTTTGTGATAACCAAAGAGATAGTCGATGATCCGCCTTTAGGCTCGGTGGAGATCGAAGGCACCGGCGTTATCACCGTCACCCCCGGCAGCGCAGAGTAATCAAAAAGGGAGAGCCGAATGAAGATGTTTTATTGTGTCCTGGCAACACTATTGATTGTTATGACATCTGCGTGCTCGAACAACTCTTCAACTAATACAGGGGGGACAACTGGAGGTGGAGATACAGGCGGCGGTACAGATGGAGCGAATGCAATTATGGCCGATCACAGCGTGATCGAGGCGCTCAATTTGATTCCCACAGAATATTTGAATGCTGTATATGCTAATCTCAAAATATACTATGGCCACACGTCACACGGTAGTCAGCTCATGACAGGACTCGACCTTTTGGACGATGCAAAATTTGATCGGGATGCGTTGAGCATAGAAGAAGAATATGGCGATCTAGGCACTGACGGCGATCTCTCATGGGCACAGACAACACGCGCCAGGCTGAATCAGCCGGGAAGTGCTATCAATGTAGTCATCTGGTCGTGGTGCGGAGGAGTTTCTGATAACAATACCGCGGGCATCGATGCATATCTGAACGAGATGAATGAGCTCGAAGGGGAATATCCCAATGTTAGCTTTGTTTATATGACCGGTCATACCGATGGCACTGGTGCAAACGGAACGCTGCGCACAATGAATGCACGCATACGCGACTGGTGCAGAACGCATGACAAAATTTTGTATGACTTTGAGGATATTGAGAGTTGGAATCCTAATGGTACCTATTATCCCGATGCAAGCGATGCATGCGAATGGTGCAGCACGTGGTGTGCCAGCAACACCTGCGGACCCTACAGCATTAGTTGTACTAATGATTCTGACTGTGCCCATAGTCACTGCTTCAACTGCTACAACAAGGGCAAGGCATTCTGGTGGCTTCTGGCCCGCATAGCCGGTTGGAACGGTTCATGATGTAAAACACAGAAATACGCAGACGGAGATCAATATTGGTCATCACTGTAGCGAAACGCTACAGTTGCATAAATTTTCTAGGCTCTCCGTCTTATTATCCCAATCCTTCAATTCGGCGTAATCATTAACAAATTGATCATTTCAATCAATCGCTACACTCTGGCACAATTCCTGCTCACCTCTCCCACATGGCATATCTCGCAAGGCAAGATATCCTATACCCAGGAGCCATTTTCCACATCACTTGGCAGTGTCATAATGAAGAATGGCTCCTTAAGGATAATTCTTTGAAGCAGCTCTACTATGACCTCCTACTCAAATACAAAGACCGCTACGGCGTTGAATTCTACTCCTACTGCCTCATGCATAATCATCCGCATTTAACTGGCAAAACCTTCGCTGCTGATAGCATCTCCAAACTCATGCAAACCGTTAACTCCCAACTCGCTAAAGCCATAAATAAAAGGTACGAGCGTAAAGGGCAGGCTATTATGGATAGATTTAAATCCCCTATCATCCAGACAGACAATCAACTCCTAAAAGTCATGAATTACAACGATCTCAACATAACTAGGACCAAAGCAAAAATTCATCCTAAGGATTATAACTGGTGCTCATATAGATATTACGCTTATGGCGAGCCCGATCCTCTTATAACCATATCTCCCTCTTATCTGACACTTGGGGATACTGACGAACAGAGGCAATCGGAATACAGGAGGATGGTAGAGGAAGTGATTAAAAATGAGGCGTTAAAGAAGAGGGATTATTCTAAAACTTTATATATTGGTGATCCTGGTTGGGTTAAGGCGAGATATGAAGAAATCAATGAGATCAAGCAGGCTAAACGACTAGCTTATCTAGCACGGCAGAGGCGCATGATGTATATGCGATCGCCACCATAATCAATTCATAGAGAAATCTGTTACAATTAATCAAAAAAACTTCAATCTCAGGAATTGGTTTGTGCAGAACTATAATTATTTGCTGATAATCATTATTCTGCGATTAGAAAAGTTCATCACACTAAAAAATCTCCCTAAAATCTGTAAGTGAAGCATGAAAATACTTGCTTAAACCATTCATCGGCAGATTATTTGTAAGCCTATCTCCGTCTGTGTTTTTCTGTCGAGGGCACCGGCGTCATCACCGTCACCCCCGGCGCCGGAGAGTAAATCCTAAATAAATGATAGTATAGGGAGATTAACGCCGCTCAAATGCCTCGATCAACGCTGTAAATGTCTTTGGAGTATATTTATCAAACATGTCCTGTTCGATAAAGAGCCAACCTACTCTGACTTTATCTTGAAGCTCATTGAGGTCGCCACACCATTGGCTCAGGCGTGCAATCTTCTCTGGATCATCTAGATCTTCGCGGCCCTTTGTCTCTACAATCCATATTTCCTTTGCGCTCCGCTTCACAATAAAGTCCGGATAGTAGTCGGCAATAAAGCCGTCCGCGTTTTTGTAATCGATCTTGAAGTGCACAGCGAAATAGTTTTTCACATAAGAAACTATGTCTTCGCAGCTTTCAAGAAAGCTAGCAAATTCCAGTTCAAAATGGCTATCGCCGATGATCTTGTTGAAAGGTGATTTCCTGGGGATAAGATAACCCTGATCCTTTGCTACAAAAGGGCGGCACTTGCTTATTTTTATGAAATCTCGAATTTCAGCTTCGCCTTTGTCCAATACCGTCAATGCATTTATCTCTTGTTTAAAGGTTTCTATTACCGTCTTGGTCGCCTCAAGTTCAGATAGATTACGCAACGTATTCAGATCGTTTAAATCTACTGCCCGCTCAAAGAGACGATCGCTGATGAATTCTTTTACTTTACCATAAAGAACATCAAAACCGCTGAAGAGCCTAAGCTCTTTCATGATCGTCTGCGCAAAATAGCCCACGACACTCTGGTAATCAGGAAGAAAATCTGCATCAAAAAGCGTTCTATGCGTAATTTCACCATTTGAGATATCGCGGAATACGATCTCGCGTTTTTCTTCCTCAGAAAACTGTTTCAACGCAACTTTCCGATGGCTGAAGCGGTCAACTTTAAGCTCTGAAAGGTTTTTGTACTCGCGATAAACGCGGGGAGTTAAAACAGGAATCTCGATATCAAGCGCATCTATGTCCTTCTTTGTATTTGCATTATCTATTTCAATCACTATAGGAGCTTTTGCCTCAGAGCCTTCGCCCATCTTACGCCGCTCAAGCTCCACGCCTTCGGACTTTATCGTATCCACAAAGTCCATGAAGGCCTCGGTTCCGATTACGCTCACATACTCTGCAACGTCCTCTCCAAAATACATACGTCTGAGGCCTCTGCCCAGGGTTTGCTCGGGCAAAATATTGCTCTTTGCCGAATAGGCGCGCAGTCCTACAATAGTAGTCACATTCCTCACATCCCAACCTTCCTTCAACATGAGCACCGACACGATCGCTTTATAGGGATTGTCTATTTTATCTATTTCATTGGATAGTTTTCGCAGCTTCTCCAATTCGTCTTTATTCTTTCCTGTAGCTGCTTCGGAAATTTCACCGTTGTTCTTTGTATGGATAACAAGCACCGAATCTTTGGCCTGAAAATCGGGATATGTGGCAATAAGATATTGGGCAACCTCGTCGCAGTTCTTGGTGTCATCCGTCATTATAAAGAGCACTGCTTTCTTGCCGACTTTAGCATGCTCTTCAAATGCCTTTCTCCACTCGATGATGCCGAGATGGATATATTGTCGATATTTTTCCGTGAACTTTGAACTTTGCTCTTCTTGGAGTTTGCTGCGGCTGGCTTCATCCGGCGCAACAGGGTGTTTGACAACATCTTGGTGAATTGCCTCAACCAATGGATAGTCGCAAATAGTTTGAACAAATATAGACCCGTCATTGTGGCGAGGTGTTGCCGTCACATCCACCTGCAAGGCAAGCTCATCGCCTGTCATCTTGAGACGGTTGTGGATATCTTCGATGGATTTAAACCAGGCAAGCCGTTCATCATGAATATGATGAGCTTCATCGTTGAAGACGATAAGCTCATCGATGTCCCTGACAATCTGGTCAAGATCAACCCTGGATTCGTTTGTGGCGCCAACCGGTTTTGGCCCAAGAAAATAGTCCATCGTGTTTTCATCAAGGGCTGTCGGCACCGATGCCGAGCTTTCATACACCCTGTGAATGTTTGTAAGAAAGATGTTGCCTGTCTTTCTAATCGTGCCGAGATTGTCCTGAATATGAAGCGAAAGCTGGAAATCGTCCTTCCAGTTTTGCCCCTCAAAGCCATTGTCCGGAAGAATGGGATCATGAAAAAATATCTTGAGGCCGTCAAAGTCGTTTCTCAAACGCTCAAGCACAATGATGTTCGGAGCGATCACCAGAAAATTTCGCGCAAGAGGAGAATCAGGTTCGTACAGCTTATGAAAATAGCACCACGTAAGAAGCAGAGCTATGGCTTTTGTCTTTCCGCTTCCAGTTGCCATTTTGATTACATACCGCCGCCACGACTCAAAAAACATGCTCGCAGTGAGAATGCCGGTGCTGTCAAAACGCATCAAATCATACTTGTCTTTTGCCTTAACGATTTCATGAAGATAAATTACCGTCTCAACAGCCTCTCTCTGCGCAAAGTAATAGCGGAAGATGGATGATGTCCCGTCGCTTTTCTGAATCGGATGATCTGTTTTAAACCACCAGTTGAGTAGCGCAACGCTCGTCGAGCTTGCGCCGCTATATCCCGAATCGCGCCACGCTTTCACTTCCCTGCGGAGCTTGTCCACGAGCGGCGGCAGGAGCTTCCCATAGCCCTTCTTGCGCAGGGCCTCATCTGCCGGAAACCAGCGCAAATCAGGATCAAGAAGATCATAAGGGGACTTTGGAAATTTAGGATGAAGGGCCATGAAAAATACCTGTTTTTATAACCACTTAATATTATTAAAGAATCAGCATTTCACTTCCCAGTGTCCGCCTTTGGCCGATCCGACACGCTTTAACAATCCTTTTTTCTTCAATGACTGTATATTCTTATCGATCGCCGTCGTGCTAATCCCAACTTTTTCGGACAACTCTTTCTTTGATACACGAGGATTTTGCCGGATTAGAGAAACTATTTTCCTTTGGCTTTCTACCAACCCTTCTACCAACCCTTCTACCAACCCTTTTTGCCCACCTTTCAGTGAATACTCAGGATCACGGTAAAAGATCACACGGAAAAACGGATCAATTTCAAATACCGGCTCTTTTAATCCGGCTTCCCGCATAAGATCGCGCATTCTTTTAATGCCCGATCCCAGCCGTTCGACCTTTCCCATTCGGTGAAACAAATCCGCTATAATCGGATTGCGTCTTACCGATAACTTATCAAGGCTCTTAACCGTCACACCGGAAAGCAGTCTTCCGGGGTTTTCTATTTCCACACGGTCGTCATAAACCATCACATAAACACTCGTTCCTTTAATCGTATAATCACGGTGGACAATAGCGTTGACAACCGCCTCACGCAAAGCGTCCAACGGTATTTCATAAATGTCATACCGGTTAACACCCCGGATTTCACTGCGGATGTTTAAATGTTTCTTCAGGAAAGCAACTGCTTCATTAAACTGCGTGAGCAAATCATCCCGCACGTCCTTGCGGTCAAAAATGCGCGTTTTATTTGTGCCTTTAAACGCTCCCAGGATACTTTCAGAATGGGGAATAACCTTATCAACATTTGAAGCGAACATCAAAACCCCGGCGTTATTTATCTTGTTCTTATCCAAGGCTCCCAGACTTGAAAGCACCATCGCAACATTAGCTTTGCTCACTTTCAGCGATGTGCCGGTCTCTTTCAAAAAGATTTTAACCTTCGCAAGGGAAACATCCTTAAGGCCGACTTTATTACACGCAAGCGACTCAAAAGACACTGCGTCCGTCTCACGGAAAAAGAGACGGACTTCTTTCTGCGTCATCTTCTGCGTTACGGCGTCGAGCCTGCGGAAATAACCGGACGATGAGGAATAAGGCTTTTCCTCGCCTTCGGGTATCTCGATCACGATTACATCATCGGACCGCTTGACGCTTTTTATGTGTATCTCAGGATCACAATTGCGGGCGATAGCGTTAATATCGGCTTTCATCTTGCCCGTTAGCTTCTCGCCGACAACTTTTCCGTTATCATCAACGCCCAAAAGCAAAAAACCGCCCTTTGTGTTGGAGAAAGCGACTATGTCACGGTCGATCTTGGGCGTGAATTTTTCCTTAAACTCCACACTCAAGCCTTCGCCTTCTTTAATGATCAGTTTTAATTCTTCGGGTTTCATACTATCCAACCCCCACCTCAATCACTTTCATTGTATCGTTGCCGAAGATGTCTACTACCTTTACCGCTATCTTGTAGCGGCCCTTCTGAGGATATTCATAGAAGATGCTCTTTAGTTCAAGGCTGCGGTCTTTTTTTGTGCGAAAGGATTGCCATTCGTTTTCAAAGATATAATCGCCAGTCCAGTGTTCTTCCCATTCGCCTTGCTCATTTTGAAGCCGCACGATTTCCTTTTTGCTCTCAAAATCAAAATCCACTGCCCAATAATCAATCCAGTCGGTCCATTTTTTAGTCAGCACTTCGCGTTTCACGATACCCTTTTTGTCCTTGCTTACCTTTACGATCTTTCCACCTTCAAGGGCGATCCTGCTCGCGCCGTTCTTAAGCGCCTCGGCAACGTTGTCTATTGAATCCTGGGTATAGAATACGCCAAAGTCTATGAGTTCGACTGCTGCTGACTTCTTTTTGATGTGGGGTTTGACCTCAACAAAGGATACATCGTGAAAGACCACCTGATTTTTCTCCACAGCGCGCTTGTCAAACACCTCTTTTGGAATGTGTTTCAGCGCCAGATCGATGCCCTTTTGTTTGGCTTCTTCCTGGGCATGAGGTGAAAGCCCCATCTCAAATTCAAAGGATAGCACATCAACCTTTGTGAGCTTCTTTTCAAGGCACTCACTTATGATCTCGTCTATATAATCGCGTGACACAGGGTGATTGATAGGCCCTATGGCAACAAGTCTTGCGGACTTCTTGCCGGAAAACGTCTTGAACCCTGAAATGGCCTCTGCACGATAAGCGTGAAGGATAAGATCAATGTATTCTTGCTCCTTTTGCAAGAGCTGCTTCTTCTTTTCTTCATCGCGCAGATTTTCGTTAACGCCGACATAATACTGGCGTTCGTATTTTCCGAGGTTCAATATTTCAAAGGCACGGTAGTTTTTGCCTTGTTTTTTTAGCCCACGTTGAACGCCAATCATGCGTTTACGGGTCGTGTGGATAGCAAATTTTCCAAGATCCGAACCGATCCACTTGCGTCCCAGCTTTTCAGCAGCAGCAAGTGTAGTACCTGAACCGCAAAAGAAATCGGCAACAAGATCGCCTTCGTTGGATGATGCTTTTATTATGCGCTCAAGCAGGGCTTCGGGTTTTTGGGTAGGGTAGTCTAATGCTTCATTGCCAGCTGCTTGATTAATATCAGTCCAAATATTTGGAATTGTCTTCCCTTTGGAATCCGTTAGATATTTTTTATATTGTGGTACCGCACCTTTCTTAATTTGTACGACAAGTCCTTCTTTATACGCTTTTTCCATGCGCTCTTTGGTCCAACGCCATACCCTAGTTACACCCAAGAACTCATACTTTAGATTTGGTCTGTCGTCATTTGGATTTAGAAGCGGAAGAAGACGATATTTTCCATTATCATCGTCATATTTATATGCAGTTTTTACATATTCTGGGTCATGCTCTTCAAATATCTGTTCGTACAGATAGTTTTCCGACTTTGAATATCTTAAAAGGGTTTCAGTACAGTGAGAAAAATTATTTAATATATGACTTTTAGGATTCGATCTTTTCCAAATAATTTCATTTCTAAAATTTATCTCATCAAATATTTCATCTAGCACTAACCTAAGATGGCTATTCACCCTCCAATCGCAATGCACATAGATACTTCCATCCTCAGCAAGTAAATCACGCATGAGGGAGAGTCGCTCATAGATCATCGCAATAAAGCTGTCTGTCCCCTTGCCCCAGGTGTCGCGGTACGCCAGATCTTCAAGCACGGACGGCGCTTTTGTAAACTGCTCGACCTGCCCTGAGCCTGTCGAAGGGTCACCGACTTCAATATTGATTGAAAAATCCGCGCCCACGTCAAACGGTGGGTCTATATAGATTAGCTTAAGGCCTCCTTGATCCTCGATTTCCTTCCGCAAAGGACCGTTCTTTAGACTTGAGAGGATAAGTTTGTTATCGCCCCATATGAGCTTGTTCGTCCATCCCTTAAGTTGCCTACCGCGGTTATCCAGGTCAAATATCGATAGTTGAGCTTTTCTATCCTTTTCCTCGCGCGGCTCGTCCACATGTTCGATTGTCTGAAACGGCAACACCACATTGCACACCTCATTGGTCTTGCCGTTCCAAACCAATTCCACCTCGCGCTTGTCCTCAAACAAAAGAAACCGATAATGCTCAGGCAAATCCTTGCCCGCCTCCAAATATTTCACAATATCCCGAATTTCATTATCAGTGAGTTTCATATGATATCCGATTGATCTTGATTATTCTTGATCCACAAAAGTTCGAGTTTGTTTCTTCGCGTCATACACCAAACATCCTATTGATCAGTTTGTAACCTTCATTTTCTTTTTAAAGTGAGTCAGTTTTTTCTCTGAATCTTTTCTTTTCTGCTTCTGATTCTTCACAAAGTTCTTCAACTCATTAAGAGCATCCTCCATCTCACTGCTTGAATTGGGCGGAGAATCTTCCGCCACTGCGTGGTCATGCGAATCAATCACCGCTGATGCTTTCTGCCAGCCTCTTAGAACAGCCTCTATCGCTGAAAAATCGGCGGCCACTCCGTCTAGACACATTACTTTGATATTTACTTCAAGTCTTTCGATTACCTTATTAAACAATAGTTCTTCAACGGAACGCTCCCATGTCGCACGCAATAAATCATAATACTCTCGCTGAAGAGCACGAAAACGCATGGAATCACCTGCCATCTCACATTTCTTTGCCTGCAAAAGCAATTCATCAAGCTTGGCAACTCGTTCACTAACGCTAAGCCCAGACCATGGAATATGATTCGAAATGATCCCCGTCGTTTTACCAAGGGTTTCCACACCAAGAGGACATATCTCAACACGCAGCCTATTAGCCTCCTCCCACAGATCTCTCAAAAATGCTACATTATGTGTAAAAACAATTACCTGTCGCTTGCGGGCTTCTTCAACGAACCGTTGAGCTACTCGCTTTCGACGCACATGATCTAACGATGAAACCGGATCATCAAATACAATTGCGCCAACATGATTGGATAATTGAAGTTCAGCAAGAAATGAGCCTATGGCAATAGCACGTTGCTCTCCCTCACTAAGGATCTCTTGGATTTCTTTTTTAATGGGAATATCGAGAAGCAGTTTATGCTTTATTATTCCACGATCGGTTCTCTCTTTTAATATCGTCTTTACTTGACCTATCCCCAACTTCTCAAACTCCCTGTCTAGTGCGTCTCTCAGAGCTTTTGTTACAGCCTGCTGTGAAAACTCCTTTGTCTTGTCTGATATTGCTCTTGTTTTCAAACCGTTTTTGCATTGAGCTAATTTATCTTTGTGATTCATACGGCCAACAAGCTCTTCAACAGCCTGCAGCCGAGAAGATAAATTACTACGCGCCTTCAACTCAAGGCGTTCAGATTCAAGTGATCGCTTCTGGTCTTCGTTGCTAACTTTTTCCAGTTCTTCAGCTTGTTTTATAAGCATTGCTGAAATAATTTTCAAGCGTGGCTGGGGATCTTCACCTAGCTGAGGCGCCTCGGCCCAAGAATTTGTAGCCAGAGCATCTAACAACCACTTTTTTCGATTCTGTACTTGTGCTTCAAAACCTTTAATTACATCTGAAAGAGTGGGGTCACTCAGTTTTAATTCTTCACACATTGCTTCTGTAAAATTAAAACTAACATTAGTTTGTGAAAGCGCCTCCTCGATATCCTTGAGAAGCCTCGATTTTTCTGTTGCAGTTTTGGCCGTGTCGTCTTTAAGGAAATCATCAAAGCGCTTTAAACGTTTTAACGCTGTAGCGTTTAATGATTGCTGGCACAGAGGGCATCTTGCACCATCCTCTAGATAAGGAAATTCTTTATCCGGATAGGCCAACTCTGTTGAAAAGCGCTTGGCTGAATCGAATAATAATTTCCATGTTTGTTCCCCAGTACCTGGGAGCAGTTCTTCCCCCGCTCTCCAATTTGCGGCAGCTACCGATGCAGCTTTGTTGGCCTCCTGTGCTTGCCCATGACAGGTTTGTATTTTTTTTAACTCCGAATCATTAATATGAGAAGTTGCTATATCAATTCGAGCGATAAGATCATTCACCCTTCCAGATTGAAGTCTAAATTCTTTCGCTCTAGCCAGTGGATCTGGCTGAGATAAAATTTCATCAAGCTCTACCAGGCGCTTCGTTTCCGTCTCTTCAAGAGTGGCGAGCTGTTTTAATCTTTTGATGTCTGTCTTTACACTGATACCAGCAATTAGATTTCCTACCGCTGTTTCCCCAAGTAAATCAGAGAATGCGCTCAGATCGGTATCAATTGCACTGAGTTCAGCCTCCAAGCGTTTTGCCATCTCAGGCAAAACCTGCTGGCAAAGGTTCTCTAGAATATCCAGTCCATAGGGAATAAATGCGACGTCCTGTTCGTCATCCAAATATGCTCTGGCACATCGACCATCAAATACTGCAACTGTAGAAAGCAATTGAGGCGGCGCATCCCCGCGCTTCCATTGAAGATGTCTTTCCTTTCCATCAACTTCAATTTGAAAAGTAGCCATCGGAGTAACCGTATCGAAATCGGCTTCAAATACGTTCGGATGTACAGTTTCCGTATCGTCCCTCGCGCGACATGCTAGTTTAAGCACACGCGAATAGCCTGATTTGCCCGATGCATTTGCACCATACATAACTGTAATGCCGTTTGTTGAAAAAGTCAGCGTTTGTTCGTTAGCAATACAGTTGACATGTTTTAGATCTTTCATTGACCTTAAGATAATTCTCGAGGCGTCTTTCGAGTGTATCGGTATGTGCTCAGATGTGAGGGGTAATGCTTGTCGCTTTTGTGAATCGTATATTTTATATTCTGCCTTCATCATGGCGTATAAATCATCGTAATCAGTTAAATCGAGCACCTGTTTCTTAAAAAGCCTCCGCAAGGCATCCTGCTGCCACGGTGCTAGATCAGTTGTCGACCAATCAACAATTTGATGAAGCAAGGACATAGCAAGCCCTCCTAAACATTGTGGTGTATCTTATAACCAATTCAGGGAGTATCGTCGCTATTAATGTTAGGTGCCTCCAACGCCTCTACCTCAAGCGCGGCAATTTCCGGCAAACTCTTGCCTGCAATACCTTGAAGGTCTCCGTACATGCCGACCGTGGACTGCATGACGCGTTCAATTTGTTTGTCGCGTTTCTCCCACTGTTTCGTTATGACTTTCTTCTCGCGATCAAGGTCCTCCTTCATAGTGGTAAACGCCTCCACGATCGCCTGGATGCGCTGGCGAAAATGCATGCCCGTAAGATAACCGTACAACATCTCCATCTTTGTTTGCTGCCCGACGGAGGCTTGCCTGGCAGTTGAGACTTCAATTAGGGTCTGCCGCAACATGAGCGCGACGGGAACGAAAACGCTGGGATGCGTCACCCATACGCCGTCTATCTGGTCAAACACTTCAACGCCTTTGGGCAGCGCCTGACTGACAATAACGGAGATCTCCGCCTTAGCGGCACGCTGATCGTCGCGGAGTTTTGTAAGCCAACCATCGCTCCAGTTCTTGGTACGCTTAGATTCCCAGAGGATCGTGCCGCACGACTGACCAAGCGACCCCACAACTCTCTGCAGCGTGTCGCCGCCGTGTTCGCCCTTAGGTACAGGTTCGATAGTATCTAACGGAAACTTCGCTTTTAAGAGGGCTTCAATCTCCAGTTCCTGAACCTCTCCTTGGAGCTGCTGTGAGCCTTGTTCTGCTTTGCGTTTGAGTTCTTCAATCTGTTTTTGCATTGAAGCAATAGTCTGTTCTTTTTCCTTAACCTTTAGCTGCAAATTTTCTTCCGCCTCTTTTTTTGCCTGCTCTCTTGCTGCATCAATACCTTTTTGAACCCGTTTTTCGACTGTTAGCTCAAGCTCACGTTTTGCATCATCCAATTCGCGCTGTTTGCGAAGAAGCTCCGCTTGCGCCTTTTGCGCTTCGGCCAATTTCACGTCACGCTGCTTTAGAATCCCCTGCAGATCGGCAATATCCTTTGTCTTCTGTTCGAGATCCGTTGCTGCTGCAAGATTTGCTTTCTTTGCCTCTTCAGCAGCTATCTTCACCCTATCAGTCTTTAGCTGTTCAGCCACCTTGTCGGCTATTGTGGCATCTATAACCTTCTTTTCATCAATGAGATATTTTTCCTTCTCGCGGATGTGTTTTTCACGTTCGGCTATATCTTTATCCTTCTCGCCCAACAAACGTTCATAGTGCCTTCGCGTGTTGGCTACAAGAGGGGCCGCAAGCGATTCTGTAAGTTTTATTTCTGCACCGCATTCAGGACATTTGATAGTCGGTTCTGTCATAAGACTTCCTTTTCCTTCGAGGCAATCTAAGCCAGCACGTATGATCCATTCATTGGCGTCCTCCAGGTCACCCTGGAATTGCAGAAATTGTAAACAATATCAAGGGAATAAAGGCCGGAATCGATAACTCTTAATAGCTCGGATTTATTCCAGTGAATTTTGGTGGTGTCCGGAGAAGGCATAAAAGCGCGTTTACGAGACGAGCGTATGAGGAAGGCAAAAGTGCGATTTGCGACCCGACTTGGAAGCTGACGCGAGGAAGATCTCCAAGTCGGATGTCGCAAACGCACTTTTGCCGACGAATAGCGAGCGAAGTGCGCCAAGCCTTCGGAGGATACCACCAAAATTCACTGAAATTTACCTGAGCAGTTACAAAAAATCATGCCGGGAATTTTTTGAGTAATTTTTTGGCGAGGGAGATGCCGATGTCTGCGGCCTTGTCCACCGGGCCGCTCTCTTTGTCGGTGACAAAGACGCTGCCGTCGGAAGATGCAATAAAGCCGATGAGGAATACGCCAGCGGGTCTTATCTCTGCATTGGCTGCAAATACACCGTCAAATGATTCCACTGCTTTTAGAAAACTGCGCTCCGCGCGCACCTGAACTCCGCATGCATTATTATGACAGGCAGCCTTCACAAAACCCAAAAGCTCTTTCTCGTCGGTTCTCACCTGAATCGAAAGAGCGCCTTGCCCAACTTCTGGTATTATCTTGTCCACAGGAATAAATTCGGCAACGAGTTTGCCAAAGCCCATCCTTATGAAGTCACAGCTCGCGAGCACGACCGCATCGACCTTTTCTTCCTTTAGCGAACGAAGACAACCCTCCACCTCGGCCGGGATCGGTATGATCAAGAGATCGGGACGGAGTTTCGCGATCTGGATATGGCGCGTGCGGCTGGTTACGCCGATGCGAGATCCTTTTGACAAGGCTTGCAGTTTTCCAGCACGAATTGAGATGAACGCTTCGCGGGGATCCTCGCGCGCAGAGACAGCGGCCATGGAAATGCCTGAAGGGAGCCTAATGCCCACATCCTTCATGTCATGAACGGCTACGTCTATCTCGCCCTTCTTTAGGGCCTCATCGATCTCCTTTACAAACATCTGAGATCCTCCTTCGCCGGACAGCGCCACATCCAATGAATCCACAACCGTCTGTATAGGATGGATCTCGACCTCCCCTCCTGCCTGTTCCAAGAGCTTTGCAACGTATCTGGACTGAAGCAGAGGTATCTGCGATTTTCTTGTGCCGACGATTATTTTCATGACTTGCCTAATTCCTCCACTATCCCCTCAAGCAACTTAACAGCCTTGGGTGCAAGTTCCTTCATGGCCTTGAGCACCGCCGCATGCGTCATCCTGCCTTCGTGCAGATCGGAAGCGAAATTTGCGATACAGGATAGAGACAGCACCCGAAGGCCCAAGAAGTTTGCCGCAATCACTTCCGGCACGGTGGACATGCCGACTGCATCGGCGCCGAGTTTTCTGAATGCCGTGACCTCGGCCTTTGTTTCATAGCTTGGGCCGGATGTAGCAAGATATATGCCCTGTTTGAGCTTAAGGCCGATCTTTCGCGCCACTTGTTGTGCTATCTTTTGTAGATTCTCATCATAGGCATGGATGAGGCTTGTAAACTGATCCTCATCCCTCTGTACTGCAATTCCTATCAAAGGATTTATGCCCATCATGTTTATGTGATCAGTCACCAGCATGATGTCGCCTGGCCTAAACGACTTGTTCACTCCACCAGCTGCGTTTGTCGTGATAAGGCTTCTGGCACCCATCTGTTCGAGCACAAAATATGGTAACACTATGTCTGCGGGATGGTGACCTTCATAAAAATGAAATCGGCCGGAAAGCACTACAATAGGCACGCCTTTCATGTTACCGAAGATAAGACAGCCAGAATGCCCTTGGGCTAATGCGCGAGGGAAATTGGGGATCTCTTCGGCTGGTACGATGTGTGCTTCATCTACATCCTTCACAAATCCATCCAGGCCTGCTGACAAAATGATGATAGCGTGTGGCTTGATCTCAACTTTATTTTTTAGCCAGCTGGCTGACTGCTCTACTCGTTCAAAGTAAGTCTCAAATGACATCTAACCTCCCTTACTCTAACTGTCATTGCGAGGAGCGTTAAGCGACGAAGCAATCTCCAACAATCAAGGGGATTGCTTCGCTGCGCTCGCAATGACAAATCATACTATCCCTTCACAATCGCTACTCCTGCCGATGTGCCGATGCGCGATGCGCCGGCTTCGATCATAGCCATGGCCTGCTCCCGCGTGCGGATGCCGCCGCTCGCCTTTATTCTGCAACGATCGCCAACTGCATCCTTCATCGTCTTTATATCTTCGATACTCGCGCCCCGTGACCCAAACCCAGTGGAAGTCTTTACAAATGTAGCGCCATTGTCTGCAGCAATCTGGCTTGCGTTCTTTATCTCATCAGGATTAAGAAGTGAGGTCTCGATGATGACCTTGACCGTATGACCTTTTGCAGCCCTCACCACGCCAGCAATATCCTGGGCCACAGCCTTGTGATCCCCTGCCTTGAATGGCCCAATGGCCATGACCATATCGATTTCCGTAGCACCCTGTTCAATTGCCTGAGTCGTTTCCTGGACCTTTGTCTCGAAAGTTACAGCTCCTAGAGGAAATCCAGCCACAGTCGTCACCTTCACAATGCTGCCCTGCAAAGAGCCTACTGCTACAGGCACAAATAAAGGATTTACGCATACGGCAGCAAACTTGTACTGACGGGCCTCCATGCAAAGCTTTTCAATGTCACCCGGCGTAGTCTGAGGAGAAAGGGCTGTATGATCGATATAACTGGCAATATCCATTGAAAGACCTCCTATTTGAATTTGTAAAGGTATGAAAAAAAGCGCCATTGTGCAACGAGGAACTGATCCCTGTTCTCAGGGGATCCCTCGACTCCCCTTCGACTCGCGTTGCCTGTCCTGAGCAAAGTCGAAGGGCTCAGGGCAGGCGCCAGCAACGTAAAAAACGTGATTCGCAACTGGTCACTAGTCACTGGTCACTGGTCACTGGTCACTGGTCACTGGTCACTGGTCACTGATTTATTTTCTATTGACCGCAGGAGGCACCTCTTCTAGGATCTGGCAGCCATTTTTGCAGCAGATGCAATTATTTTCGCCCCACAAGGCTTATAGGCAAAACCACATCTGTGGAGGGATCTTGAGATGGAAGAGAACATAAAAAAGCACGAACCTCAGGAAGAGGCTGAACTTGAGTTTCCTATTAACCAAGAGCTCCTAAATGCAGCCACCCAAGCCAAGGAACAGTGGCGAGTCATTCGCGATAGGCTCAATAAGATCGAAGATCACAAAGAAAAGGTCGCTGATGTGGTCTATCGGCGCGTCCTTGCCGACTACAAAGAGCGAATCAAAGAGGTGACCCAGGCTGTTCTTGAAAAGAAAGCCAATGTCGATAAGGAGCTGGCCTCTCTTCAAGGCACGCGCGAAAGCATTCTAAAGGAACTTGAAGGACACAGGCACAGCCTAGAAGAAATCAAATTTCGCAATACGCTGGGAGAGTATAGCGGCGAAGAATACCAGAATGCAGCGCGCGAAGAGCAGGACAAGATCAGCAAGTTCGAAACCGTATTGTCTGCTGTGAACAGCAACATTCACAGGTATGAATCTATCTTTGAAAACGAGCCAGACCTGTTTGCTGCTCAGGAAGCAGCTGGTGCTGAGGAAGAGCAAGCTGAGGTTAGCGAACCATCGGGTGTACTACCTATCGCACATGGTGCAGAGCCCATAACAGACGAATCAGGATATGTGATCGAAGGCGAAGGCCCAAGCTATTTTTCCACGACCGAACCTGATGGCACACATCCTGGTATAGATGAAAGCGCCACTGCCAAGGCGCCTGCGGGATTGGGCGAACGCGAAATTCCTGAAGCCGGCGGCATGCCCGTACGCATCGTGTTCATAAGCGGCGAGGATGCTGGTGCAGCCTTTCCGGTAAAGGGCACTGTCTCATTTGGGCGTGCAGAATCGAACAGCGTGACGATTAGAGATGCAAAGGTAAGCCGCCAACATGCTCAAATCCAGCAACAAGGAAACGAATACGTGCTCGTTGACCTAAACAGCTCAAACGGCACCTATGTCAATGGCGAGCGCGTCGAAGAGCATGTGCTCTCAAATGGCGATGAGATCATGATCGGCGACTGCATCATGCAGTTCCAGATGTAATTCAGTGACCAGTGACCAATGACCAGCAAAAGCTGTTGTCTACACACTGGTTACTGGTCACTAGTTACTGATCACTGATTAATGTGCTTCTGCCCAGTTCTTTCCCACCCCCACATCAACGACCAGCGGCACTTTGAGGTCTGCAGCGCTTACCATCTTGTCGATGACAAAATCCCTCACAGATTCCACGTCTGATTCTGGGACCTCAAGGATTAGCTCATCGTGAACCTGAAGTATAAGCCTTGCGCCAGCTGATACCCTGCTCAGGCCTGCGTGCACTTCGATCATGGCCCTTTTTATTATATCCGCCGCGCTTCCTTGAAACACGGTGTTGAACGCCATTCTCTCTGCAAGCTGGCGGACCTGTATGTTTGAGCTTTCTATATCAGGAAAGAAACGACGCCTACCAAAGAGAGTTGTAGCCATACTTTCCTCGCGAACTCGATCGAGGAGCTCGTCACGGTACGCTGCGACCCTTGGATATTTATTAAAGTAATTATTGATGTATTCCGAAGCTTGCCCAGGCGATATGCCCAGCTGACGCGATAGCCCGAACGCAGTCTGCCCATAGATGGTAGCAAAATTTACGGTCTTTCCCACAGCACGCTGATCGCGACTCAACTTGTCTTTTGGCACTCCAAATATACCCGCTGCAGTGAGCGCGTGAACATCTTCACCTTTTCTAAAGGCAGAAATCAGCGCTTCCTCGCCGGACATCTCTGCAAGCACCCTAAGCTCAATCTGCGAATAATCAGCTGACAGAAGCAACGAGCCATCCTCTGCTACAAAGGCCTCGCGGATTAACCTGCCCTCCTCTGTGCGCACAGGGATGTTCTGCAAATTGGGATCAGAAGATGAAAGCCTGCCCGTAGCTGTAGTGGCTTGATTAAACGTAGTGTGCACGCGTTTAGTAGAAGGATCAACCATGTTTGCGAGCGCATCTGTGTAGGTGGATTTTAGCTTGCCAAGGGAGCGCCACCTGAGCACAAGGCTTGGCAAATCGTGTTTGTCGGCAAGGTCCTCAAGCACATTTTGACTTGTGGAAAAGCCGGTCTTTGTTTTCTTGCCACCAGGCAGACCAAGTTTTTCAAAGAGAACAATGCCCAGCTGTTTGGGCGAATTGATGTTAAAAGGCTCGCCTGCCAGCTCATGGATCTTCTTTTCCAGCCCTCCTAATTCTTGGGAAAATTCCGCGCCCAGCGAGGAGAGTTTATTCGTATCCACCTTTACGCCATAAAGCTGCATGGACACGAGAACATCTAAGAGAGGCATCTCTATTTTATAGAAGAGATCTGACAGCCCTTCGTCATCTATTTTCTTTTTGAAAATGTTCTCGAGCCTAAGCGCAACATCAGCATCCTCACAAGCGTAGTCACGCGCCATCTCCAGATCCACTCTAGCAAATAACTTCTTTTCCTTCCCTTTTCCCGTCACGTCCGCATATCGGATGGTGCTATGGTCAAGAAAGATCCTGGCAAGGGAATCGAGGCTGTGACCCGCAGAAGGGTCAATCACATATGATGCCAGCATGGTATCAAACTCAACTCCGTGTACATCAAAGCCCTCTCGCCTGAGTATGGTAAGAGCATAGTTTAGGTTCTGGCCTACCTTGCGTATTCCTTTATCTGCTAAAACAGGGCGTAGCTCATCATACACGAGCTTGCGAGGTAGTTGTGCTGTCACATTGACATGGCCAATGGGCACATAAGCAGCCTCTTCTTCTTCCCATGAAAGCGCGATGCCCACTATTTGGGCTTGCATTGGATCAAGGGAGTCTGTTTTAAGGTCTATAGAGAATATTTTCTTATTTTTTATGAAGTTAACGATTTCCTTTAAATCCTTTTCATTACTTATAAGCCTGTACTTTTCATATGAAATGCCCTTTTGAGACGCATATTTCTCCAAAAGGCTAAAGAATTCCAAGTCCTTAAAAAGCTCAAGCATCTGTTCTCGTTCAAATGGCCTCCTCTTCAAATCCTTCAAGTCGAACTTGAGAGGTACATCCCTATCTATTGTTACTAGCTTCTTTGACAAGCGCGCTTCATCAACATTTTCAAAAATCGCAGAACCCGCCTTGGTGGACAGGTCTGCTACGTGCTCGAGCACCTCTTCCAATGATCCATATTTATCTATGAGCTGGCTGGCAGTCTTTAGTCCAATGCCCGAGACACCAGGGATGTTATCTGACTTATCTCCTGAAAGTGCCAAGACATCCACAACCTGCCCTGGCTCCACGCCAAAGCGGTCCCTCACCTCTTTTGGGCCAATACGAAGCTCTTTCATCTCATCGAGCATGGATATGTTTTCGCCTACGAGCTGCATGAGATCTTTATCGCCTGAGACCACAACTACCTTAAGTTCATCATCAGCAAAGCGCTCTGCAAGAGTGCCTATGATGTCGTCTGCCTCAAAGCCCGGCTTTTTGGCAACTGAAATGCCAAGCGCCTCAATTATCGGGGTCATGTACGGAAACTGCTGTACAAGGTCATCAGGCGGTGCCTTGCGGTTGGCCTTATAATCCTCATACATCTTGTCGCGAAAGGTGGGTTCTTTAGTATCAAGGCAACATGCTATGTAATCTGGCTCTTCGGTTTTCAGAAGCTTGAGTAACATCTGGGTAAAGCCGTAGAGGGCATTGGTTGGAAAGCCTTTGGAATTGGTCAGAGACCGAATCGCGTAGTATGCCCGAAAAAAGTAATTTGCACCGTCGATGAGGTAGAGGGTTTTATAATTTTTAGACATTGGCAGAAATTTCAGATGAGCGGGCCTTTTCCATACGCGAGAAAAATACCTTGGCCTCACCCACTACAGTGATCGATCCAGAAACCACCAGCGTATCATCATCCCCCATCCGCTTCATGGTCGTCGTAAGAGCAGATGACACGTCTTCCTCAATTGAAATATCAACGGATGATGAGCGGGCAGCTGCTGCTAGATCTTTGGGGGATGCTGCGCGGGCAGAAGGAGCTGTGGTGAAGATAACCTCGCGGAACTGGGGAACGAGTTGCCGCACTATGCCCTCGATGTCCTTATCTGCAAGAACGCCTAAGAGAAGGATGGCGTTCTTCTTGGGAATAGAGCTTCGCACATACGAAGCTAGCATCTCAGCGCCAGCCACGTTGTGTGCGCTATCCAGTATCACCCGTGGTTTTTCTGAAACCACTTCGAGCCGACCTGGCCAATTGGTTTGGGCAAGGGCCTCTGCAACTTGGCTTATCTTAAAGCCAGCGCTGGACAGAATATCAGCCGCTTCAACCGCACAAGCCGCATTCTGCCGCTGATGCTCGCCTAAGAGTCCCAGAGGACTTTTGATCTCATCCGGCGTTGCAAGACAAAGCGGCGAACCCACATCATCGCACACCCTGCGAATGACCTCCATCACATCAGGCGGCTGATATGCCACGACAGTTGGCACTCCGCGCTTGATGATGCCGCTCTTTTCTGTAGCGATTTCACGAAGCGAAGAGCCCAGATGTTTCATGTGGTCAAAGGAAATAGGCGTGATCACGCTTACCTTGGGGTGAATCACGTTTGTCGCATCCAGACGGCCTCCCAGGCCGGCCTCAAATATCGCGATGTCGGTTTTTATCTTCTTGAAGTGCAGAAAGGCTGCAAGCGTGAGCATCTCAAAGTAGCTTAGCATCCGGTCGTCGGGAATGGTTTCGCGGATTAGGGAGATGACTTCCACGAGTTCATCCTCGCTTATCAATTCCCTGTTGATCTGAATCCTTTCGCGAATATTCACAAGATGGGGCGAGGTGAAGATGCCGGTCTTATATCCGCTCTGCTGAAATATCGAAGACAAAAAGGCGACCGTTGAACCCTTTCCGTTGGTACCGCTTATATGAATGGCTGTTAATTCATCTTGCGGATTGCCCATCAACTGGCATGCTTCGGTCAGCGGGCCCAGCTCTAACCGAACCGAGCTCGGCTGCAAAGAATCAAGATAGG
Organism: Pseudomonadota bacterium; assembly: GCA_043822785.1. GTDB lineage: Bacteria > UBA10199 > UBA10199 > 2-02-FULL-44-16 > JAAZCA01 > JBDRBN01. Next base: position 21,596 of record JBDRBN010000073.1, read on the forward strand.
CGATGATCTTTTCATAATTCATTTGTTTCATCCTTTGTATCTCGTTGTTTACGTGTCTCGCGTTTCTCGCCCTATACAACCTTTATTACCAAAGCGGTCAAGTCGTCGCGAAGCGGATGAGGATCGCAAAACGCCTGCACTGATTCTACGATTACATCCACGATCTGCTGCGCGCTGCCCACCACAGCATCCTTTAAGCATTCGTGTAACCTTTCCCGGCCAAAGCGCTCTGCACCACCGAAGGCCTCGATGATGCCGTCTGTGTATAAAAGGATCACATCACCTTTAGAGACTACCAGCTGACGCTCATGAAAGATGCTGCCATGCTCAATGCCCAGCAGCGGATCGCCAGTGCCTGCGTCCTCAAAACACTTGTCCGCGCTTCTCCAGACCAAAGGCGGTGGATGACCTGCCGATGTATACTGAATGATTTGCCGCGAACGAAGATACTGCAGGTAAGTCATGGATATGAACTGCTCTGATTGATAGAGATCGTCGTAGAGTATGGAGTTGATTCTCTGCACCAAGATCGACGGGCTATAGTCAGCATCCCTCTGGGCCCTTACGGCAGAGCGGAAAGCAGCCATTATGAGCGCCGCGCCGATGGAATGCCCAGATACATCTGCGATTACAAACGAGGGCCGTTTCGCATAGGTAAGAAAGCAGTCATAATAGTCGCCTCCTACTCTCTCTGCAGTAACTAGCCTACCTGCAATATCGACCCCTTCGATCTTAGGCGGATCTTGTGGAAGCAGGCGATACTGTATTTGCCTTGCGATCTCTAGCTGCTGTTTTATCCTTTCGCTTTCGGCCTTGGCCTCGCTTAGCTTTGCTATATGCAGATAGGCTGCGGCTTGATTGCTGAACGTGGTGAGAAGGCGAAGGTCGTTCTCGTCAAAAGGTCGACCGTCAGTACGATCGGTCACGTTGATGACGCCTAGCGATTCCTCGCCAACCTTCATGGGAAAACACGTTACCGGTGCGGACATGAGCGAGCGCGTCTTGTAGCGGTTACGGCCAGGACCCATCTCCTCAGCCTGTATATCTGTGATCAGAACAGGCTCATAGCTCGCAAACACTTTACCAGAAATGCCCTCGCCCACCCTCACGATCGCGCGTTCCATTATCTTTGGATCCATGCCGCGGGCAGCTGCAATCCGTAATACTCGCTTTTCAGGATCATAAGTCATGATGGACGCCTTCTCGACGCCAAGGTATTTTACCACTTGATCGAGTATGAGCTCGTAAATCTGGTCTGGATCAGCAACGTGCGCGATCGCCTGACTTAAGGCATGCACAGCTTTCATCGAGTTTGCGTTAGCTTTCATATGCGATACACCATCCTGAGCTCGTGAAACCCATTGTTCACGCGGCTTGTGACGCTAGTCATTGCTCTGTTTATTACGAAAAGCCCTCTTCCGTGGCACGACATAGCATCAGGTTCTGGCGGATTAAGTTGACTGATACCGCTGCCCATGTCAACCACATCCATCACCACTTCCTTTTGATTTACGGAAAACGCTATCTTTATGGGAAGCGATTTTTTTCTCTTGTGCGCATGGATGACGGCGTTGTCCACAGCTTCTACCAAAGCCATGCTGCAAGCGATCACAGCTTTTCTATCCAAGAGGCCCTTGGTGGATATCACTTCCACCATGCGCCGAAGCAAAGAAAGATAGCGCGTCTCGCTCCTTATGGTGATTGCACAACAGAACGGTTTTGACATGGGATCACTTCTTCTCAAATTCCCGCACTGCTGCATTCCAATCTGAGCAAACCTCAAAGAGCCTGTGCAGACGGGTGATCTCGAATATGGTCTTGACTTCATCAGATAGCGCCGCCACCTTCACATCGCCGTCACGTTGACGCACACGGCGCAGAAGCGAGATCAACACGCCCAGGCCCATGGAATCGATAAAGGTGAGGTTGGAACAGTCTATGACTATGTGATTTGAGCCAGTGCCAACGAGATCAAAAGCGATCTTCTTGAACGCTGGAACAGTGTCAGCATCAAGGCTGCCTCCACAGTGTACAATCTGGACATCACCCCGTTGGGTTACTTCGATGTTCATAAGAAATCCTCTTCCTTTCTCGCGCTTCTCGCGTGTCTCGCCTTTCTCGCATTATTTCAGTCCGTAATGTTTTATCTTTCTGTAGAGAGTGGCCTGTCCGATCTTTAACTTGCGTGCTGCCTCGCCCACATTTCCCAAACAGCGCTTAAGCGCTGCCTCTATAGCATACTTTTCCACAAGCTCCAGAGGTATTATTTTTCCGCCATCCAATGGCGCCATGGAAGGCTCAATTGGCTCAACAGTTTGGGGGTGCATCCTTCCCTGTTCCTGAATGTCCTTTGGCAGATGGCTGAGTTTTACGCGGCTGTCGTTGTTGAGCACTACGACTCGCTCAATGCTGTTCTCCAACTCCCTCACGTTTCCAGGCCATTCGTATGCCATGAGCACATCAAGCGCTTGAGGCGAAAAATCGAGGAAAATCTTCTCGTTCTTAGTCGAGTACTTGTCGAGAAAGTGTTTTGCCAAAAGTGGTATATCTTCCCTTCGATCGCGAAGCGGAGGGATGTGAACGGGAACGACATTGAGACGATACAAAAGGTCTTCGCGAAACCTGCCCTCTTGCGCTTCTTTGGATATATCGCGATTCGTGGCAGCTATTATTCTGACGTCCACCTTTATGAGATCATTGCCGCCGACGCGCATGAATGTGCGCTCTTGCAGAAAGCGCAATAGCTTTACCTGGAGAAGTGGATCCATCTCGCTTATCTCGTCGAGAAATAGAGTGCCCCCATCTGCGCGCTCGCAGCTGCCCATGTATCGCCTATCCGCCCCAGTGTAAGCGCCTCGCTCATGACCAAAGAGCTCGTTTTCCAAAAGCTCTCGTGGTATGGCACCGCAGTTTATGTCGAGAAATGTCTTATGGCTGCGCGAGCTGTGATTGTGTATCGCCCTTGCCACCAGTTCCTTGCCAGTGCCGCTCTCGCCGGTTATCAAGACAGTGGCGTTGCTTTTGGCAACCATTGTGATCATGGAAAAGATCTCCTGCATGACCGTGCTGTGTCCTATCATGTCATCCATGCCGCCGCGCCATCCCATCTGGGTCTCAAGCAGATAGACGCGCTTTGTTAAATTGTAGAGGTTTATGGCATTGCGTATGGCGTGTCTGAGCTGTTCGCCATCCACAGGTATTGGCAGGTAATCATAGGCGCCCGCCTTCATGGCGCCTACCGCATATTCAAGAGATTTGGATCTGGCAACGACTATGACCGGAAGATTATCATCAAGGCGGCGCATGCGTTCGATGAGTTTTTCAAGCCCGCTCGCATCCTCTCCGCTAAGCACAAGCACGCCGCAATCCACGCCACCTATCTCTACCCACCATTCCTTAGCCCTGGATTGTGTCACCGTTAGGTTCCAGCCATCAGCAGAGAGCTCTTTCTCCATATTTGATGGCAGCTCTCTTCCGTCGTGCACAACCAGAATGGTATTCTGTTCCATAGTATATTTTTCTTAATACGTTTCTCGCGTTGCTGGCGTTGCTGGCCTTTCTCGCGTTCTTTAACTTTCCCTATACTCATTTATATCGATAGCATAGCGCCTTATGAGTTTTTTGAAATTCGAACGGTCCATGCCTGCGCGTTCTGAGGCAAATGATAGGTTTCCTTTGGCTTCTTTTAAAAGGCTCGATAGATATGCTCGATTGAAAGAGGAAAGAGCCTTGTCCTTGGCCTCGCGATATGTGAACTTGGCAATGTCCATGCCAATTGTATCATCGAGAAGATAAAACGATTCTGAAAGCACTTTTGCTGGAAGATCTTGTGAAGTGATCGAATCGCTGCCAGCCAAAACCACCGCACGTTCCATGACATTCTCGAGTTCCCTTACGTTTCCTACCCAAGAATAATTTTGAAGCGCTTGCAGAGCATCCACAGAAATTTTGTTAATCTTCTTCTTCATCCTCGAACTGTACAGTTGCAGAAAGTGATAAGCCAAAAGAGGTATGTCGTCAGATCTCTCCCTCAGCGACGGAAGCTGTATGCCTATGACGTTTATCCTATAATAGAGATCCTCCCTAAAGCTTCCTTCCTTGACCAATGCAGGCAGATCCCTGTTGGTAGCTGCGATGAGCCTTACGTCAACGTTGTGGGATTCAACATCACCCACCGCTCGGACCTCCCCTTCTTGAAGGACCCTGAGCAGTTTGACCTGAATGGGCGCTGGAATCTCGCCTATCTCGTCGAGAAAGACCGTTCCTTTATCAGCTTCTTCAAACAGGCCTCTCTTATCTGACACTGCACCCGTAAACGAACCCCGCTTGTGACCAAAGAGCTCGCTCTCCAACAGGTGCACCGGAATGGCCGCGCAGTTTATTACGACAAAAGGTTTATCACTTCTCAGAGAACGCGCATGGATTGCACGAGCTACCAATTCTTTTCCAGTGCCGCTTTCGCCCAACACCAAAATCGTAGAGCTTGTAGGAGAGATGTTCTCAATGATATCAAAAACCTCCTGCATCTTGCGGCTCTTGCCCAATATTCCCTCGTAAGATAACTCATCACCCCTCTGACGTTCGAGCTGCCTTAACTTTTGCGCCAAGTGATATCTATCAATGGCTTTGCCGATTATGATCGCAACTCGCTCGATATCCTCAAAAGGCTTAGTGATGTAGTCGTAAGCGCCGTGCTTCATAGCAGTGACAGCGGTCTCCACTGAACCCACGCCGGTCATTATCACGATTTCTGTATTTATGTTGTTCTTCTTGCAGTGCTCCAAAAGCTGCAGCCCAGTAAAGCCAGGAAGCCTGATATCCAAAACAGCGGCTTCAAAGACGCGTTCGCCTAGCTGATGCAGCGCATCCTCAGCGCTCCTGGCCACTGCGTATGTCCATCCCTGATCTTTAGAGAGCCTCTCAAACACCTTCAGTATGCCTTCATCATCATCGACTATAAGCAGATTAATGGTCTTCACAGTATCCTCGTCTTACATCTCTTAGTCGGATTCATGCTTATCTAGGTGTCTCTTTTTAATTTTTTCCACAAGCGTAGTTCTGTTAAGGTGCAAAAGTCCTGCTGCCTTGTTCTTGTTGCCGTCGGTTTTCTTAAGTGCCCCAACTATGAGCTTTGCTTCAAAATCAGCCACGGCATTCTTAAAGGATATTCCTCCATCTGGAATATCAATTTGCCCTTTGCCCATGGATACCTCTTGGGGCAGGGGCGGCATACCAGCGATCTTGATCGGAAGATCTTTCACATCAATCATGTCGTCCTTTTTGAGAACAAGAAGCCGCTCCATCAGGTTCTCGAGCTCTCTTACGTTTCCAGGCCATTCATATTGAATGAGCTTGTCGAGAGCTTGCTGAGTGATGTTCGGTATGGGTTTTCCGGTTTCAGCACCAAATTTGTCTATGAAGTGCCCAAGCAAAAGCGGAATATCGCTTCTGCGCTCGCGAAGCGGCGGCACATGGATAGGAATTACGTTGAGCCGATAATATAGATCCTCGCGAAATCTTCCTTCTCCGACAGCCCGATCCAGATCATGATTGGTAGCCGCGATTATCCGCACATCCACCTGGTGCGATTGAGTGGAACCCACTGGTTCAAAGCGCTGTTCTTGGAGCACTCGCAGCACCTTCACCTGCAGCTTTAGCGTCATGTCACCGATTTCATCCAAGAAGATCGTTCCACCATCAGCAGCATCAAGGCGACCTGGGTGTGTCATGACCGCTCCTGTAAAAGCGCCCTTCACGTGGCCAAAGAGCTCGCTCTCTAGAAGCTCCTCAGGAATCGCTGCGCAGTTCACGATCACAAGCGACTTTTCCTTTCGCGGACTATTGTAATGAATTGCTCTTGCTATGAGTTCTTTACCAGTACCGCTCTCGCCTGTAATGAGAATGGTCGAATTCGTGTCAGCAACCTTTTCGACCAAATCGAAAACAGCCGCCATCTCATCGCTTTGTCCGATAATGTTTTCAAAGCGGTATTTGTCGCGCAGCTGGGTCTTGAGCAACCGATTCTCGGCCTTAAGTTGCTTGTGCTCCAGCGCAGTATTTATGAGAGCTGCTATGTCATCGAGCTCAAATGGTTTTGTAAGATAATGATATGCGCCCGCCTTTATGGCATCCACAGCAGATGTAATGGTTCCAAATCCAGTAAGAACGATTGGTATGATATCGGATTGTTCGCGCTTCATCCGCCTGATGAGCTCTACGCCATCCATCTTAGGCATCACCAGATCGACCAGAGCCAAGTCTATGGTCTCATTTTGGAGGATGGACAGGGCCACCTCTCCATCTTCAGCTGTGAAGACAGTGTACTTCATCGCGCTTAAGAAGCGCTCCAGCGCCTTTCTTATTGCAACTTCATCATCTACTATCAGAACCCTTGCCATGGCTTCCTCCTGCAGGGCTTTTAGCCTCTGTGCCTAGATTCAGCAGCGGGGAGAAACACGGTAAACTCAGTACCCCCAGACTCGGCTGCTTCACACACGATATCACCGCCGTGCTCCTTTACTATTCTATAGCTTATCGACAAACCCAGACCGGTTCCCTTTCCGGGCTCCTTAGTTGTAAAAAACGGATCAAAAATCTTATCTCGTAGCTCATCTGAAATACCACCGCCTGTATCGCAGACCTTGATCGCAACGGAACGTCCGTCATTAACCGACTTTGTTTCCACACTGAGCGTTCCTCCCTTTGTCATTGCATGGCAGGCATTGGTCATGAGGTTGATGAACACTTGTTGTAGCCTGTCGGGCTGTGCAATGACATTGGGAAGCGTTGGATCGCCATGAAACTCGAGCTCTACGTTGTATGAACGCATCTCGCGCTGCAAAAATGGAAAAACCTTTTCTAGAAGGATGTTCACATCCACTGTCGTACGATCGTGCTCTTGCGTAATCCTAGAAAAATCCAGAAGGTCAGCTACGATCTTTTTGCAGCGAATTGCTGCCCTCTCGACTTCTTCAAGATCGCCCATAAGCGCCTTGTTATCAGCCACATCTCGCTTCATGAGTTGTGTAAATGCTAAAATACCGCCGAGGGGATTGTTGATCTCGTGCGCAACGCCGCCAGCCAGCATTCCTATGGCAGCCATCTTCTCCTGCTGGATTACCTCGCGCTGTAGTCTGCGTTCCTCGGTCATATCCCTGTAGTAGAGGACAGCTGATCCCGTGGTGGTACCGGGACCGAGCGGATAGGCACACGCCTCGAATTCGCGCTTGTTTACGCGATTGCGAAGTGCTGACTCTATGCGCATCTCGCCGCCCAACGACCTTGCCAAAGGACACCCCTCACAAGGAGTATGCCGCCCTGCAAAGGACTCAAAGCATTTCTTGCCGATTATAGTGGCGATGTCCTTGCCGCTGACCGAAGCCAATGCGAGGTTTGCCCTTATGATCTCGAATTCACCTGAGACGATCTGGACGGGCGCAGTGATGGCATCAAAGGTGGACTCCCACATGTACTTGCCGCGAGAGATAATCCCCACCAGATCTTCAAGCTTACTGGATCGATCTTTAAGAGCTTTAACCATTTTGAGGAGCTCTTCGTGATCTAAGTCCTCGAGTTCATATTCTTTTATTTTTTGTTGTTTGGGCATGGTCTATAAAACCAGAAGTTAGAAGACAGAAGTGGGAAACCAGGAAATTCTCTATCTTCTGACCTCTACCTTCTAGCTTCTGCTTTTTTAAAATACAACAAGGCTGCAGAAATGGCTAGGGATTTTTTGACGCTTCTTCATGCTTTTTTGACATTGTTTAAAAAATACACGTATTTATGACACTTTAGTGGGGTTAAAGAAACCCATAAGAGCGAGAAACGCAAGACACGCGAGAAAAGCGAGAAAAGCAAGAAACGTTGCTGGCCTTTCTCGCGTGTCTCGCCTATCTCGCGTGTCTCGCGTTGTTTGTGTTTCTACGTTTTCAAATCCAATTTCATGTGATAAACGTGATTCATTATAATGATGAAGCTTAACCACTCGATACCACGACTTTTTGCAACTGTATGCCTGTGCGCACTCATCGCTGGCTTTGGCTGCAAAAAACCGTCAGAGCAAGTATCTGAGCGCAAATCAGCCGAACCTGTGGCTTCTGCACGCCAGACCATAAGCGCGCCAACTCTTGCGCCTGAAGCATTGCCTGCTGAAAAAAAGCCGACTTTAGAACCAGAGGGCCAAAAGGAACCCTTTATGCCCCGAGGACCGATCACACTGCCTCCATCCCCAGAGCAGGCTCCAAAGCCTTCAGCAGAAGCTGCCCCGTTGCCTGCAGAGTCTGAAACTCCACTCGCCACGCTTCCAGGAGCACCTGAAACAAAACAACCAGAACAAGAGCCTGGGGAGAAGTCGCCCATTTCAGCGCTTCCTGCACCAGAACTTCCCATCGAAACAGAAGCCAAGCCCAAAGAAGCAGAGCCCGTGCCTTATGAACCCAGACTCGTTGTGGCAAAAACAAACATCGATATCATACTCGATGCCTCAGGAAGCATGTCCGCACCGCTTGGCGCTGGGACGCAGTCTAAGTTCGATGTGCTGCGTCAGGCCCTTTATGATGTGGTGTACGAACTCATTCAACAGCAGACAGATTTTCCTCGCAACATTGCCGTGCGCCTTATGGGCTCGACTCAAGAAGCAGCTACAAACAACTGTGAGGACACAGAACTCGCTATAGGCATGGGAGATCCAAACCTCGACGCCATACGCACCATACTCGACAAGACAAACGCACAAGGCCAAAGCCCTATTGCATATACGCTCGAAAAAGCTGTTGATGATTTTCCAAGCGGCGGAGTGGCCGACCGCGTAATAGTGCTCGCCGCAGATGGCGCAGACTCGTGCGAGGGAAGTCCGTGCGAAGTCGCTAGCGGATTAGCTGAGGATATAATCATACACGTGATAGCCTTTGACGTCGCGCCAGAGGATCAGGAGAAGTTATCCTGTATTGCGAAAAACGCAGATGGCCAATTTTTTCTCGCGCGCAATGAGGGTGAACTCAGAAGTTCACTCGACCAGGCCATAAATTCGACGATGCCTTATAACCTCAAACTCACTGCTAGCGCTGGCGGCGCACCCCTGCCCTTTAGAATTATAGTCTATAAGGTAGGCACGCAAGAGGTCGTCCGTAGTGGGGAAAGTCTTGGGACCAAGCTTCTCAGCCTAACTCCTGGCACATATGACATTCTCGTCGAATACGTAGACTCACCTGAGAAGAAAAAACCATCAAAGATACTAAAGGGTGTTGAGGTTCTCTCAACAACAAAAGTAGAACAGACCATCAACTTTGACCTTGGCAGGGTTACACTCACTGCCCTTGACAATGAGGGCAAACCTGTTCCAGCAAGCTTCAAAATCACAAAGGACAAGGGCGCCCAGCAAGTTGCAACCATCGAAATGGATGCTGCTTCCAAGACATTCTTCTTAGCTCCTGGCACATACGACATATCCGCAGATCTCATGGAGAGTCAGCCTGATTCGTTTTCAGTTGTCGAGAGTGGCGTTGAGATAAAACTGGATACTGAGAACGATATCGTATTCAAATTTCAAAAGGGATCTCTATCTCTTAAAGGCCTGACTACTCAAAACCAAGCCATCCCATTTCTATTCCAAATATATAAGGCCGGCACACAGCAACTTGTTGCCAGCGGCGCGCTTCCCAGCGAAGGCGGCTCAGTGATGCTTGCTCCGGCCAACTATGACATGGTGGTCACTGGCGAAGACCCAACGATGGTAGCAAGCCCGCGCACCAAGGTGGATGACGTCGCAGTGAAGGCGGCTGAGAGTACGGACCTCACAGTCATGTTTGAAATGGGAACGATCACACTCTCCGCTGTCGACGGAAAAGGCAACCAGCTGCCAGCTGAATTTGTAATGAAGGACCAAAAGAGCGGACTCGAGATGGCCAAGGTAAGCTCGCCCACAGGAGCGCCGATCAAAATCGATGTGCCGCCTGGCACGTATGACATCTACGCTTACAGCATAAAATCAATACTCGAACCAAAACCCTCTGTGCCAGTAAGAGGAATAACTATAACCGCTGACAAACCAACCGAGGAAATTATAAAGTTTGTACTAGGAACGCTTAGGCTGCGCGGCAGAAATGCAAAGGAACAAGCGATGCGCACTGAGTTTACGATATATCAGGCAGCATCAGATGAAATCATTGCCAAAGCCCCTCCATCAAATGCATGGATGATCTTTGATCTTGCACCTGGAGTTTACGATGCGCTCGCAGTAGACATGACTGTAGGTGCAGAGACCCACCCCATGATCTGGATAAGGGACATCAAGGTCGAGGACGGAAAGACCATAAGCCACGAAGCCATATTCACGGCAGGAAAGCTCAAGGTTATCGGTCGCGGGCCCAACAACCGCATCATCAAATCCAGTTTCAAGGTGTTCCAATACGGTTCTGATCGAGAACTCATAAACGGCGTCAGTGGCAATGATTGGGAGATATTTGAGATAGAGCCTGGCAAATACTATATTGAAGCTAGCTACCACGATGAGGCAGACCACGTTACGCTCAAAAAGTGGATCAACGTGGACATAGGTGAAAACGAGGTGGTGGAGCTGATCATACGATTCTAAAATTCGTACGTTTTCTCCACTCCACTGTGATGCAGGATCTGCGTGATAGCAGCCTTTACAGCAAGCACTGCAGTGTTGCGCTTTTGCTCCAAATCGAATTTTAGACCGTCTTCCGAATCAAATGTAATCTTTGCTAGGCCCAGCATGCCAAATATGCCATCATCATCTGCAGAAAGTGCGATCTCCCTTGGAACTGGAATGTTAAAGTCTTCTAGTTCAGCGAGTGCGAGTTTAAGCTTCTCTGCCAAAGCAGAAACAAGTCCTGCAGCCGGTACCGTTGTAGTGTTGCTTCCTGCAAGCGGAGTGAGCACCAAGCGCGAGTGATCTCCAAGCACTTTAATATTAATCCTAAATTTCGAATCATCAGTCGGGTCAGGTTCTATGTCTCCGATTTCGATTCCAAGCAGTACAGAGAGATCAAAGCTTATGATCTGACCATTCAAAGGGTCGGGATCATCTGGTCGCATCGAGTGGATAATCGGATTTCCGTTTGCATCGAGTTTTAGCGCAGGATTTCCGTATTCATCTGTTCCTAATGCCTCGTCCACCTCAAGCGCATAAAAGCTAAGCCCAAGCCCGCCGATATCCACAGAAAGAAGCGAGCCATCGACATCATCAACAGATACCCTGATCCCAAGAGCGCGGTTGCCACGCACAGCAAGAAGCAGCGGATGATTGCCGGGCAGATAACCATATGTTGTGAGCGCGCTTCCCAGAAGCTCGGATACCCGTGGCCTTATATGGCACAGCGTTGGGGGCGCTGCCTCTTCACCAGGAGGAACTTCATATGCATCACACTCTTTGACAAAATCAAAGTCCAGCTCTTTGAAGAAGAGCTCATGAATATCAAAATCCAAAATGCCTTTAGCATTGCGGCCATCGCCCTGTGCAACAGCTGCAAACAGAAACGCATTTACAGCATCCAACGATGCGGCGATGTTTACATCTCCACCGGCATCAGGCGCATCAAAGGTCCTCTCACCAAAGCCAGCCCCGGCTATAATGCCGGCGCTATCTATGTGGTATTGCAAAGGGGTCTGTGCATATGTTTCCTTATCGCCGACCATTACACTGGCGTCCACAAGCATGCCTGATGTCGATAAATCAATGCCGTCCTTTAAGGATACAGCGATCGGAATTTTCACGTTCGGCAGAACCTTACTCCCCAACACGACCGGAGGAAGCCAAATGCCGCGCCTGGCCAATGCCGTAAGCACAGAGGATCCCTTGCAATATATAACATCATTAAGTCCATCCAATACCGTCTCGGAGAGCACTCCTGTCTGGGCATTAAGCGAATTGATCGCGTTGCAGGCCTCCACGGCCTTGCCGCCGGCAAGGCTCACGTCGCACCTTATGAATCCGCCGTAGGCATTTGCTCCGCCTATGAAGTTTGCTGGCACTAAAGGCGCAGGCTTGTTTTTGCAATAGGTGCCGTCTTTATATTCACAGTCATTATGATAACTGCTGAGAAAAAGAAGGGGCTCGCCTGCAGAAGACCTTTCATTCATAAGAGCCAAATCCAACTTTGCAGCGCGAAAAGCTATTACGAGCGGAAGAGGCGGCAAATCCTTTTGAGGAATCAGATCCAGGCCTATCTCTATATCCTTTAACATAACAGAGAGATTCATGGTGCCCTGATCAAATGATAGGTCCTTGAGCATTGCCTGCCCTATCTTCGGCTCTCCCCTAAGCACAGTGCTGAATTTACTCGATGCTTCTGACGAGCAATGAGGGATAAGATCCAGCATATCGCCATTGTCTGACGATGCGCTATCATCATCGACCCCATCAAAAATTTGCTTTAACAGAATGTTGCGTTCATCTGATGCAAGAAAATTATTGATAAAAGGAATTAGTATGTCGGTCAATGTTGCAGCAGGAAGACCAAGCTCCAAAGCAGAGGGTATCTGCATGCCGTTATCCTCTGAAGCATACGGACTTATTATCCTGCCCCAGCCAAACGTCCATGCAAACTCATCAGTACCTGATTCTTGGGCCAAACTCACAACATTGATTCCCTCTGTGGGAATGAGATCAATGGAATATACGCCTTGAGAATTCGGACAGAGTTTTATGGGCGCTTGTCTGTTGAACCTCACTTCGATGCATGCATCTGAGTTCCCCAACTTAAACTTCCAAGGGATCACCGGATACTTCTCAGAGTCATAGGATGGCAAAGGCTCTGGCGACAAGAACTCTACGGAATCAGAGACGTCAACAACGCCGCTAGCTGAAAATGAAATGCCGCTTACCTGTGGGCAAGCACTACCCTCAGAAGCCGCATTGCATGCGCGAATCGTGAGGCTATTCTTTCCTGATCCCACGGGAATTCCCACGACAAATCTGCCCTGCCCGCCCTGTGGGGCCGTGGTTGCACAGCTTATATTCTTTTGCTCGCCGTTCTCGTTGACTATCGCGTTCTCAACAGTAACCGTCACTCCGCCAGTAGAGGCGCCTATGAAATCGCAAAACTGGCAATCGCCCAAAAGATCGACTGTCACAGTAACATGCGATGTATCAACCGACTGCACACTCTTCACGTCAGGATCAAAGGCGATGTCGTCAGCAGAAAGATCTGTGGGAATAACTCGGCTTATGCGAACCTGCCGCTGCTCAGCATTTCCTGTGAGCTGGGTTGCTGAAACCGACACAGTATAAGGCCCTTCTTCAGCTAGTTCTACAACCGCAGCAAAATATCCATCATTGTCTAAGCAGAAAGGTCTTCCAAATGATGCGCTTCCCCAGCAGCCAGACACAGCCGGACTAGATGTGTCAACTTGGGTAATCTTTTTTGTGTATTCGTTCTGGGCTATGATCTTAATGCTCGCGAGAACCGATGATTGCCTATCGATGGTACCCTTGAGAATAAAAGATGAATCTGCGGTTCCGCCCAAAGGTGTGCTCACGCATAAAAAGCCAGATCCAAGATCGCATTGTGTGATCGGAGGGCTCTGAGGCACCTGGCACTTTCCCGGCACAGCAGAGCTTCCTGCTGAAAATCCACTGCCCCCACTGTCTTCGCTATCCTCCTCTTCAGAGGAAACTTTTTCTGCAGCGCTACTTCCTATGCTTCTTGATAACCACCATTGGGCCGCACGCTTTGTAAAATCCATGATACCTGCCTGTGATGCCATAGGCATAAAGAGAAGAACGGCAAATAGAAAGGCTGCCACAATTCTTGGAGAAACTTTCGATCTCATAATGTTTTGTTCCTAATATGTCATCGCGAGCCCGGCACCGTCTGGTGCTGGGCGTGGCGATCCCCATGATTTCAGGAGATTGCCACGTCGCTCCCCAAAGATCGTTGGGGAGCTCCTCGCAATGACAAGGTGATATCGGTAGCTAGCCAAGAAAGTTGCTAAATAAAAGGTGCAACATGTCATTTGCCTGACGCAAAACGTCGGAACGACGCATATTGCAGGCCTAACAGGCCTCATGATGATCTGCGATATCACGCAACTTTTTTCCCAATTAACCGATAAGCACTCAAAACCATATAAATACGCCGTAGTTAAACTTTATTGAGGAACAAGATGATACGAGCACTTTTCATAAGCCTGGCCATAATAATGATGTCTTTGGTCACGGCATGCGCAGGTGAAGATTATACCCCCGTGTATTTTCCACCTGACGGCGGCGCAGCTGATCAGCCATCGCCTGGCGCTAGCGCAGGCACGAGACAGTGCACGCTCTCTTTTACTTCACAGCTATGCGTTCAAATAAAAGGCGATAATATCGAAGTGGGCACCAACACAGATGATGAGCTTTGCGCTGAAGTGCCGGCCTTTCCAATACATATATCCGGAGCAACCGTTACGCTTAACGGTAGCGAATTCCCAGATATTGAAGTTGAAGGACACGGCCTGCCGGCGCCCATTACCATAAATGGCCGCGGTGATGGAGATGGTTCAAATAATGTAGGCCAGGGAACAATCGATTCATCCGGCAATATCACCATCGAAGGTTTCTCTTTTTTCATTGTGGCTTTGGGCATAGTGGGTGAAGTGCCGGGTCTCACGCTCACAACAGGCACGACCGAAGAGCTGGATCATCTTTCAGCAATTTCAGGATCACCGCCGGACGCCAGCGGAGCAATGACATTGGTCACTGCCACTACCCTCGGCCATATAATCGAAGCAGCTGATGAGTACCTCTTAGGAGCATCGCTCACTGCAACATTCAGAGGTCAGATAACGCCTGCGCTTACACAATGTGGAGGTGATGGTGATCGAACTATCGAGGTAAAAAAGGTCGTGATTTCATCTGACGGGCAGCAAACAGAATCAGCTCTTCCAGAAAACATGGTGATGGAAATCTCAACCGGAACCTTCATAGCTGAGACAAGTTTAGACATAGGCCCACGCTACGAAGCAAGCGCTAAATTCCGCGTAAAGAATATCGGAACAAAATCCCAGACGCTATCCATACCACCGCGCAAAGGTCCCTTTTACTTAAGCTCTGTAACCACGCCGCTTACAAGTACGCTATCGCCACAGCAGTCATTCATACTGGATGTAACATTTAAGCCTACACAGGCCGACACAACTTTTGGCAAAGCAATAGAGAACATCTCCATAGGTCCTGATCAGTTTCAACTTACAGCCATTGCCCTTAACAAGTCTGCAGATGGTTCTGTAAACATAGTGGATGAGAATGGCGACATCATCGCTCCAGAAGTAGATGATGTTGAGATCGGCGATGCCAGTGTTCAGGCAAATGCTGAGCGAAAATTCTTTTTGTGCAAAGAGATCATGTGCAATGAGATTAAATCCTACACATCATGTGGAGAATGCGCGGATCCGGCCACCATGCCTTGCGAGCTCCTTACTGTCTCTACAAAAGGAAGACCTCTTGTCGAAATTGACGATCAATGCAATCTCGTTGATCCAGATGCAGCGCCCACATACACGATAGATCTGAAGGGCTCCACCGACATCACGCTCTCAGCCCATAAACAGGTGCTGGCAATTCGCAACATGGGCGTTACCGACTTGCAGATCACCAGCGTAACCCTTGAAGAAGTTGAAGGCAGCAAATCCACTGGTCAATTTTCGCTCCCTGAAGAGGCGATTTTTGTGGCTGAAAGCATTGATCAGGTTGCAGAAGAGCTATCAAAGGCATTGAGCGGCAAAGACGCTAAAGGCGTAAGTCTGCCCGTTACCCTTCCCCCTTATCAACCTGGGTTTCAGGAGACCACAGCCTTCATAGTAATTACCTACGCGCCAGATGATCTTTTGGGCACTGATGGGGGACAAGCCGGTGTAGGAAGCAAGGTCACGGATAAAGCCGTGCTCACGATAGCTACAGATGAAGGGGATATCACGACTGAAATAACCGGCACCACGACCATAAGCGAAGCCCCTGCTCTTGAGCTTTACTTCAAAACATCCACCGGAACAAAACACGTGGAGGACAACATGTCCTTCCCGTTCCAAGGCATCACTGCACAGACCGTGGACTTGGCAGTCCCTATGTTTTTGCGCGTTGCTGATACTGCAAGCTCCACCCTGCGCATCACGTCGATATCGATTTCAGGCGAAGATGATAAAAATTTTCTGTGGCTCGACACAAAAGAAGAAATAGAATCCGTGAACCCGCCTTCCGGCAAAGGCCTTCGCTGCTCTATTCCGATCGTTGATGAGAGCACTGGAGATCTTATCGACGAGTCGTTTGATTTAAATCCCGTGTCCATAGGATCTGGACTCGATATGGCGCCCGGAGCGTATTCCACATCAACGATGCCGCTGTTCGGCTGCGTTGATTTTCATCGCGATGAAACAAGCGAGCTGGCGAAGCGCCTGTTCAAAGCAAAGCTTGAAGTGGAAGCGCTTGAACTGGATGCCAAGGGACTGCCAGCACAAAATCCGGATGGAAGCCCAAAAAAGACGTCTCTTTCAGCAAATCTTCTGGCATCAATCGACCCCATTGCCGGCACATTTGTCTTAAGGGTCACACAGACCACGGCAGTAATTCTCAATCCTCAGTTTCCAGGACTATCCGGAATAACTTCTAAAAAGGACCTGGCGCAAAGCCTTGAAAGTGGCGAAGCAAATGCTGCTGATCTGCAGGTCTTTACAGGCGCTCTGATACTCGATCCTTTTGATGAGATGACAATCAAATCAGCAGACGGCTTAAACACGCTGAGCACACCAAACGATGGCATAACAGGAGTATTTAGAACTGTAGATACTCATCCTGTATCTACGGCGTATGATGAAGAGGGGCTGTTTGATTATGCAAACCTCATACACGATGGCAGCCGGGGTATAGGGCAGAAAGGAGTGTATGAGGATTATCCAAACGTGCCCGAAGATATGCGCGCAAACGGATGGCGCATTTACACATCGACCCTTTCATATCCAGGACCGATGGCTCCACAGGAAAAAATGCCACACAATCCATCTGACTGCGTAGTTATAAATCCCTGTGACACTGAGGAGCTTAAGCTCTTTACCGAGGCAGGCGTTGGATCAGGCAAAGGCGCGTGCGCCTTCTTTTACGCGAGCGGCGGCAGATACGACAGCCCCGCATATCATACTGCAGAAGAGATGGAAGGAGGTCAGTACGCCAACCTCTGCACAAAAATAGATCAGCCTCAGACGCTTTATGATATCGACACCGGCAGGTACAGCGTAGATGGCCATATGACGTTTGAAGAGATAGGGCTTAGGTTTTTTGGGCCGACTTATTTTCATAATCCAGGCGGCCCTTTGGGACCAAAGCCGCCCATGGATACGGTGTTTCACATGGCATTCACCACAGGCGCGCTCAAGCCCCAGGAAAAAGAAACAGATCTTAACGTGCTGCCGGATACCTCTATCGATATTGCAGCAGGCGAGTACAAGATAAACCTAAACGATACATCAGCAGCATCACCTGCGATCTGCGAAAGAAGCACGCAAAACAAGATTATAAACGGCAAGACATACAGCAGCTGGCGATTTCTTGAAGGGCTTTTGTTCAAAGACGCCGAAGGCGAGATACCTGCTGGATGTCCTGAAGAGGATAACGAGTTCACAGGCGGCACAGCATATCTAAGGGGCAGGCCAGTCGATCCTGCCACCGGCATATTCACAGTGGTGGCAGGTGCTAGGTTTGGATCATCTGACGATCTGAGCTTTGCGTTCAAGGATGTGATGATGTTCATCGTTATGAATGGTTGGCTGTGCGACCCAACAGGCAGCGAAGAAAACTTTGAAGGAAGCCGCTGCTTTGACGTGTTGTTCAATGACAGGGATGCTCCGTCACAGAAGTCGTTAACTGAGTAGCCCCTCCTTTGTAAGGAGGGGCTGGGGAGGTAGATCCAGATCTACCCCCCTCTAACTCCCCCTTACAAGAGACTGTGTCGCAATAGGGGAGGGTGACTTGATATAAACGTTCTTTGACAAAAAAATATGAGAATTTTGTTACATAATACTACCGGCCAAATATTCGGGTGATGTCAGTCCATATTCTC
>JBDRBN010000074.1:0-69018 GCA_043822785.1 Pseudomonadota bacterium
TGGTTGAAATATAAGAATTCATTTTTCTCATGTCTAGGTGTCATTGCGAGGAGCGTTTAGCGACGAAGCAATCTCCTGCAAACACAGGTTATAAGGGGATTGCTTCGCTTTGCTCGCAATGACATCCATGAAAAATATGCAGTTCTAACGCAACAACAGTGCGAAATCTGAATTTCGAAGGAATTCCATATCAAATCTCAAAACAAAATTATTGATTCACCAGTATGACGGAGCAAATTAATACAACAATTCCAGAATACCTTATGATTTAGCGCAGTTACAACTTGCTCCGTCATGTTTTTTTGCGCACAACAAAATCCTCCTATAGACGATAACAGTATTGTGATCAGAGGTGGGAAGAAAATAGGGCAAAATGGTAGATCTACTTATACAAAAGGTAATCACAGCATACGTCGATTTAGGTGGGCTAACGCGCGATGAATGTAAATCGCTCGATCTAAACGAGAAGCAGGCCGATGCACTTTGTGAGGCGTTTGAGGACGGGTTCATTAGTGAAGATGAGAGAGGTAAGCTCACTTCTGTTGGATTTTCTTCGCAATTTATAACAGACCTGAACAGCAGTAATGCTTTACAACAAAGGGTAAAATGGCTGGCCGAAATAGTGCTCGAAGATCCGGATTTGAAAGTTCGCTCTGATGCAGCCTATGCTCTTAGCAAGATCGGCCCTGGGGCAAAGGCTGCTATCCCAGCCCTTATCGTAGCGCTTAAAGATCAGAACGAGAACGTACGCATTGATGCAAGCATTGCCCTTGGTGAGATCGGCCCTGCGGCTGTTCCGGCGCTTATCGAAATGCTTAAGGATCCGAATTGGCTCGTTCGATCTGCTGCAGCCTTTGCCCTTGGTGAGATCGGCCCTGGGGCAAAGGCTGCTTTCCCAGCCCTTATCGCAACTCTTAAGGATAAAGAAGTTGATAGAAGAGCAGTCCAAGCCCTTGTCCAGATCGGCCCTGCAGCTGTTCCAGCTCTTTTCGCAGCGCTTAAGGATAAAGACGTTCGAAGCTTTGCCGCTTCTGTGCTTGCTAACATCTACCCTGCAGCAGCAGAGTTTGTAGCTATCAAGAAAGATGATATCATTGCTGCTGAGAAGTCTATCGGTGCTCAAGGAGCGCTACTCTTGCGGGAGAAATTTGGCATTGAGCGCTTTAATCGGTATCATCCATCTATCCTAAAACACCTGGTCAAGATGGCCTCTGACAAAAACCACGATAAGCGCAAACCCCTAATCCTCGCTATGGTAGCATCTTATGATGTTGATTCCGATGTCTTTTATTGGGGCAGGCGCTTTAAATACGATCCCAGAATTCGGCTGGTGGTGGTAGAGGCCCATAGCAGAGAGGAATTCAAGAAGCGCGCTTGGGAAATGCGTGATACCTACGGTATTCCTGATGAGGTGTTCATCACAGCACATGGCAAATGGGATCTCATAATGCTCGGTGACACAGCTCTAACCAATGGAGAAATTGCCGAAGACTTCAAGGGCTTCTTTGGCGATAAAAAGGGGCAAGTTGTTCTCAATGCCTGCGATGCCGGCGCGCCGCCGCCAAAAGGCAAGAAGGACTTTGCACAGATGACAGCCAATGGTTTTGAGGCAGAAACCATTGCTGCCCGGGCAGTCGAAGGTCTCACAGATTTACGCGTAGAGATCACAGGCGATGGTAGGGCGCGCCTAGTACCCACATACTTTGAGGTGGGCTCTGAGTTTTTCGGTGTTAATCACGGTGGCATGACCTTTTATCCAGATCAGAAGCCCGTGTATGAGCGCGTTGCTGATGTCAATAATAGCTGGCAACCTAGCGTAGCAGTAAGCGTGGCAAACGATGAATGGCACGTCGGCGGCGGCTTTGGTTACAGCCATCAGCTCTTTAACAGATTACGCTTCCGCTATGACCTTTTAACTGATGTAGGTATGAATGATCATATCGGTTCTCGTATCCTCTTTAATCCTGAAATAGCTGCGAGTTTAACAAATCACCTGATGTTTGCCACAGGCGCAATGGGAGGTGTTGAATTTGAATTGGACGAGAACATGCAGACTTTAGTGCAACCTGTTATTCAGCAGTACTCTGCGTTCAAGTTTGTGATGCCCACAATAAATACAGAACTCGATCTTGGCTATGTCAACACAGTCGATCCTGACCACGGCGTTAAGCCCTCATTTTTCTCCAGACTTCAGGGAAGGATTAATATTTTCTAAAACGCGGTCGCGTTAGTTTCCATTCTATCATATCTACTGTTCTACATTCGTCATCACTGCATCAAAACGCTGCACATGTTTCCAATCATTCCTTCATAACACCTTGATATTGTGAAGCCTCTCTCTTGGCACGATGTGTGCAATGTCTTCAATATTAGATGTGTTCTAAATTCAGAACATTGTTTGCCAGCTTCATTATATTACTCATGCTGATCCTGATTTGGCCTGAGGCGGCAATATCCTGCACCAAGCCATACATGTTTATGGCCGAAAAACGCAGCGAGGGAAAGGTGAGTCAAGTGGAGAAGCTGATGAACGGCGCTTGTGAAAGCGCAGAGCATGAATCGCTGCAATTCATTCAGTGGGATGAATTGGCGCAGAAGATATTCTGGCCCATTCGTGCGCTTGACAGTGAAATGGGCGCGTCCTTTGTTATTACAGATAAAGACATGCCTGCGGTAGATGTTCTGTTTCAGATTAGGAAACAAAGAAATAAATCCATTCAAGAACAAAAATGCAAAGAATATGAAATATCCATCATAGGTAAACACAGACAGTCTCCAGATGACCATTTTAGAAGTTTGATCAAGGGTATTAATCTTCAGGGATTGGGCAAGGCATTCATATGCGATGACAGGTCATTTCCTGATGAGTTTTTTATCAAACTCAAAAGAATTGTTGAACCAGCATTATGGAGCAAGATCGATCATGAGATTGAAGATATGATCGAAGTTGCTTGGGCTCTAATACCATAAAGGTGATTGATGGAAATTATACTCTGTACAATGTGTATTTTTGTTGCAGTCTTTGCTGCGATATTTGCTGTAAGTGAATATCTTAGACGAAGGCGACTTCTTGGCGAAGCTACATCTTCCAAAGTAGGCAACAAGTCAGCTCTGCAGAATATTGCATTTGCGCTTGGAAGGGTCTTTGAAGGCATTGGCGAATTACCCTTCATTTCTTCAATAAATGCTAGAGCAGAAAATCGACTTCAAAAAGCAGGCATTGATTCTAAAGAAATCGCAGCTGGATTTGTGGCTCTTGAAATAATCCTAATTTTATTAGGAGCTGCCATGGCTTTGGCACTCTTTAATAATCATCCATTTGTTGCAGCCACAGTCGGAGGAGCATCGCTTTGTCTGTTTTTAGAACTCTGGCTTTTTTTTAAGATCAGAACCAGGCGAGAATCAATACAGCGCGATCTTCCGTTTGCGCTCGACATGTTGACCTTATGCGTAGAGGCGGGGCTCGATCTTGCCCAGGCAATTACCAAGGTATCTGTTAGACTCATGCGCGGCCCTTTGGCCCAGGAGCTGCATAAGGTTGACAGATCGCTACGCTCAGGCGCGTCGCGAGGCGAAGCTTTGTTAAAAATGACAGGCCCAACTAGCGATCCTGCGCTTGCGTCTTTGGCATCCCTTCTCATTCGAGCAGATAGAATGGGCTCTGGCGTTGGCCCTATCTTAAGAAGCGCATCAATTCGCCTGCGTCGCACGCGATTTTTGCAGGCGGAGAGGCGTGGCGCAACTGCAGCACAAAAAGCGCTCGTACCCTTAATCATTTGTATAATGCCTGCGACGTTTGTCATTGTATTTGGCCCGATTGCGGTGCGCCTCATCACAGGCGGCCTGGAGGCGCTGCTATGATTTCAATCACAACATTAATCGCCTTAGCGCTTATCGCCGGCTCAATCATTTTGACCCGAAAGATTTATTCAAACAAAGATGATGAAAAGATAGATGCTTCAAGCAAAATGCAGCTCGATTCTGATGAAAGATGCATTATACCTGATGCAAGAGAGTGGTGCAAAACGCTTGAGAAGTTGTGCAAAAGCGCCGTGTTTTGTTTTGACGAGTCTTATCGTCTGGCAGCGTTGGGAGATGAGGCGCTTAAATCTGCAATAGATGCCAAAAGCCAAGCTCAGCAACACCTTGTAGATATAGCTCCATCCAGCGCTTGTTCTGATTTGCTAGAAATGATGGCCACAGCCAGGCGAAAAACATGGGCGTCAAAGGAAGTAAATTGGAATGGCAGTATTATGCATGCGTGCGTAACTCCTGTGGGTAAGAGATGGATGATTGTATGTATTAAGAAGCTAGAAGTCAGAAGTTAGAGGTCAGATGAAAACTAAAATTATCCATATTATTACATCGTTTGTGTTCTTTATGCTCATGCTTTTATGTATAAGCTGTTCGCGGGGTGATATCGACAAAGCATCCATGCAAGCATCTGAGCTATCTTATAGCAGCGAGCAGACTGTAAACCAAAGGCTTGCCGAAGAGCTCGTGCGCCATGGCCGCATGCTTTTGCGATCCGGCAGATATGGGGCTGCCATGGATTCAGCAATGCTCGCAGCATTCTTATCAGATAAAGCGGAGCACACAGCTTTTGAGTCAGAATGCAGAAGCGCACTTTTGCATGCGGTAAAAAATGCAAAAAGACAAGCCCTTGATGCTCGCGATGCAGGTGATCTTCGTCAATTCACAAGAATCGAGAACACAGCAGATGCCATGGAGCAAAGCCTGGAGGCAAGATGAGGCATGGCTTTAAAATGAAACTCAAACCCCTTGATGGCGATAAACTTGTAGAAGGTGAGTTTAATAAGCATGGCATATTGTTTCTCATGTCAAACGCGAGAACGCTTATCCTTTCTCCTCTGCCGGATCACCGAGCGCTTATCCATGCTATATTTCTTTATAAGAAAAAAAAGGTATTTGCCGCTTCTCTTAGAGAAGGTCTTGGTCTTGGAAACGACGGTTTTGTTAGTCTCTCACACGGCGCGCATATAGATGTGGGGAGTAAGAGGTTAACAATGATTTTTGATAAGAAAAAGCGTCTCAAACGCAAGCACTGGCTGGCTTTGGCTCTTTTGCCTCTGGTTGTCTTTTCTTTTGCGCTAGTTCGTCACAAAGTGACAGGATCGCCAAACAAAAAATCACAAATTGCGCGCCAGCAAAAGCTTGCTGATAATAAATCAGCATCACAGCTCATAAGCGAAGCAAAGATGCATATGCGCGCAGGAAATGCCGATCAGGCTAGCCTTACACTGATGGAAGCGATGGATCAAAACCCGCACAACAAGGAAGCCATGGATCTGTTGGAGTCCATCAACAAAGATGCGGCGCTTGCGAAATCCTCTATTAATGAAAAGGAGGTCGATCTTATCTCTTCGGCAAAAGACATGTACGACGAAGGCAGACAGCGCATGCAAGAAGGAGATGTTGCCGGCGCACATGATCTCTTTTCTCGTGCTCTTAAAGAATTATCTGAAGCAGAGATAACCGTTCCATTTAAGTCAGCTCTTCTTGCGGCAAAGGATAACGCGCTTTTAATGCTCAAGCAGGAGATGGCTCCAAGGCTGCTCGAAGCGCAAAAGCTCTTTGACGCTGCCCGCAAAAAGGAGACTAAAGAAGCCATAGACTTACTCGCACAGGCATATGCTTATGCCAGTTCTGTTGCAAAGATCCTTCCGCAAAATGATGAGGCGCTCTCAGTTTGCAATAAGCTGCGCAAAGAGATTGAGGCTGTCTCTAGCCGCTTAATTCTTTCTGCACAGGCGATCGAGCGTTTTTCAGGATGTAAGCAGGCATTGGTTGAATACGAACGCATTGCATCCGTGCTCAAGGATATAGATTCGGACGCAGCAGCAGTTGCAGCAAACGAAGCACGCAGGTGCAGCCGATCACAAGGGGGTGATCTGTGATGTGGCGCATAGAAATAGCAATCCTGGTCGCTATGTCGATATGTTCGTATTCGCTTAAGTCATATGCAATACAGCGCAAACCACAGTTCTTTGTCGAGCCGTCAAGGAGCATGGGTTTTGAAATCCCTTATGGTTGGCAAGCACAGGCAGGGTTTGGAAATAGCATTGCCGATCTTTCAGACGGCAAGGGCAACCAAATACGAGTTATATCAAGGGCGCATTCTAAAGGACCCAACGCTGATAACATCAAGCAACTGATAGCTAAGCTCTATTCAGGGGCCAGGATTAGAAGGCAGAATGCGCTGATAACTCTGTTTGATGTTGATGCGCGCGGTGGGCTAAGGGGGGCGCTTATCCGCTTGGGTACGGATGCTTGCGATGTGAACATCCTATGCATTAGTGCTAAATCTGATTTTGCAGAAACATTTCTTGTTGCAAGGGAGCTGGCTGCGAATATGAGATGCGATCTTGCAGCTGATCCATCCCTATGGGACGGGGATCTACAGCAAGTGATCGCAAGGGCAACTTTTGCTTCTTTGGATGGAAGGGCCGGCTGCTCCGGAGTGAGTGAGGAACTAACAAGGATGGCTCTGATAGCAAAGCAGCTGGGCAAGTTATCCGATGCAAAGCAGCTCGAATCTATTGCTCACGATCTATCCCTTAGGGCGCATATGAAGGGCATGCAAAAAAATTTGAGTTTCTTTTCGCTCCTCATGAGCGCTTCGCTTGCCCTGGATGAAGGCGATATCGATAAGGCCAAGAAGTTAATGAGAAGAGTTGAACCGTTCAATGCATCTCGCTCGCAATTGTTTTTGTCACTTAAAGTTAAGATCGCGCGCCTTGAAAATGATGTGGCTTATGCAGAGCAAGCGTTTGAGCAAATAAAAGGGGATGTATGTGGCCGCTCGGGCGCTATGGCTGCATATGAACTGGGCCGCGCAATAGGCGCTGCGGATTCCGGCAGAGCCATTAAGCTCTTTGAGGATTCAATCGAGGCAGACCCGACTTTTGTTCCTGCCTATGTTGCACTTGGACAAATGCTTGTGGATAGCGGCATGCCTGCAACTGCGGTCTCTGCGCGCATGAATGCGCGCTTGTCCAAGGCACCAAAGGTGCCAGAGGTACAAAGCTTCAAAATGCGCTTCGCAACAGTTGAAAAGAGTGTTCATCCATGAGAAGATATGCACTATGCCAAAATCCACGCGTAAGTCCAAGGCCGTCGATTACAATAAGCTCTCACTTCGTCAAACTGTAGCACAGATAAGAGAACACCTCGAGAAAGCTGGCTTTGACCCGGTGCTCACCGGCAAAGCGTGTGCTGGCGTTTATATGGGCGCGCAGCAAAAGCCCAAGGCCATCGAGTTTGTGGTCAAGGAATACAATGTCAACGAGCTGGATGATGCCATGAAAAAGATAGGCTTTAAGCTTACGAGCATGAATACGTATGAGAACAAGCGCAGCCCCTTTGATATTGTCTTTTTGCCGCCACCCCTAACAGTTGGAGACGATCTGGTGGATGATGTGGTCATGGTTAGGGCGCGCCCTGGCAAGGTAAAGCTTCTCAATCCTACCGATTGTGTTCGGCAAAGGCTCTCGGTGTATTATCGCTGGGGTGATGCTGATGCGCTTGCAGAAGCAGTTCAGGTGGCTAAACGCAATGATATCGACATGGAACTGGTGAAAAGGTGGTCTGAATGGGAATGGGCTTCGGATAGGTATGAAGAGTTTGTGAAGGCGTTGAAAAGTGATCAGTGACCAGTAACCAGTGATCAGTAATCAGTTTCGCGAAATACGAATCAGGAGGCTTTCATGAGCGAATTGCTCAAATACATCAGAGACAACAAAGACCGCCATCTGGAACAAATGAAAGAGTGCTTAAGGATAGAGAGCATATCTGCAATCCCATCCAAAGAGCCAGACATACGCAAGTGCGGGGAGTGGTTGGTAGAGCTTCTAAAATCCATAGGATTTGAGAACGCCTCTTTAAAAGAGACCGGAGGCTTGCCTGCAGTATATGCAGACTGGCTTCACGCAGGCAAGGATATGCCAACCATAATGTGCTATGGCCACTATGATGTTCAGCCAGTGGATCCTATTGAAAAATGGAGAACGCCTCCGTTCGAACCTACCATTAAGGAAGGCTATATCTATGGAAGGGGCACGTGCGACGACAAGTGCCAGTTCCTTGCGCACATATTTGCCTTAGAAGCTTTGATGAAAACAGATGGCAAATTGCCTGTGAGCGTGAAGGTATTTTTGGAAAGCGAAGAGGAAGGCGGCACTGGCAGCACTCACCGGTTTGTGCAAAAGAATACGGATCTTCTCTCATGCGATGCTGTGGTGCTTTCTGATACTGCATGGTTTTCGCACGATTTGCCCACTATGATTTATTCGCTAAGAGGCATTGCCTATTTTGAGGTCAAAGTGATCGGCCCAAACAGGGATCTGCACTCAGGGCAGTATGGCGGCATGGTGCAAAATACTTTAAACGCCATGGCGCGCATAATCGCCAAGCTTCACGATGACGATGGTCGCATTGCAATACCTGGCATCTATGACGATGTGCAGCCCATATCAAAGGACGAGCGCGCAGAGTTTGCCAAGGTCAGCGAGCCGGATGAGAAGACCATGAAAGAGTTAGGCGTGGATGCGCTTTGGGGTGAAAAAGGGTTTACTTCTAATGAGCGCAACTGGGCTAGGCCTGCTTTGGATGTAAATGGAATTTGGGGTGGATACATGGCCGAGGGCTCAAAGACCGTAATTGCGCATGAGGGAGGATTTAAAATTAGCATGAGACTTGTGCCAGACCAAAAGATAAAAAGAGTCCACAAGCTCTTGGATGATTATATTCAAAAGATCTGCCCGCAAGGCGTGCGGGCAGAGGTAAAGCTCTTGCATGGCGGCGAGCCGGTAATGGTGTCAACTGACAATCCGTTCATAGCATGTGCTCAGGATGCTATGGAAAAGGCATTTAAAAAGAGGCCGGTGCTTGTGAGGGAGGGCGCCTCTGTTCCCATAACAGCCGAGTTTCAATCAGCTCTAAACGCTGCGCCCATCATGATGGGCTTTGGCCTTATTGACGATGACATCCATTCGCCCAACGAGCGTTTTAAACTCGATCACTTTTATAAAGGCATAGAGGCGTGCGCCCATTTCTACTCAGAGGCGGCTGCCATGAAGGCAAAGCGATTGCTATGAAATCATCGCGCGATGTTAATCTCGAGTATTATCTCAAAAAATCTCCAGGGAGGGCTGATTACTGGCGAAAGATGGCTGCGCCCAGATTCCGCATGACGGTTTTTTTGGACTTGATGAAGTTCACTGCTCCTTCTGCGCTCGTTGATCTGGGATGCGGTAATGGAGAACTTCTCAAGGAGGTCCGCGTAGAGCATCCTAAGACACGCCTCTGCGGAATCGATTTGTCATCGATGTTCATCGAGTCCAATCGCCATAGGGATCCATCTATAGATTGGCATACCTTAGATCTAGATCGCGAAAGAAACGTTCCAAGGCATTTAGCTGAGAGCTTTGATATAGTGATGGCATCAGAGATCATCGAACACCTTGAGCATCCTGATATATTCCTAAAAAATGCCAAGACGTTGGCAAGGATAGGCGGGGGCATGCTCTTTCTTTCTACACAAAGCGGCAGGGTTTGGGAGACCGAGAAGAGGGTAGGCCACAGGCGTCACTTCAGCGCAGCTGAGATGGAAAAGCTGCTAAGCCAAGCAGGTTGGAGTCCGATTCGTGTTTGGAATGCCGGATTTCCGTTTCATGATTTGTCTAAATGGTTTGCAAATATAAACCCTCAGATGACGATGAATGCATTTAGCAACAGACCATACACTTTAGTGCAGAATATAATATGCATGGTGTTAAGGCTTGCTTATAAATTCAATTCCAATAAGAGTGGCGCGCAGCTCTTTGCGATTGCAGAAAGAAAGCAGGTCTGAGTGACAGAGCATTTGGAAATGAGCGTCGGCACAGAGAAAAAGTTTGGGTACGAGTGGGATCTCTACAGAGAGATCATACCGCTTCACGAAAAACAGTTTGTGGAGTGGATAAGTCCTGTTCCCCTTTCGTTTTTCAAGGGAAAGAGGTTTCTCGATGCTGGATGCGGCATAGGCCGAAACAGCCTTTGGGCTCTTAAGGCAGGCGCTGCTTCTGGATATGCCTTTGATTATGACGAGCGCACTGTGAGTGTGGCTCGTGAGAACCTCAAAAAGTTTTCCAGTTGCCAGGTGAAATTCGAATCCATCTATGACATCTCCTTTAATGATGAGTTTGATGTGGCCTTTTGCATAGGCGTAATTCAGCATCTTGCTCATCCCAGAAAGGCTGTGGAAAAGCTCGTAAAGGCTATAAAGCCTGGCGGCACTCTCATAATTTGGGTTTATGCCCATGAGGGAAATGAGAGATATCTAAAATTCGCTGATCCTATAAGGGCGCACTTCACTTCGAGGGTTCATCCTCTGATAACAAGATACATCTCAAAGGCGCTTACCTTCTTGCTTAAGATCTACCTTCTCTTTCCGCATGGGAATGCGTATCTAAACCTTTTAAAGGAGAGATCTTTCAGACATGCTGAGGCAATGGTCTTTGATCAGCTTCTTCCGAGCATCGCTCATTACTTTAAAAGAGAAGAGGTGGAGGCCTTGGTAAAAGGGCTGCCAGTGAAGGCGCTTCACCTCACGCATACAAATGGGATGTCATGGACCCTTGTTGTTCAAAAGGAGAGCGGGGGGGATCTTGCTGAATAAGAGGCTAAAAGCCGGGCTGGTTTGTGTTGTGTTGATCTTGGGAGCGGTTTTCACCCTAGCTTCGGTGAAGCACGATAGAAAGTTTCTCGATGTGGACGAAGCTGCTTGGACGTTCAATGGCTATTTTCTCGATCTATATATTTCCGGCGACTGGGATGTAAACAAGTGGCGCGAGTTTGATAAATACGCCCAGCATCCTCCAGCTGCAAAGTATCTGTTTGGAGCACTTCATCACGCAATTGGCGAGCCCATAAAATCCATGGAGCCTCGCCGTTTTTGGTTTGAGAACGATCTGGATATTATTGATTTCAAGGATCAGGTTCTTAAGGGGTTGTACCAGAGGGTGACGTATAGGCAGATCATGGCTGGCCGATATATGGCTGCCGGCTTTGCTGTGATCTCGGCCATTTTATTCTTTGTTTTAGCCATGCGACTTAGTGGAACAGCTGCAGCCCTCATCGGATATGTCATATTAGTCCTTCATCCCATGTTTCGCGATATCGTTACAGTTGCAACTGCGGATTCATTTCTTCTTTCATTGTGCATGCTCTCTTTACTGTTAGCTCTGGCATGCGGGTCATCTTTTTCGAACAGAAAGGCCCGGGGCTGGATGTGGGCAGCGATCTTGGCTGCGGTGCTGGGCATATTGTTCGCTTCTAAACTGATAACCTTTGCGTGGATCATTCCAGTGGCATTGACTGCAGCGTTGTGTGCTCATGGCAGGCGAGCTGTTATAATTTCTCTGTGCGCTGTTTCATGTGCTGTTCTTATAGGCTTTGTCATAACATATATCCTTGATCCAGGTCTTCATGGCCATCCTTTCGCTCAGATCATCGATCGCATAGCTTGGAGGAAAGATCGAATTGAGATTCAGCAAATAGTCTTCTCCTCACAAAGGCTAACCGCGTATTTTGACAGGTTCTGTTTTCTTCTTGGCCATACATTTTATTCAAGCCGCATCAATATGGTCTTTTTGGTTCCTCTGTTTGCCACAGGCATTATCGCGCCCTTTTTCAAAGGAGCACTAAGGGCTAAGTCGAGGGAGAGGTTTCTCACGCTTTTGCTAGCAGTGTTCTTTGTGGGACTTACATTCTATTCGCTTCCTATGGCATGGACCAGATATGTTACCTCATGCCTTCCGTTTGTTATCCTAGTGGGCGTTCAGGGTGCAGGACTTCTCATAGATGCAACGGCCATTTGGTCATCATTGGGCACCAGGATAAAAGCAGTTGTGTTATCAACGCTTCTTGTAGTTGCCATGGCTTCGGCTGTTATAAAGCACGATCTTGGTCCTCGCTTTTGTCAGGTGCCGCGCATACCTCCTCCAGAACATGTGTTTATTTCCAAGATATTTGCTTACAGCCTCATGCACCCAGGCAAATCCCAGGAAATACATAAACATTTGTACAAGTACTTTCTAGAGCAAGGAGATTCAAAGAGGGCTGCCTTTCAGAAAAAACAGCTCGAAAATATGCAAAAGTAAGGTTCGAACACCCTTTTTCTTGCGTTTAGTAGCTGAAATAGCTACGCTCGCGCCCGTTTTTAGGGTTATATACGTAATTTTGCCTTGTTTTATAGAAAAAGCGCGAGGCGCTTTTTTAAGGCGAGGGTGGCGGAATTGGCATATCCCGATTCGATATGTTTTTTTTGCCGCGGTGGCGGAATTGGCATACGCGCTGGATTTAGGATCCAGTGCCGTAAGGCTTGTGGGTTCGAATCCCACCCGCGGCACAAAAAAACATAATCGAATCGAGGACCCGCCGATTTTTTTGGCGGGCGCGACAAGAGGGGTTCCCGCCACCTTGGCCGCCGAAGAAGTAGTGGCGGCTAAAACTTCGGCCCTCCACTAAGGCGTCGGCGAGCAGGCGGGCAAGCGAATCCCCTCCCTCGCACCAGACTAGAAGCTAGAAGTTAGAAGCTAGAGATTAATGGAGGAATTATGAAGAGTTCGGTGGAAAAGATTAATTCAATCCGTCAAAAGATTACAATTGAGGTGAGAGCAGCTTCTGTGGACAAGGCGTTTAAGGCAGCGCTTGAAAAGGTGCGCAAAGAGGCAAAGGTGCCCGGCTTCAGAAAGGGCAAGGTGCCAGATGATGTTATACTGCAGCGCTTTGGCAATGACGTAAATGTAGAGGCAACAAAAGAAGTGATCAGCGCAAGCTATCCTGAGGCAATAAAGCAAGCAGAAACAAAACCGATTTCTGATCCTCATGTGGATATCGAAAAGCCCATAGAGAAGGGTAAGCCCTTTACATATTCTGCTACGATCGAGATCTATCCAGAAGTTGTGGCAACAGGCTATGAAGATCTTTCGCTAACAAGGCAGAAAGTTACACTTACAGATGAAGAGGTGGAAACAGAACTCAAAAGGCTGCAGCAGCAGATGACCCAGCTTGAGCCAGCAGAGGGTGCCAAGATCAGCCATGGCATTGTCGCCACCATTGATTTCAAAGGCACTGCAGGCGGAAAAACATTTCCAGGCAGTGAGGCTGAAAACTATGTGGTCGATTTTGGCACTGGAGCACTGCTTTCAGAATTTGAGGAGCAGATCAAGGGCATGAGGGCTGGTGAGGAAAAAGATATTTCCTTTCACTATCCCACTGATTTTTTCAGGCGCGAGATCGCTGGCAAGAAGGGTGAATTCAATGTCAAGGTCAAGGAGCTGCGCACTAAGGTGGTGCCTGGGCTGGACGATGAGTTTGCTAAATCGCTAGGGGACTTCAAAGATTTAAATGCTGTGCGCGCTGACCTTAAAAAACGCATTTTGGAGTATAAGGAACGCATGGAAACAGCCGGGCTCAGAGAGCAGGCGATTCGTGAGCTCATCGCAAAACATCAAAATCTCGAAGTGCCTACAGTGCTCGTAGATTCTGAACTCGGCAACATGCTAGAGCAGCTCAAGAGGCAGTATGAGATGCAGGGCCAGAAGTTCGACACGAGTAAGATCGATGCAAAACAGTTTGTAACCCAGAACGTGAAGGAGGCTACAGACAGGGCAAGGGGTTATATGCTAGCAAGAGCTGTTTCAGCCCAGGAGAAGCTCGAGGTTACAGATGAAGAAATGGATGCGCGCATATCCCAGATGGCAGCCCAGTCAAGAAGTACATCCGAGCAAGTGCGCGATTACCTTAATAAAAATAATATGATAGATAACTTAAGAGCCCAGGTGCTTTTTGAGAAAACGCTTGATTTGATAGTCAGTAAGGCTAAAATTAAGACAGAGAAGCCAAAAAAAGGGAAGAAATAGTTCAATATTTTAAAATTATTCAAAAAATGGGGCTATATGATCAAAAATGAACTAATTCCAATGGTAATTGAGCAGACCCACCGAGGGGAGCGCGCGTATGATATATTCTCCCGACTGCTCAAAGATAGAATCATATTTATTGGATCGCCTGTGACAGATGATCTTGCAAACTTGATAATAGCGCAGCTTCTATTTTTGGAATCAGAAGATCCTGATAAGGACATCCATCTGTATATCAATTCACCAGGGGGCGTTGTCACAGCAGGCTTGGCTTTATACGACACCATTCAATATGTTCGTCCAGATATTTCAACCTTATGCATGGGCCAGGCATCGAGCATGGGAGCAGTGCTTCTAGCTTGCGGAACAAAAGGTAAGCGATTTGCCTTGCCTCATGCGCGCGTCATGATTCACCAACCCATGGGCGGCTTTCAGGGACAGGCTGCTGATGTGGCAATACACGCAAAAGAAGTGCTGCGCGTGCGCGAAGAGATAAACGGCATCTTGGCTGAGCATACAGGCCAGGATTTGGCAAAGATTCAGACAGATACTGATAGGGATTTCTTTATGACTTCTGACGAGGCAAGGGAGTATGGTCTGGTGGATGAGGTCGTTACCTTTCGCCCGTCCAAGGTCAAGGAAGGGAAGAAGAAATGACAAAACCTCCTATTGATGATCCCATGAACCTCTCTTGTTCGTTCTGCGGCAAGAACCAGCGCGAAGTTCGAAAACTAATAGCAGGGCCAACTGTCTACATATGCGACGAGTGCATAGAGCTATGCAACGATATCATAGCTGAAGAGAACGTGCGCACTCGCACTGGTGGGGAGCGCATTGGCGTTCCAAAGCCTGTTGAGATAAAAGATGCTTTGGATGAATATGTCATTGGGCAAGAGCACGCAAAAAAGGTTTTGTCCGTGGCGGTTCATAACCATTATAAGAGGATAGAGTCCCGCACGCGCAGGCAAGCAGCAGACGATGTTGAGATTCAAAAGGCAAACATTCTGCTTGTCGGTCCAACTGGCACAGGAAAGACGCTTCTTGCACAAACGCTTGCTCGCATGCTCAAGGTGCCATTTTGTATAGCTGATGCGACCACGCTCACCGAAGCAGGTTATGTGGGTGAGGATGTGGAGAACATCATCCTAAACCTTTTGCAGGCCGCTGATTTTGATCGTGCGCGCGCAGAACGCGGCATCGTCTATATAGACGAGATCGATAAGATTGCGCGCAAATCTGAAAATCCATCGATCACGCGCGACGTGTCTGGCGAGGGAGTGCAGCAGGCACTTCTCAAGATCATCGAGGGTACGGTTGCCAGCGTTCCGCCCAAGGGCGGCCGCAAGCATCCCCAACAAGAATTCATACCTGTGGATACCAGCGATATCCTCTTTATCTGCGGAGGTACGTTCGTAGGGCTAGAGGATATAATCGAACGCCGAGTGGGTGAGAAGAAGATGGGTTTTGGAGCTGAGATAAAAGGCAAGACTGATAAGAAGCTCGGCGAGCTGCTTCGCGAAGTGCAGGTGGAGGATTTAAACAAGTACGGAATCATCCCAGAGTTTTTGGGCCGCATACCAGTGATTACAACTCTTGACGAGCTGGATGAGGGTTCGCTCATAAGGGTGCTATCTGAGCCTAAAAACGCGCTCATCAAACAATATCAACGACTCTTTGAAATGGAAAAGGTAAAGCTCGTGTTTGCAAAGGGCTCGTTAGAAGCAGTTGCCAAAGAGGGGATAAGGCGCAAGTCAGGAGCCAGAGGGCTTCGTGCTATTCTCGAGTCGATCATGCTCGATATCATGTACGAGATACCATCTAAAGAAGATGTGCGCGAAGTTCACATAGACGCAGATGTAATACTCAAACGCAAGCCACCGATCATAGTCTATGATTCGGAGAAAAGGGCTGATAGTGCCTGATGCTAACGGCTAACGGCTAACGGCTAACGGCAACAGGAGGCATTAGTAAGTTTTAGGCCGTAAGCGAACGAAGTGAGCGAGCCGTTTGTTGTAAGCGAGTGAAACGAGCGAGCTGTAAGCCGATTGCTCATATTTTTTATGATAAACAGAGAGGATTATTCATGACAGAACAGAAGCAGAAAACTCAAAGAGTTGCAGATCGCGTTGTTGTTCCATTGCTGCCGCTTCGCGATATCGTGGTGTTTCCCCATATGGTGGTGCCGCTGTTTGTAGGCAGAGAAAAGTCCATTGCCGCGCTCGAAGAAGCAATGAACAAAGAACAGGATATCCTTCTCTCTGCTCAGGTCAATCCCAAGACAAACGATCCCAAAGAGGAAGATATCTATAAGACCGGCACTCTGTCTTCCATAATACAGCTTCTTCGCTTGCCTGATGGCACGGTCAAGGTGCTGGTGGAGGGAAAACGGCGTGCGCGCATCGTACAGTATGTGAGCCATCCAGACTTCTTCTTGGTGGAGGCTGAGCCCTTTATGGAAGATGCAGAGGTAACTGTTGAGACCGAAGCGCTCATGCGCGGCGTGAAGGCCACTTTTGAACAGTATGTAAAACTAAATAAAAGAATTCCGCCAGAGATGCTTGCATCAGTATCCACCATCGACGATCCTTCAAGGCTTGCTGATACCATAGTGGCGCATCTGTCGCTCAAGCTCCCTGATAAGCAATCCATACTTGAGATCATCGCGCCTAGCGAGCGCCTGGAAAAGCTGCTCTCTCTCATGCAATCAGAGATAGAAATACTTCAGGTGGAGCGCCGCATCCGCTCGCGCGTAAAAAAGCAGATGGAGAAGACGCAGCGCGAGTATTACTTAAATGAACAGATGCAGGCTATTCAAAAGGAGCTCGGTGAGCGCGACGAGTTTAAAACTGAAATAGCCGAGCTTGAGGAGAAGGCAAAAAAGAAAAACCTCTCTGCTGAGGCCCATGATAAGCTTTCAAAAGAGATTAAGAAGTTAAAGATGATGAGCCCGATGTCGGCCGAGGCAACAGTAGTTAGAAACTACATAGACTGGATCCTATCCATACCGTGGAGCGAGCCCACCAAGGATAAGCTAGATGTGAAAGATGCTGAGCGCATCCTCAACGAAGATCACTATGGCCTGGAGCAGCCCAAAGAGCGCATAATAGAGTATCTTGCCGTGCGCAGCCTGGTGGAGAAGATGAAAGGCCCGATCCTTTGTTTTGTGGGCCCTCCGGGAGTTGGAAAAACATCGCTTGGCCGCTCCATTGCCCGTTCGATGGGCCGCAAGTTCATACGCCAAAGTTTAGGTGGAGTGCGCGACGAGGCTGAGATACGCGGACATCGCCGCACCTACATCGGTGCGCTTCCTGGAAAGGTCATCCAGAGTTTGAAAAAAGCTGGATCGTCAAACCCTGTGTTTTTGTTGGACGAGGTGGATAAGATGAGCATGGATTTCAGGGGAGATCCATCTGCAGCATTGCTTGAGGTATTGGATCCAGAGCAGAATTCCACGTTCAACGATCACTACCTTGATCTTGATTATGATCTGTCTGATGTGATGTTCATAACAACAGCGAATACGCTTCCTGCTATTCCCATGCCCCTTCAGGACCGCATGGAGATCATAAGAATCTCTGGCTATACAGAGCTTGAGAAGATCAAGATCGCTCAGCTTTATCTCATTCGCAAGCAGCGCGAAGCAAACGGCTTAACTGAGAAGAATATCACGTTTACCGAGGCAGCGCTTAAGCTCATCATCAGGCGCTATACCAAAGAAGCGGGCGTAAGAAATCTTGAGCGCGAGATCGCTTCGGTTTGCCGTAAAGTTGCACGCGATGTAGCGCGCTCTGGCAATAAGGAGAAGATGATTCACATAACACCCAAAAAAGTGCAGCAGTATCTGGGCGTTCCCAAATTTCATTTTGGCTTAGCTGAAGAGCACGATCAAATTGGCATATGCATGGGCCTTGCATGGACTGAAGTGGGTGGCGAACTTCTAACTACCGAAGTTTCGGTCATGCCCGGCAAGGGCAAGATGATAGTCACGGGTAAGCTGGGCGATGTGATGCAAGAATCTGCACAAGCAGCTATGAGCTATGTGCGCTCAAGGGCAGAAGCCTTAGGCCTTGGACGAGAATTCTATAGCAAGCTCGACATTCACATTCACTTGCCAGAGGGCTCTATACCTAAGGATGGGCCTAGCGCAGGCATTACTATGGCAACTGCTATTTCATCGTCTTTGCTTAAGATCCCTGTGCGCAAGGATATAGCAATGACTGGCGAGATCACTTTGCGTGGTCGCATTTTACCCATCGGCGGTCTTAAAGAAAAGCTTCTCGCTGCGCATCGCGGTATGATAAAAACTGTGCTCATTCCTAAAGAGAACGAAAAGGACCTCAAAGAAATTCCAGCCAAGATCCTGCGCGAGCTCAATGTGGTGACGGTCGAGAACATGGACGAGGTGCTAAAGCTTGCGCTTGCGCTAGAGGATCCTGAAAAGCTCTTTAAGAAGGGCAAGGAGCCAAAGGGCATGCTCAGGACATCTGGCACAACTGAAGGTGCGCAGCCAGGCACAGCTCACTAAATAATCTCATGAGCAAAAAATTCCTCATCATAAATGCTGATGACTTTGGCATGAGTATGCCTGTGAGCAAGGGCATTCTCAAGGCAGCTGGGTCAGATGTGGTGCGCTCAACGAGCGTGATGACAAACTGCGAGAGCTTTTCTGCCTCTATTGATGAGCTTGCTTCTTCTGGAATCAATTTGGATGTGGGCTTTCATGCAACACTGACTTGGGGGCGACCGATCTCTGATCCGCATAAGGTGCCTTCGCTCGTAAATAAAGAGGGAAAATTCCACAGCAAGGCTAGTTTTCTTACCAGATCTTTTTTGGGCATGATTTCAAAAAAAGAGGTTTATGAAGAGCTGCGCGTTCAGTGCAAAAGACTTAAAGAGCGCGTGCCAACGATCAGCCATATCGATGGTCATCATCATGTTCATACATATCCTTTAGTAAGATCAGCAGTCGAGCGTATTGCTCGTGAATTTAAGATTCCGTTTGTTCGCGCGCCGCGCGAGGGGATGTGGTCGCCGCTTTCATGGTCTGGCGCAAAAAGGCTTGCAATAGCTATGCTTCCATCATCCTCCCCTCTGTACTGGCGTATGCGCGGATTTCGCACTGCCGATCATTTTGGAGGATTTGGTCTTGGTGAATCAGAGAAATTCAAAGATAGATGGATGAAGGTTTTTGAGCGAATTCCAGAAGGCGTAAGCGAGATCATGGTGCATCCGGGTTATTCCAGTTCTGAAAACGATTCTTACAAAGGTCGTGAAAAAGAAATCGAGTGGCTTGTGGATGAGAAACTCGTGAATGCAGCCAGGAAGTCAGGCATCTCATTTACGTCATTTGATGTGCTTAGCGAGATTCGGGGCAGCTGATTTCGCGAATTGCGTATATATCCCGCTCGTGTGTGACGTGGTAGATGCGCACCGATACTTCAAGCGAAAGCCCCAAGGCAATGAGCTGAATGCCTAAGACCATGGAAAGCATGGAGAAGATGAGATTACCCAGATGTTCTGCAATGACGAGGTCGTCGAAATAGTAAAGCGAAGTGATGATGAAGGCGATCACAAAGCCTACCGCAAAGAGAAGAAATCCGATCATGCCAAAGAAGTGAAGGGGCCTTGTTATATAGCTTATCATGAACTTTACGGTAAGAAGGTCCATGAGCACGCGGAATGTCCTGGAAATTCCGTAATTGGATTTTCCTTTGGGCCTCACGATGTTCTTAATGGGCACCTCGGCAATGGATAGGCCCTTCCAGCTGGCGAGCGCCGGAATGAAGCGGTGCAGTTCACCGTAGAGGTCGGTGTCTTCTAGCGCTACGCGTCGATATGCCTTAAACGTTGTTCCAAAGTCGCGAAGCTTTACGCCGGAAAGCATTGCCATGAGCCAATTGGCTATCATCGAGGGCAAGCGTCTCATCAGGAAGTTGTCGATGCGCTGTTTGCGCCAGCCGCTGGCAATGTCATAACCCTCATCTATCTTTGCCAAAAGATTTGGTATGTCTTCTGGAAAATGCTGCAAATCACCGTCCATTGCGATGATGATCTCGCCTCTGGAGTGGTTAAAACCTGCGGCCAGGCCGGCGGTCTGTCCGAAGTTACGTCTGAGCCTGATGATCAAAAGATATTTATCTGTCTTCTGAATCTCTTTTGCCAGGGCAAAGCTTTTGTCTGTGCTTCCGTCGTCCACCAAAATAATTTCATATGAACGCCCCAGGCCATCGAGCACCTTCTTGAGGCGGGAGTGAAGTTCTTTGATGTTGTCCTCTTCGTTAAAGAGAGGAACCACGACAGACAGCTCACATTTTTTCGACTGCATAATACCTCTAGAGTTCGTCATATGTAATCAAAGAGATTTCGTTCTCAATGAGCGCATCCTTCAGGGATGCGTCCAGCAGTGCTCGATACTCGTGAACGCGCCGGCAGTCAAGCCAACTTTTCTCGCCTGCAATGTTTGCAGCGCCGGCGCTTGCGGCCGGATGGGTCATGATCTCCAGGGTTTTGCAGGGCAGAGCGCTGAATAGTTTGTGATAGACATCCTGGGTCATGCGGCCGGTAAAGGATATGCCGAAGAACGAGTCTGTAAATTTGAGCCCGAAGCCGGCTGCAATTTTTGCAAACCGCCTGCTTTGACTACTTATGAATAAAGACTTGAGCCTTTGTGTTAGCTTTGGCCCATCGTCTGATTTGATAACATGCTCCAGTTCCCGGGCAACGCGTATGCAGCGTATGCCAAACCTCTTTGCAACCCTGCACGCTGTTTTGCCTATCATGGGAGAGGCCAGGTGCATGTGTTTTTCGCTGTCCAGATGAGTTGGTTTTATGCCGCAGCTGATAACCTTTTCAACCTGGGCGCAGAGTTCTGTTTCAACGTGTAATGGATCCAGCCTGCCAAACAGTATGCGTAGGGCAAGAGATCGCGCGTTTCCCAGGAATTTGCCGTTGCTTCTGACAAGCGTATGGATGAGCGAGGGCTCAGAGATGGGGCTTCCGCGCAAAAGGTTTAGATGCACTCCAACGCCAAGCCTGCCATTGCCGCGCGCGCCTTTTGCAGCCTCGTCAAAGCCTGGCATGTTCGCCATTATCGTGGCAGACGAGAGTATGCCATGCTCGCTGGCTGCAAATACAGCTTCGTTGACAGCTGACGAAAGGCCGAAGTCATCGGCGTTGATTATTATGTGTGACGAGGAATTCATCGGTTTGTTCGGCGATAGATGTCTATTCCATAGAGTGTTGTTTGCTTGACGTAGTTGTTGTCGATATATCGTTTGAGCAGCGGGTATTTATCGATGGGGTACTTAATATAGTCGTGGATGTTCGCGGGGGATGTGTCCAGGATGTAGACCGGCTTGTCCTTCTCGAGGTCGCTCATGAACCACTCCCAGCTTCCTTCCACTATATTGAAAGTGGTGTCGAAGTTGAGGTTGTAGGCGGTCTCAGACCCTGGCACCCGTCCGGTCAGGTAATCCGACAGGATGAATCGGGTTGCGGGGTAGCGCTTGGCGTAGAAATAGATGCTGTTGCCCCATCCCCAGATGTAGATGGTCTCGTCAGGAGCGCTCCTCTCGCTTATGTAACGGCCCACCTCGGCCTGGAACGGAGAATAGTCGAGCTCATTTATTGCGTCGTGAATCCATGGCGAGAACCACCTGAGGCCCCAAAGCACTAGGGCGGGTATGATGAGCGCCCATCGTTTCCAGGCGATATTCCATCTCGTTATCTTCTTCCATTCGAACCACTGAGGAGGGAAGGAGAGTGCGGCGAGGACGGCCAGCGGCGGAAAGATCTGCGTGAAATACCTGCTGTAGAATCGCCCTCCGGTACAGACTGCGGCGTAGCTCCACAGAAACCACAGGGCTACGAACACTGTAAACTCCTTCAGGAAGTCCGGAGTTTTTTCACTTCGCTTGAAGCTATGCACTACCGTCTGGACGGCGGAGAACCAGACGACGAAGGCCACAAGAATCATGAGTGACGTGCGGGTAAACCCCTTCTTGAGGACGTTGATCGTTTTGATCCCGACCTCGATGTAATCGAATTCGTACTGCAGGGTCCAGAAGACGTAGCTGTCCCAGCTGCCAGCCTGCCAGAGATAGAGGAAGACTGCACCGTAAACTGCGGCGTAGGCCAGCGAGATGAGAAGAGTGTTGCCGATGGCGGTGAGACACCGGCCGAGGCGCTCCCCGCTCGCTGAGCAAAAGATCGGCTCGTAGATGAGGAAATAGGTTCCAATGGCCGGGAGGAGGATGCCTGCCTGGTAGCGGAACTGGCCAGCGATTCCCAGAAAGAATCCGCTGGCCAGCCACATCCACGCCTTCCTCTGCTTAAGGTTGACGAGGATGAAAAGGGCGGAGATGCACATTGGGAGGTTCATGAGCGTCTCGCCGTCCGAGGATATGATCTTGAACTCGCCGAGCGTCGTAAGGACTGAAAAGATGATCGCGCCCGAGAGTGCGGCTTCCCTCCCGGCGAACTGCCTCACGATTGCGAAGACGATAGCCGCCGTGCATGAGACCCATAGGATCGTGACAGCGTGGACGGCGTAGAGGTTGAAGGTTCCGAAGAGAGAGAGGACGACATAGTAGTAGAGGTAAAGGAAGAAGGGCTTTTCGCCGATCATCGTGGTGTAGGGTGCCTCCCCGCGGATCATGTTGATGGCGAACTGGGCCCACTGGGGTTCGGCGATCTCGACCGCTATTTGAAAGAGCGTGCTGGCCCTGAGGAAGAGGTTGATCGCGATCAGTAGGAGCACGATCTTCCATGGTGGCAGGCTTAAAGTTATCTGCTGCCAGGCGCCCAAAGAGGGCATCTTTTCAAGCGCCGGATACTTTTCGATGGTAGCGTTTTCCATAGGTCGCGTTTACGAATCAATCTTGCAAAAGCCGCATATGATGTCATTGACACGGCCTTTGATGAACTTTTGCCTTGTCTCCTTGTATTTTGCTCCTCCCCATACGTTCGCGATTGTTGTTCTGCTCACATTGCCCAATATATGTTTGCGCTCCCAGTCACAGCAGCAGAGTATGAGGTCTCCGTTGAAGAGTATCCACGCGTAGGAGAAGAGCCTTCGGCAGAACGATCGCGGGTTCCAGCGCCTCACGTTGAGCTGCGATTCCTCGATGGACTTGTTGAGCCTGTTTTCCAAGGGCTTGACGACGAGCTTTATTCCCCTGTCGCACCAGAATTTCCTGTGCTCGTCAATCTCCTTCTGCACGAAGCCGGTATTTACCATGCGGATCTCGAAGTAGGGGCGCCTCGCGTTGCGTCGCTCACGGATCGTTATAAAGTTCTCGAGATTTTTCAGCACTTCGCCATATTTGAGTCCCACCATCGTCTTTTCGTATGCATCCGGGTCGACGCCCTGAAAGCTCACTATCAGCCGGTCGAGGCCACTCTCTATGAGCTCTTCGCTCATTCTCTCGTCGAGCAACGCGCCGTTGGTGTAGATCTCTATTACGGTCGAGCTGTGCCTCCTCTCATCGATGTATTTTATAAACGCAGGCAGCCGCTTATCCACGAGTGGTTCGTTCATGAGATAGGGCTTTATCTTGCTAGGGCGGCGATCGACAGCCTCATCGATGATCTTTTTGAAAAGGCCCTCGTCCATCTTGCCGTGAGGCATCTCGGGCGGGAGGGTGCTCGCCGGACAAAAGATGCACTTTGCGTTGCATCTGCTCACGGTCTGAATTTGTATCTCCCTGGGGAAATCGGTGAGGCAAAGCCCCGAAAGTCTCCGAAGCAGGCTATCTTGCAGATTCATGTTTGAGGTCCCGTGTAACTCCTTGCGCGGTTCTGCGTATTGCCCGATGGATTCGGATCTCGATTAATCCGACATCCTATAGGCATTTAGGCATTGCGTTGCGTGGGCGAAACCTGCAGGCCGCGCGGATTCCCTTTAATGATCGCCAAGCCGGCATCACTAGAACAAAAAGATTTGCAAATCAAGCAATTCCCGAGAGTTATTGTGAGACATCCACAGCGGCGCCGGCTCCGGAATCTCGCAGGTTCGTCGACAGGGCACCCCTGGGTGACGGCGCCATGCTCCCCCGCGACCAGTCCATGCGATAGATGATCATGTTATTTCTGCCAAAGACCCCAAAGATCGCGGCGTAGAACCAATAGATGCCCAAAGGCTTGGTGTCGAGCGAACTTATGTATGGCTTGCCGCCTGCCAATAGCCAATCTGCAAAACCTGCGAACTGGGATTCATCCACATCCA
Source organism: Pseudomonadota bacterium (assembly GCA_043822785.1). Classification (GTDB taxonomy): domain Bacteria; phylum UBA10199; class UBA10199; order 2-02-FULL-44-16; family JAAZCA01; genus JBDRBN01. The sequence continues at coordinate 24,151 of JBDRBN010000074.1, forward strand.
GGATGGGCGTCCAAAACGCAGGCAGCCTGAGGATAAAGATCACTGCGAGAACGATAAAAGCGTATATCCAGGTTCTATTGAACTTCATAGAGTCGCCGCATTTCAGAGGAAATTATGAAGGTTGTCAAGGCAATGAGCATCAAATTTCCAATTTATAATATCTAATTTCGTCTTTTTTATTGGATATCAGGCAAAGGCGATATTGGAAATTAGAAATTAGATTATCAGCAAGTAAGATGAAACGCTGCCACTGTCTTGCTCTTATCCTCCAGCGAGTTGTACTCCACCACTGCCTCAGGCGTGGGAACCGATATCAACTCGATGTTGTTTTGTTGGCAATAATGCAGAACTTCAGAGAGCACCTCGCACATGCCGCTGGCCCCTGTGCCTATTATGAGCGTCTCTGGCGGGGGAGTTAAACATTCCGCCAGATCAAAGACAGAAACTTCGTGTCCGCTCTTGCGCCACCACTCAGGCTTTACGCCATTGGGAGTTATGATGACGTCATTATGATAATCCTTACCGTCTATTTTGATATGACCAAAGCTGTATGAGTCGATTTTCATAGGAGAAATTATAAATTATTTTGGAGTCAAATTGGCCGGCTCTTCAAGTATATCTAAGATAGATTGAGCACAGTAAACGCGGTCGCGTTTGGTTTTGCTGACTTCCTTTAAGATCATTAATTTCTGTAATTTATCAATAGCTCGCTGCGCTGTTGTGTAAGCAACCCCCAGAGTTTGGGCAGCTTTATTAATTGTGATAAATGGATTTGCTGCGATTAAATCTACCAGTTGTATGGGAGTTTTGGTGGATGCCCCGGCAACCGACTTTCGCCAATTGACCAATTTTTGATTTATTCGCTCAGCTCTGCTCAGAGCATCCTCTGATTGACGGGCAACTCCATTGAGGAAATATTCTAACCATGTTTCCCATTCGCTTCGCTTGGTAACACTTAGAAGCAGATCATAATAGTCATTCCTTGTAGCTTCAAAGAAAGCGCTGAGATAAAGAAGTGGGGTTGGCAATATTGCACGTTCAACTAAAAAGAGTGTGATTAGTAAGCGTCCTATACGTCCATTACCGTCAAGAAATGGATGAATGGCTTCAAATTGGTAGTGGATAAGAGCTGCTTGTACCAGTGGAGGAAGGGATAAATCGTGCATAAATATTTCCAAATCACCAAGACATGCCATCAATTCACTTGGGGGAGGCGGTACATAAGTTGCGTTTATCAATGTGCTGCCGGGCCTTCCTATCCAGTTTTGAGAACGGCGAAACTCACCCGGTGTTGCATGATCTCCTCGTACACCGTGCATAAGTTTTTTGTGTAATTCGCTTAAAAGACGAAGAGAAAGCGGAAGGGTTTTTAATCTTTTAATCCCATACTCAAGGGCTACAACATAGTTAGCCACTTCGCGAAGGTCGTCAGGGCTTCGGTCGACATGCGCACCTGCTTCATTTGCCAACAGTTCTCCCAGCGTTGCCTGTGTGCCTTCGATGCGGCTTGAAAGAACTGCTTCACGCCTTATAAAAGGGCGCATCAATAAATGGGGGTTGGGCAACCTGCCACCTTCTCCTGCCAGCTTGCCGATTAAGCGGTCGGCATCTGAGAGGACACGCGAAAGCTTTAATGACCATTTTAACGTGGGTGGTAATCTGTTGGGTATAAATGCAGTATAGCCCTCTGGACACCGAATATCCCTGCCGGAGGCCTCATTTTTGTGGGGCATATTATTCCTTTTCGACAGCGAAAATACCTTTGATTACTATTATCGGAATTATACAAAATCGATAATAAGCACGTCAAGCTGTTTTCATCATATATCACGACGCCAACACATTAGGATTTTGTCACCGATATCTCTGTCACTGCTGCTGTTCACTTGTCAATAATAGAGGCGAGAAAAGCGAGACATGCGAGAGACGCCAGCAACGTAAGAAACGCATTCCCCTCCTTTGTAAGGAGGGGCTAGGGGAGGTAGATCAAGAAAAGGCGAAATTGGAAATTGGATTTTCAGGAGGATGAAGGGGGTCAGAAGCGCCCCTTTAGGAAATTAACATCGGTGCTGTGCAGAGTTTATTTTTTTGTAATGGAGGATCGATGAAACATTTTCATAAAAGAATGTTGGCTGTCGGTTTCCTGTTGGCGATGCTCGCCATGTTGGTCTTCATAATCCTTCAATCTTAGGACGGCGGGATACCAGTAAGAAGCGGATTGCTGCTGGTATGCTTAACTACCAGTGGGAATCAGCTTGTTGTTGGTAGTTCACGTTGCAAAGGCATCTTTACGTCTCCCGAATCATCATAAGCAACATCTTGAACCGCTCTGGGGCCTTGAGAGCGTGAGGCACGCCCGCCGGCATCAAGATCGTTTCATCTTTGCCGACACGCCTGGGAACGCCACCGATCGTAATCTCCGCCAGGCCGTCCAGCACATAAACAAGCGCGTCGAATGGCGCCGTGTGCTCGCTGAGCCCCTGGCCCTTGTCAAAGGCGAACACTGTCACCGTCCCAGCCTTCTTCTTGATGATCTCGCGACTCACGACAGCGCCGGTCTGGTAGGCAACGAGCTCGAGCGCATTGCCGCCCTCGAACCTCTCGGTCGTCTTGCTCTCTTCATACTTAGTCATCATTTCACCCTTCGCCTTTCACCTTTGAGCTTGGACCTTTTATCCTCCCCCATCCTCTCAAACATATATGCCACTAACGTCCCTCTGCCAAAGGTAATAATAAAAAAATCGTCAGGCGAAGCAATGGGCGAATAAATATAACACCATGAATTCTAATCTATATGTTTGCTGCGTCTGATGGGTTTTTTTAGACGAAATACACCAAAAACGATTATTGATGAATCATATCGACAAGTTTTCCCATTTCACCCCTAGAGGTGACCTACGGTTTTGTTTTTCTCATACTTCTTTACCGCATCCTTAAGCTCGCCAGCGATTACGAACCTCAAATCTCCTGGCTCTACCACCTCGGCGTGACTTCCAAATGACATCACCCAACTCTTCATCTCGGCCGTTCCTTCGACCGTCATAGAAAGATCAATTGAACCGTCGCTGTTTTCGATTATCTCCTGCGTAGGATGCCACTTGCGTTCCTTGACGTAATAGGCAACGTCCTTATCGAAATGAATCTTCACCGGAATCGGGTCTCCGTCCATCACCCGAAAACGTCCTCTCGTAAACTCCTCTATCGAGAAGTCCTCGGGTATTTTGAACTTGTGCTCAGTTAGATTTGCCTTCTCTATCCTGTCGAGAACAAAGAGGCGCTGCTGCTTGCGTTCGTGGCAAAAACCGATCACATAAATCGACCCACCCATGAACCATACGTGATATGGATCGACCCTTCGGTCCAGGACTTCACCCCTAGAAGATTTGTATCTCATTTCTATTGTGTGATGCTCAAGCAAAGCTGTGTTTATCACGTCCACGGTCTCTCGTTGCCCGCGGTAGTCCTTCCTGCCATGCAGTCCCACCTTGAATGTCTTCGCCAGCCCATCAATGAAGGCATGAGACTCCGGACTAAGCATTGAGCGCACCTTCTCAAAGGCGCTCCTGAGCGATTCGGAAAATATAGTTCCCTCAAATGCTTTGAGATGATCGTGTGCTATAGAAAGAGCCATAAGCTCGGTGAGCGTAAAAGGTATGGGCATTTTCGAACGATAGCCCTCGACGAATAACCATCGCTCAGCGCCTTCTTCTTTTTCGGAATAAAGCGGAAAGCCTGCATGTTCCAGTGCTTCCATGTCGCGATATATTGTGCGGACGTTGCTCTCTAACTCAGACGCAAGCTCGGGCACCGATACCCCCATTCGTCTTGCCTCAAGTATTTGCAATATCTGCCACTGCCTTGATATCTGATCTCCCCTGGGCATCAGTACCTCCGTATGATGAAGCAAATCCTAAGTTAAAAACACGAAATCCTAAACGAATACAAACTGCAAGATCACATCACGAGATTCTCCTCTTCTTCATCCTCGTCGACGTTTTTGCGCCTGACCAGCCGCGTGCTCTTCGTAGCCTTCACCTTTACCATATCCGCAAGAGGCTTTGGCACCTCTACCAGCCAGCTGTGTTTCTTCGCATAAGATTTGAACACCGGGCCGTTTAGCCTCACAAGATCGTCCCAAATTCCCAGAGCATGAAGACCAGCCTCGAACTCGTCGCGATAAGGGTCTTTCGAGTGGGGATAGTCCAGCGCAATGTCGTCGTGTATGTTGAGTGTCCGGCTGGCGCCAAAGACACGATCGTAACCCTTTTTCATGGCCCACTGTATAGCAGCCTCTGTTATCGCCGTCTGGTCCTCGGCCAGAACGTGCAACTCGGCTTCCAGCTCCTTTTTCTTCCTGTCGATTACAGTGAGCCTGTTCACAAGGTCAACACCCTCTTCATTCCTGTACTCGTCCTTAGGGAGCACGTCGATGCGAAACTTGTGTGCGAAGAGCGGGCATATATCCTGATATGCGCAATAGCTGCAAAGGCCACTCTCTTTCGGTGGGAATTTGTCGGCAGCCTCGATTTGGTCTATCAGAGCTATTGTGCTCTTTTTGACATCCTCGAGCTGCTCAGCAGTTCTAGAAGAGCGCATTTCTTTATCGAAGACAACGTAGTGCCAGACAAGATCGGCTTTCTTCACATCCGGCCAGGCCTGCCTGAGTCCGATCTCGTACAGGGCAAGCTGGCGATCGCGATCAAGATATTCTTGCAGAGGAAGCGTGCCGGAAGTTTTATAATCGTGTATCTCGTAGAAGCCGTCCTCTTTCTCCACTATCCTGTCTAGATACCCCCTGACCCGATGGGTCTGGTTGTTGTCCAGACCGATCATGAGCTGTTTCTCTATTCCAAGGTTCTTTCCCTGATCAAACGGCGCGTACCGATCGTAGTATTTCTCGATCGCATCAAGGCCTATCCGACGATAATCTTCGGCCGTGCGGTCCGTCCGGATTACAAAGACATGCTCGCCGAAGTTTCTGTCCCAGAGATCGTTGAAGAGGGCCTTTAGATCTTCTGCGGTGTTGTCGCGGAAGGAGCGCTCGGCGTAGAGCTTCTCCATAACTTCATGAAAGCGCTTTCCCATGAAAGCCTCGATTGAGTCCTCTTCGCGCTTTATGCGATCGATATACTTGTACTTGTATTGCAACGGGCAATTTTCGTACGTAGAAAGTCTGCTATGAGAATAGACAGTCATCTCGATCACCTCCCCTGGCCCGAATGGGCTCTGATAATAAAATATAGCAATTATATCTGCAAGCCATGCCTGCTTAGCCAAACTTCGCACTTTTTTATCTTCAGATACGTTATCCAGACGCAACCACGCATTCGCACACGTTAAGCAGCCGTATGATAAAGCGCCAGGCGTCGCGCGTGGGAAACTCCATACTAAATTCAGCATGATTCTCATTTTTGCGACAGCTGACTTTTAGGATGGAGATATCATCGTTTCTGTATTGAAGCCTGAACTGCACGCCGGAAACACTAGGACGACCTGGGATCGTAAGGTTTCCCTCTATAATGAACCTTCTTATGACGTCCAGTAATGTCTCTCCATCCGCCCATAAGTATTCCTCGTGGACCACAAAGCCCGAACACCCGCGCGAGGGTTTAATCCGAAGCTGAACGCTCAGACCATAACCCTCAAATCGACTCACCGGTCTCACGTCCAGAAAAGCACCCTTATAGCCTTTCAGCCATAGTCTAGGCATTATCACCTCCTGCTAGAATCATACCCCAGTAGTGCGTCATCTAAGGTCACCATAACTTTTCTGGCCCTGCCTGATCTCATGGCCCTGCCTGTCACACCACTGCCTTACACTTAAGACAAGGAAAGGGGGGTTGTTATGAACAAGATAATCTCTATAGCTATTTGCCTCGCGGCGGTCGTGCTCTTATCAATCGAGGCTTATGGGCAGACACATATCGGCAAATACAGTGCTAATCCATATCAGACGGATTCGACGAGCAACCCCTACGGCGCGGGCAGCCCGTATCGCTCGGACAGCATAAACAATCCGTACGGCAAATACGGAAGTCCCTACAGCAACGAGTCGGTAAACAACCCTTACGCAACTGACGCACCCAAGCTCTACGACAACGATGGCAACTACCGAGGCAGGCTTAGCAACAACCCGTATGACGCTGACTCTACTTCAAACCCTTATGGACGATACGGCAGCCCGTATTCGCCGGACAGCATCAACAACCCCTATGGCGCTGGAAGTCCATACAGGCTGGACAGCCCGAACAACCCGTATGGGCAGGGGCTCGATATGTATGGAGATTAAATAACAACCGGCTTCCTACTGGTAGATTAGATTTTGCTCTTTGTTCAGCAAGGTGAACAGGCGTAAATCATAAATTTCAACTCGCGTTTTATTTGCATGTGATTTCAGCAGGTTGGTGGGGGTAGAAGCGGTTCCCTAGTTTCATTCACCAGTAGAAAGCTGATTGCTAATGGTATGCATAATTACCAGTAGGAATCAGCTTCCTATTGGTAGTTTCCATATTTGCGTGATTCACAACTCCTCGAAAAATAGAGGATTCAATTATGACAACTGTACAGAATCTGTACAGACTGTATCGATTCTGGTCAGTGTGGAATTCTTGAGAAGGAGGATGTGGTCACAAATTGTGACCAGTTCAGTGCATATTCACCATAATATTTGTAATTTCAAGCGCTTACAATCTTGAGGTTCCAAATTGGAACCTCAAAGATGTTTTGAAGAGTTAGAAAAAACAGTTGCCACCCACGACAAAGCGATCTGCTCTTTATTTGATGCAATAAGAAAGCTGAGGGGGCGGGCTGCTTTCCGCCCCCTCACCCTGAGCGAAGCGCCTGGAAGGACGCGGAGTCGAAGGGTCCCCCTGCAACCAGTAAAACCTAAGCAAATTGGATTTATAAAAGGAAAAGATGGGTGACTTAGGGTTTCACCACAAATACGAAATTGGCACTGCTGTCGCGTTAGAGGTGTTAACTGGTTGAAATATAAGAATTCATTTTTCTCATGACTAGGTGTCATTGCGAGGAGCGTTTAGCGACGAAGCAATCTCCCGCAAACACAGGTTATAAGGGGATTGCTTCGCTTTGCTCGCAATGACATCCATGAAAAACAAGCAGTTCTAACGCGACAGCAGTGGTTGCTTGGAATTTGGAATTTAAAGTGAGTTTAAATGAAAATCATATCAAAACAGGGTGATCCGAGCTTGGCTGAAGTTTACGTTGCCAGGTTCAGAGACGACGACATGTTCATGGCAGAGTTTGTGGATGCCCGCGACCCAAGCCTGCCCATAGATAAAAAATGGGTGATAATAGTTTCTACCCAGTTCGGATGCCCCATAGCTTGCCCCATGTGCGATGCCGGCGGCGACTACGCGGGCGATCTGAAGGCAGAAGAGATTTTAGCACAAATTGATGCTGTGGTTGAAAAGCATGGGCCACACAGACTTGCCTCTGCAGAAAAATTTAAGATCCAGTTTGCCAGAATGGGAGAGCCATCACTCAACCCTGCGGTCCTTGATGTGCTTGGGGATCTGCCAGATCGTTATGGCGCGCCAGGGCTTATCCCGTGCATTGCCACATCAGCTCCGGCAAAGGCCAACGGCTGGTTTGAAAGGCTTAGGGAAATACGGCATGATATATATGATCATAGACCCTTTCAGCTTCAGCTCTCAGCCAACTCCACTGACGAGGCTGCGCGCGACAGGCTTATGCCTGTTAAGAAGATGAGCCTTGAGGAGCTTAGCAATTACGCTTCGTCCTTTTATCAAAAAGGAGGCAGAAAGATATCGCTCAACTTTGCGCTCACAAAGGGCATTGCTGTTGATCCTATCGTGATCTCAGATCTGTTTGATCCTGCCTGTACCTGTATAAAGATAACTCCTCTCAACCCCACCATGCGCTCAGAAGAATCCGGCATGGATACAGCTCTTCCACCCAATGCGCCGGATGAGGCCAAGAACCTGTGTGATGATCTTATGCAAAGGGGCTTTGATGTGATCCTCTCTATCGGCGATGTGCGCGAAAACGAGATAGGCTCCAACTGCGGCATGGCAGTGCGAAAAATGCGCGCAAATGCATAGATAGCACTTTTCATTGCTCCTGGCATGGTGTTCTGCTACATTTAGCAGTTAGTATCCAAACCAAAACCACATAGGTGCCTAACTTATGGAAATCATTACAGCATCCTTTGCCCTGCCCATGACGCAAGACAGCCCTGTGATTAGAGACGGGGCCATTGCAGTTGAGCTTGGGCGCATACACGCATTTGGAACCAGCCAGGACCTTCAGAAAAAATTTCCTCAGGCGGAGGTAAGGTCCTATCCAAAGGGCGTGCTCATGCCAGGGCTCATAAATGCCCACTGCCATCTTGACCTGGTATCTTTTTATAATCCGCAGACATTTCCAACACCTGACGAGACACCTACTGAGGAGCCAGGGGATTTTATTCAGAACCTGCTCGACACCATTGATTTTAGGCATGATGCCTCGCCTGAGCAGACCATCGAAGGCATACAAAGAGGAATCAACCGCCTCATTGAAACCGGCGTAACGTGTGTTGGCGACATGACCAATTTTGAGGGCACGTTCAAACTATTGCGAGAAATTGGCCTTCGTGCAGTTGTATTTCCTGAAGTGCTGGCCGGACGAGGCGAGGCAGCCCAGCAAAAGTTTGAAGTGGCATTGGCGCTTTTAGAAAAATACACTGATATCTCACACAGCCGCATACAGGTGGGGTTGGGGCCATATGCGCCATACTTGCTCTCGCGCAATTTGCTCAAGATCATAAGCCAGCATGCGCGGGATGCATCGATTCCTTTAATGATTCATGCTGCTGAGACGTTTGCTGAAATGGAATTTTTCTTTGATTCACAGGGTCCAATAGCTACTGAAATCTTTCCGAACCTAGGCTGGCAGGAGCTACCTCCAGCCCAAAGGATGACACCAGTAACCTATCTGGCTGAGATATCCTTTTTTGAAGCGCCAACTACCATCATAGGCGGCCTGCATCTTTCTGCAAAAGACTTTCCTCTCCTGGCTCGCCACTTGGCAAAGGTTGTGTGGTGCCCCACATACAACAGGCTCATGAAGAACGGCACTTTTCCATATGCAAAGCTTCATGAACACAGCATACCTATCGGACTTGGAACAGAGTGCTGGATAGGCAGGATGGGTTTTAACATGTGGAATGAGATGCGCGTGGCAATTCAACCTGAAACAACACAGCCTCCGTCTGCGTGCGAAGCGGTTCGCATGGCCACAGTCGGCGGCGCACGCGCTTTGGGAGTTGATCACATCACAGGAACTCTAGAAGAGGGAAAGAAAGCAGACTTTATTATAGTAGAATCACCGTCCTGGAGCGAAGGCGAAGGCAAAGACGCCCTGTATGCAAGGCTTGTGACAAATACAGAGCCGCACCATGTGCATCATGTGGTAGTGGGCGGAAATATACTGAAATCACTGTAAAAGACTTAATGTCATTGCGAGGAGTCCCGTTTTGCGGGACGACGAAGCAATCTCCGTGAGTAATGGAGATCGCCACGCCCGCTGTTAGCGGGCTCGCGATGACAATCGGTTTATTATGAAAAACATCTTCAAAAAATATTTTCTCGCAGGCTTGGCAGTGCTTCTGCCTTTGGTAATCACGCTTCTAATATTAAAATTTTTCATAGTGTCGGTTGACCAGCTTGTGATCTCTCTGTTGCCCAAGCGCATCCAGCCAAGCATGTTATTTGGAATAGACATACCAGGGTTTGGCTTCATAATTACAATCTTACTGATCCTCGCCATCGGAGTGTTCACCCGCCTATATGTAGGGCGAAAGTTTGTGCAACTGGGTGACCGCATCATATCCAAAATACCTATTGGAGCTGGAATATACAATGCCATGAAACAGTTCATGGGCACATTCATCTCAGATAAAGATCAGCAGTTTAAAAGCGTGGTAGTTGTGGAGTATCCCAGGAAGGGAAGCTGGGTTTTGGGTTTTGTAACAAAGAGCCCAGGCAAGCATATCCTAAACGTGGATGATAGAGAGTGGGTCACAATATTTATACCCACAACCCCAAACCCCACATCCGGTTTTTTGATAATGACTCCTGCTGAAGAGACCAGAGCAGTAGATATAACCACAGACGAAGCCTTCAAGTTCATAATAAGCGGTGGATATATACAGAAGAAAAATGAATCCGCTTCCCTTAAACAAGCACCTGCCCCCTAAAAAAGCGCTACGCGCTTTTTCGTAGTTCGTTTTTCGTAATTCGTTCTAGAGGCAAACTTTAAAATATATTAAAGCGCCTATGAAAAAGAAAATACCAACAGACATAAAGATAATTGCAAAGAACAAGAAGGCATTCTTTGACTATCATATTGAAGACAAGTTCGAGGCCGGCCTTGTGCTTGAAGGCAGCGAGGTGAAGAGCCTAAGGGATGGAAAGGCATCTTTATCTGACTCTTTTGCGATAATTAAGAATGCAGAAGTATGGCTGTTGCATGCGCACATTGCCCAGTATGCGCCAGCCTCATATGCAAATCACGAACCAAAAAGAGCGCGAAAGCTTTTGATGCATAAAGCCCAGATCATAAAGCTTACCACAAAGCTAAAGGAGCGTGGATATACGCTCGTGCCCACCATGATCTACTTCAAGAAAGGCAGGGCAAAGGTGGAATTAGGGGTTGCGCACGGCAAGCGCAAATATGATAAGAGGGCAGCAATAAAGGCACGAGAATCAAAGAGAGAACTATCAAAGGCGATGAAGCGGAAACATACGTAGATGCAAGCAACGTAACCCCTCTACGTTTCTCGCTTTTCTCGCATGTCTCGCCTTTCTCGCTTTTGTGGTATAATATAGATGTAGCGGTTCTTTGATAATTGAATATGGTGGCGCCCCCCGAACACTCATCAGCCAGCTGGTGAGCGCTCGGGGGGCGAAGAGATTTCGACGTGGACGATGGAGTATGCGCGGCATGCCGACCTGTCAGTAAGTCGATAAACTATTGGCAAAACCATTAAGTGCCGAGCCTATGGCTCTTGCTGCCTAACTATAGGTAGCACGTCAACCGGATGACGCCCGCTAATCCGGAAGACGCCGCTAGCGGGCTTTGCTCTCTCAAGTTCTCCCTGGCACGAAAGAGCAAGACCCAGCAGGGATAGCTTAAGCGAAATTCTTTCCTTGGGAGCTCGGTTAAGCGAAACTAAATACAAGGAATAAGCATGTAGAAGCGCACATAAAATCTTCGCGGACGGGAGTGCGATCAAAGGTCGCCTCGGGAGGTAACTCCCGATGAAAAACCCGGCTTACATCAGGGAAACCCTACCCTTGCGTCGTTCCCGCAAGGCGGGCGATCCTGAGGGGTGAAAGCCCTGCAGAGACTGTAATGATAGAAGGTACTATCGGAAAACGATAAATCTAAACCTTCTATAATACGCTGGGCTCCCTGTTAAAGGGATGAAGAGATAGTCCATGCCGCAATGAAAATTGCGGATCACATGTCTCCCCGCCTCCACCAAAAAATAGCTCCGCTGATCAGCGGGGCTATTTTTTTATCCAATTTCTAATTTCTAATTTCAAAGATTTCAATTTAATTAGCTGGGAGGGCTGGTTTCGGTTCTAGCACCTCCAGCGGCTCCCCTTTCGCGGTCTCGCTGGATGTGGACCCTGCCGCGTCCCGGTGATGAACCGAAACCAGCCCTCCCAGCTAATTAAGCAACGAGCCCTGCCGTTGGTAACGGGTTGTTGGAGATGTTTCGCGAGCGGCATCAGGAGGCGCTGTGATCTAAGCCTCTTATGCAACAGCGCCGGATGAGCAGGCGATGAGGCGGCGTGTGAGCCGAAGAGCCGTAGCGAGTGAGACATCTCCAACAACCCGTCCATAACAAAAAGTGTCGACAGCGTTGAGATGAACGGTAGTTCAGCATACCAACAGCAATCGATCTCTAATTGGTTTTCCTTGTGTGTCATTTTTGGTAATAAGGAAACATGCTGCTCATCGCAACTGGACTGCTGTACTGGGATGTATTCATAAGCCTCGTTGGCGTGGGGTTTTTAATGTACGGCAAGAAGCGGCCCGATTACCTTGCCATGGCTATTGGTTTGGCGCTCGCGGTTTACCCATACTTTGTTGGCAAAGTCGGCTGGAGCATCGCCATAGCCGTAGGCATCATAGCTTTATACATCTTCCTAAAGCGCGTCGTCCGCCTCTGAACTCCAAAATTGATTTTGACGTATTTTCTTATCATCCCACCGTTGATTCATCATCCATATCTCTGCTGCGGATGCGCATTTCAAAAGTGAGCCCCATTACCCTTAACATTTTCTCTATCATAAAAAGGCTAGGAACCGTTTCTGCATGTTCATACCTGGCATAGGCGTTTTTAGACTTAGCTTTTAATAGTCTTGCCATATCATTCTGGCTGAGTTCAGCTCTTGCGCGTTGACGTTTGAGAAGTATCGCAATCAAATCCTTTTCGCTCTGTTCGTCCCTTCCGCGAAGCAAAAAAGTATTATTTCTGTGTTTGGCAATATCTGCTTTAAAATTCTTTCGGTTAGCTGCTGTCTTTAAGAGATCTACGAGCATATCATAGGCATCATCTTTTGTTTGCCCTTGGGTCATAAGATCAAGGTCCGGAACCTCAATTATCCACAATTTGCCTTCCTTATAAACTCGGCCTCGAAACATAGTCTTTGCTCCTTTCACTCACCTGGATTTTCACTGACTTTCTTTAATATCTTCTTCGCAAGCCCTTCCCCAATTTCACTGTGCCGTGGGACATATTCTTCGATTTCTCCGTTTGTCCATACATCGTGCTTTCCACCCGATCTTAAGAACCACCATCTATATTTTCTGAGTCTTTTCTCGAGATCCCTTTTCTTCATATCAAATATACACAAATATGTGTACCCTTTCAATAATATTTTCAGTTATGCCTTTCCTCACACCCTTATCCTCACGATCTTCTTAAGCCATAGGGCGCCGAGGAGCTCTAAGAATAGGGCAAAGAGGAGTAATTTTTTGCCTGTGCTTGTTGAAAACAGAGGTTCGATAAAATCAGGTGCAAGAAGGTGAAGCGCTAATGCCATAAACCATGGAAGGGCAAGGAGCGTGATCGCTTGCGTTACTCCCTGCGCGGTGAGCGAGCGCACCTTGTCTGCGACCCTCTTGCGCTCATCGATGGTTTCGATGAGCGTATCAAAGCTCTCGACCAAATTGCCGCCTGTGCGCCTTAGCACTTCTATTGATCTTACAAATAGCGCGATGTCCTCGCTTGGCACTCTGGCCTCAAGTGAGGATAGCGCCTCGTCAACTGTGTTACCTAATTTTATTTGAGAACTGGCGCGCGACATCTCCTCACCCAGCACGCCTCCCAACTCTTTGCCGGCCATATCTATTGCCTGGGGCATGGATAGCCCTGCTTTGAGCGCGCTGCGCATTAGCGCCAATGCATCTGGAAGCTTAGCGTCTGCGCGAGATGTTCTCCTGGTGCGCCATAAGCGATTGATCAAACTGGTAATCGTTTCTCGTTTCTTCTGATAAAACAGTTTCAGGCGAGATGACCTGCTTGTAACAAAATTAAGAGCTGCATATGCAGCGACCGTGCAGCAGAAGAGGAAAAGGAATTTAAAAATAATAGAGTACATACATTATCTCATATGCTCTTCTAAAATAACTTTTGGAGATTGCTTCGCTCCCGCTGGTCGTTCGCAATGACAAAGCAAGGTTTAAGGCCGGTCATTTCCAAAACGCCGCCATCCCCTAATTGCGCCAAGGTCTGCATGCTTATCACATCGCCCTCCATGCCTGTGACTTCTGCTATCTCCACGACCCTTCTGCTGCCATCCTCCATGCGCGATACCTGAACGATAAGATCAACAGCCCTGGATACTTGCTCGCGAATGGCACGAAGAGGCAGAGCCAAATCCGCCATGAGCACCATGGTTTCAAGGCGCGCCAAAGCATCTCGCGAAGAGTTTGCATGAACCGTGGTAAGGGATCCCTCATGGCCCGTGTTCATGGCCTGAAGCATATCCAGCGCCTCTGCGCCGCGGCACTCGCCTACCACTATGCGATCAGGCCTCATCCTAAGAGCGTTTCTTACAAGATCGCGTATTGTTACCTGACCCACGCCTTCGATATTGCAAGGTCTTGCTTCTAATCTAACCACGTGCGGCAAGTTAATCTTAAGCTCTGCTGCATCCTCTATGGTGATTATGCGCTCTGCATGATCGATCTGCGATGCAAGCACGTTTAGAAGGGTTGTCTTTCCAGCGCCTGTGCCGCCTGAGACTACGATGGATATGCGCGAGCGCACGCACGAAGACAGAAAGCACGCTGCCTCTATAGAAAGCATCTTGCATTCCACAGCTTCGTCCATCTTGCTGATAGTGCGTAAGAACCTGCGCACCGTTAGGTGTGGCCCATCGATCGCCAGCGGCGGTATGATGGCGTGAACTCTTGATCCGTCTGTGAGCCTTGCATCTGCAAAAGGCGTTGCCTCGTCAATGCGGCGGCCTGCCGGCATAAGCATTCTCTCTATTACTGCCATCAGATGTTCATCATCATAAAAACTTCCTGATGCGCGCTCGATCCTGCCTCCTCGCTCGATGTATATGTTCTCTGGCCCACAAACCATGATCTCGGTAATATCCGATTCAGCAAGTAAATGATCTATGGGTCCAAATCCACATGCCTCATCCACAACTTTTGAAACTATTTTTTCAGGCTCTATGTCTTTAATCTGTTCGTGTGAAAAAGCACCCACTATCCTGCGGGCGCATCGCCCAACCTTATCTCTTTTCGGCTTATCCATGGCCTTAAAGTCGCTGTCCTCCCTAAGGATTCCAAGCGCATCTCTGACAAGGCCTGTTAGCCGATCGTCTTTTTGCTCTGCTTCAACATGATCGCATTTTTTGGAATGAATCTTTGACAACACTGCTCTTTTTAGAATTTTGTCAGCCAGATGTTTAGCACCAGCCAAATCGCCCCATGAAGCGATTTTCCATTTGCGCGACAGATGTGATGCAACAGAAAGATCATGCGGAGAAATTACAAAGCCAGCAGGTCTTGGCGCTCTCTCGTCTTCCAACAACTTTTTTATATTGCGCCCTGCATAAGAGATATCGCCATCTTCAGATGCTTTAACAGAGAAAAGGGCGGGCATATCTGAAGCATGACGCCTAAGGTTTGCCACAGCGCTTATTTCCAAATCCAACAAATCCTTGGCACGATCCACAGAGATGATGAGTTCATAAGCCAAAGACAGGCTATGAAAATATTGAGAGTCAAACAGGCCATCGTCCAACATCATCCTTCCGATGCGCGCGCTTCCTGATGCCAAATAGCCACGCAACGATTTTGCATCCATACCATTTATATGTGATTTTAAATCTGAAAGGAACCTTACATTTCCATTTGTCCCCTTAGCTCCTAAGGACTCTATGATGAGAACGTTAATTCCTCTTGATGATAGCTCTGATGCTGCTTGCAAAGCGGCTATGCTCGCATTGTCACTGTCGTTAACATCGATCGTTGCAAATAAACGGCTCATCACCACTTTCCTCTTCTGAACTTCTTATCTTTTGGTTTTTTATCAGTAACCAAGCCTTTCTTCTCCATATAGGCTTTGAGTTCTTTTTTTGAGCGATCCTTTATCATGGCCTCTTCTGTTGCTAGAAACGCTCTGAGCTCGGCTTCGGCTGGAGTGGGGTTATGCACGAGCTTTGGCGTTACGAATATGACGAACTCGGATCGGTTTGATTGAAAGTCCTTTGATAAAAAGAGCGTAAAGATCGCAGACGATATGTCTATGCCCTGAGGTACGCGGTTTCGCATCTTCACATCGCCGTTGCGCACTATGCCGCTAAGAATCACGCTTTGGCCAAACGGGCATATGGCCGTAGTCGTAACCGTATTCGTGTCGATTGCGCCGCGGATATCCGATGAAGGTGCAGAAAGGGTTGCAGTGAGCTTGAGATCGACTCCGCCTGATACCTCGATTGGATTTGCCGTGATATCGATGCCCATCTTTTTAAACTGAACCTTTTCTCCAGCATAATAAGGCACCTCTGTGCCGCTAAAGATCTTTGCATCCTCTCCGCTCTTTACAACTATGGATGGATTTTCAAGCACGCGGCCCTCGCCGCTTTCGCGAATAAATCTTAATTTTGGAATGAAGTTGAGGACCAATCCCAATAAGGAACGACCCAGATCGCCGATCGATGACAAGATGCCCGCGCCTACTATTTCGCTGCCGCCTTTGCTGGCTGGAAACGCACCCGGTGCCCAATCAAATGCCAACTGCCTTAGGGCGGATTTTTTGATTTCCATCATGTGAAATTCGAGCTCGATGAGGCTACCTTGGCCTGCGCTGCGGCCGGTCTCCTTCACCTCTATGAGATCGAGCACGTCAGGCGTATATAGCGTTGCTATCTCATTTGCGCGCTTTTTGTCGGCTGCGCTGAACACCACTCCTTGCAAAACAATACGGTCGCGCACTGCTTTTACTAAAACGCCTGGCACGTCGATGGCATCGCGCACAGCATCTGCCACCTTGTCTATGACGTCACGGGTGAGACGCACGTAACTTTTTACCCTGTGGTCTGATCTCGAAATGGCTTCTATCATTCGATAATCTTCAGGATCCGCGACCGCCCCAGAGATTTCAACTTTGCCTCCATGCACTTCCACATTTATACCATCTAAGCTGCCCAACGAACCTTGCACGCTCTCAAGCGCCTCTTTCAATGTGGTTGTCACAACGCGCACTGCGAACTCATCGCGTTTCTCACCCTGCGCATTCCACAGCGTTATTGTGGTCTCGCCCCCACCTCGCGCATTTAGATAGATGGAGCGGCGGCCTTGACCCACAAGATAATCGCACACGCCGGGATCCGTTACAGCCACATCGCCAACCTCGTATTCAAGAGGAATGGTTAAGGACTGTCCCTTCATGAGCATCTTTGTTTCTACACTTGCTTGGGCATGTGTTGCTGGTAAAATTAAAATCGCTGCCATAAGAATAATTAGAAAATGGATGTCATTGCGAGCGAAGCGAAGCAATCCCCTCAGCAAACGTGTCCGCTGGAGATTGCTTCGTCGCTTAACGCTCCTCGCAATGACATCTCTTACCTTCATATCTTTCTCTGATCGCATCACTTACCTCCTGCCGCGATATTCCCTAAAGCTCTTTTTAAATGGCAAAATACTTTCGTCTTCGCCTGCGATGTTTCCAATAGTAGTGGGCTCGTTCTCATAGGTGCTTCCAACTTCTGCAAATGATTTAAGAGAAATTGACAACTCTCCTGCGCTCTGCGCAAACGCGAGCTTTTGCGACTCGGTCGGAGTAACAGCAAGGGTGACCATGAGATCATTGCCAAGGGGATTTTGGCGAGCGCTGGAAAAGATACCAGTCTTTGATCTATTTGTGCTGTCTTCCTCTGGAGCGCCGGCGAGCCTTGTTCCCACAGCCAGCACCAATGCATCCTGTACTATGGTAAGCGTAGTTCTTTTTACAGATGCCTCGTTTCCAAGATCAAACGTCGCAATCACATCCACAGAATCGTTCGGCCGCAAAAGTCCGGCTACGCCTGATGCGCGATCGATCCCAACGGAAAAAGCCCTGCGGCCTATTGGAACTACTCCTGAAAGTCCTTTGGCCAGCGCAGGAAGGCGTGCTGTTGCGCTGCTTATCTGCGACCCCGATCTTATGGGCACCATCGCGATTCTGCCCGACGCATTTGTGAGATCATTTATGGCATTTGGCAGGGCAAACTTTCTTGGCACGTCCATAAGGGAGAGCATGCTCTTGTCGAGCAACTCTCCAGGCTCAATATCACGACCTGCAACAGCAACCTTTACAGGCTGGGATATAGACAAAAGCTGGGCCTCTTTTCTTGATAGATATCCAGAGGCAAAAAGCGCAGCAGCGATTGCAGACACCACGGCAACAAGAAGTGGTTTTTTCACAAACGCCTGTTTAAGGAACGCAAATTTCTGAAGAGACAACTCGCACCTCCTGCGGGGCTGTGAATTCATATGAAAATTCTCCCGCGCCTATTCTATGAGCGCGGCTATTTGAGCTAAACAGGGTGCTCTGCATATTCTCAATGCACGGCCTTGCAAAACCGTGTTCGGCGTTTATCATTTCCCATTCCCTAAGAGCTCTCTGCGCTTTTGCATTTGCGTCTGCCACATCTTTGACTGCATCTGAGAAAAGCGACGCAAACTGGAAGATGATCAGGATAAAAAGGGCGCAAACCGGCACCAAGGCTGCAAACTCTATGCATGCCGAACCTCTTTTATTACCAACTGCCCCATGGGATAATTGCCGAACGATATAGCGCATCATAACCTTCATCGAATGTTTCCTCCTCTGCTTCATCAAGATCGTCCGTCTCCTTTTGTGCAAATTCCTCAAGCGAGCCGCCAAAGGCCTCTGCCGCAGATGCTGCGTGCACCTCGACCGGATCTTCTGCCAATACTCCCAGCATGAGCGGCGTTACTTCTGATGTTGCGTATATGCCTAACGACACGTTTGGATCCGTGCGCTTGATGCGATATTTGAACGCGTCATATGATTCCTCTTTCACCTTCTCCGGATCCAAGAACGACCCACCGCCGGTGACGTAACCGTAATCAAGGCTTTCTTCCTGTTCTTCGGGCTTAGCATCATCCGCAAGATCGATATCTCCTCTGACACTCAGATCCTCTATTTCGGTCTCGAGATCGGAAGTGTTTGAAAAGAGCGTATCTGCCGCCGCCTCTTTAGCGCGATCGCCCATGGCAAGAAGCGTTGCCTCTATGTTCGAGAAGGCTTTATCGCGCTTTGCCTCGTATTCGCCTATGTGCTGTTGTGCTGTTTCGCGGTCCTTTTGCGTGTCTTGTGCAAATTCCGCTCTGAGATCCCTAAACGCCTTATGAATGTTCCAGTTCTCGGCTGCCATGGTGTTTAGGCTGTGCGCGAGAGACGCGGCACCTGCATATGCAGCCCTATCCACTGCTGCCTGAAGCCTTGCCCTGGTCACTGCGATGCGGCCCATGTCGATTACGAGAAGCAGCGCTGCGGCCATAAGGGGAATGGCTGCGAACAAAAGCACTGTTATGCTGCCTCTTTGGTTATCTGTTCGAATCAATCGCATACATTATATCCTTCACCGTCTCTGCAATATGACGATGGCGTATCACCGCCTTGCAGTACGGCGTTGCCCAAGTTTGGAGGTAGGGCCGGAGTTACGGGGCTTGTGCGCTTAAGAGCGGACATGCTCGTCGAAATTCCACTCAATGCTGAGTTGGAAAATGCGCTCAGCTCAAGCATAGCATTCTCTTCGTTGCCTTTGATTTCAAAGCTGCCGTCGCGAAACAATTGTGGTGGCAAGGCTGCATATATTTGGCCTTGTATTAAATTCTCTTCCTGAAACGTGCTTGCCACACGCGCTGCTTGCATGCTTGCAAGCTGTGCAACGATGCCCCTTATCCCAAGAAAGGACATGGCAAAGACTGAGATCAAAACTAGCGCTGCAAAAGGCAATATGAGTGTGAATTCCACTGCAGCGCTACCGCCAATATTCTTGAAAATTAATTTCATAGAATTATCACCCGCCGGAATTTGACATCTGTTGGTTCGTTGAAAGCCACCCACTTACATTTGTGGCAAGATCTGCCACAGCAGAGTTAAACACTGGAATGAAGTGGCTGGCTGCAGACACGAGCCCCAGCACCACCACTGCAATGATAAGCATGTACTCCGTAGCAGACTGCCCCTTCTTGTTTCGTAGTATTTTGAAGCGCATAAAAACCTCCTTTTGTAGGTTGTGATCTCTTTCCGCTTCCGCATCCGCGTCCGTGCCCGCTACCGATAAGTGGTCGGTAGCGGATGCGTGCGCGAAAGCGGACGCGATTAGTAAATGCATGCCTTATGCCAAAGTGGAGTTGTTGTATTTCAATGGGTTAGAAGAGAGGGGGTGTAGCGATTTGATGCAGGGGTGACGAAATTAGCTCTGCTCTTTTAACTCTTCTTCCATGAATTTCTGGATCTCTTTCTTGGAAGGGAGCTCTACACTGTATTTCGATACAAAAAGTTTATTACTCATATCGGCCAGAGCATATTCCACCAAGGCACGATTTTTCTTTGTACACAAGAGAATCCCCACTGGTGGATTGTCACCATCCACGATTTCATTCTTGCGATAGTAACTGAGATAAGTGTTTAATTGGCCCAGGTATTCGTGCTTAAAGTCATCCACTTTCAACTCAATCAATATATGACATTTGAGAATGCGGTGGTAAAAGAGCAAATCGACAAAGTAATACTCTCCGCCAATATTGATCCGCTTTTGTCTTGCCTCAAAACAAAATCCATGCCCCAATTCGAGAAGAAATTCCTGAAGCTTATCGAGCAAGGCATCTTCAAGGTGGCTCTCGCCCATGACTTCTTTTGATCTTAATCCCAGAAACTCAAAAACATAAGGATCGCGAATGGTTAGTTGAACAGAATCATCAGAATGTTTTGCGCGGGTTAGTGCAGCAAGCTTTTTCTTATTCTTGGAAAGCCCTGTTCGTTCAAAATAAAGAGAGGCTATCTGACGTTTAAGTTCTCTTACAGACCAATTGCCTTGAATAGACTCATGTTCATAGAATGCGCGTTTTAGGGGATCGTCTATACTTAAAAGTTCTGAGAAATGGGTGAAGGAGAGGCGCTCTAAAAGGAGATTTACGGGGGACGTGAATTTGGGAGTCACTGACTCCCGTTTTTTAATGAAGTGAGACTGCTTGGGTAAATAGGTCTTCAATCGGGGAGTCACCGGCTCCCCAATTTGAGGGTAGACCAAGTAAAATTGGCGATATCTGCGTAGTTCTCGTTGGTTAGTGCGGGGGATATTCAATTTACCAAGGCGAGAGGCAAGGGATTTAAGGAGCCTTTCTCCGTAGCGAGCACGATCCGAACCATTCTGCTCATAAGAGTGAATATAAAACCCTATGGTCCAGTTACGCAGTGTTAGATAGGTATTGACGGCCCTGTTAGCATTAGCTGACAAGCTTTCATGCAGTTTCTTAATGCCTTTAACTAGGGAATTAAAGTCTCCATCGCTTTTTTGTATCTTCATCTTTTTTTCCTTGCCCGTGCCCGAGCCCAAAATAGCGAGACCGGCGAGAAACGCGAGACACGCGAGAAAGGTAACGGCAACGGGCAAGAGGAGAGAATGCATGCCTTATGCCAAAGTGGAATTGTTGTATTTCAATGGGTTAGAAAATGAAGGTGTAGTGATTTGATGCAGCGGTAACGAAAAAGTTTCAACTAGCCAGAGCCTTCTGGATTTTCTTAAGATCTGAGATGATGTCTTTCTCATCTGTCAGGCTCAGAGGTTTGCCGGATTTACTAACATCCTTTATGTGCTGCATGATATTCATGACAAGCACGTCAACTTTATCAGCGCCTTCGCGGGGAGTTTCGCCTGCAAAGAGGATTAGAGATGGCGGAAGATCGAGTGCTCTAGCAAGTTTTTCAGCAACAACGCACCCCATGGACCTTTTCCCATGTTCTATTTCGCTCAGATGTGATTGTCTAATGCCTGCTGCCTTTGCAAGCTCTGCTTGAGACATCTCTAACATCTCGCGCGCTGTCTTTACCGCATCACCTGCTGAGAGTTTGATGCGATCCTCTACTTTTCTGTATTTTTTTACTCTCATGTACACTATCTACCATAACATCCCATTTATGGGAAGATCGAATATTTAAGAAGTACTCAAATTTACTTCACAAATGATGAGAGCTGCTCCCATTACAAATAGTCCAGCCGGTATTAGAACCATTCGATAAGGCCCTATATAGCGCACTGGATAACCCTGCTCATTTTCCTCGCCCAAAAGTGATACCGAGGCTTCAAATAGGGCCTTAATTGCAGATATCACCAAAGTGCGATCTGCTACTGATATGTCTGCTGGTATATTATATGATAGTCGTAGTCCTTGCTCATAAGATACTTTGATCATTCGTTTTGGCACTTTGTTCGCTTTAAAATAGCTTTCGATTCCTTTTTTAACGGCACTCTTAAGTTTACGCTCAGCTTTCTCATCATCAGCTGAGAATCCTTCTGGCCTGAGTCCCTTCAGTCCTTGCCAGCTTAGCAACGCACCAACTGGATCATTTCGATCCCCAAGCGCATTTCCTATATCTTGTACCAGTGCAGACCCACCCAGTTGAGTCAAACCCCAATACCCCTGCAGAAAGTTGTGTGAAATCACAAAATTAATTTGACTTTCTAAAAAATGTGATTATCCTCAATTCAAATGAGGATATTTCTCAATCAAATATTAATCAATAATATCAATGGGTTATTGGAGGGACCTGCGATTCAAGAGGCCATCCAAATATGGGGTTTCGAAGCTTTACATAAAAAATCAGCAATCGAATTGAGTTTATTTAACACTCCATTTGGCTCGATATCGCTACTTTATGGGCCAAGACAAATAGGCAAGACTTCCTCCTTAAAGCTCTTTCTTCACCAACTCAAAGACTCTGACACGATAATCTATACAGATTGTTCGACAATCCTGCATAAAAACGATCTCCGCCAGCATCTTTTAGAGTTGATTGGAGATGCAACCACAATAGTGCTCGATGAAGTTCAATCAGTCGATGGATGGCATCTGGCGCTTCGCTCGCTACATGCAGATGGAAAGCTAACAAACTGCAGAATTTGGTGCACTGGAAGCGAAGCTAGGCATTTGCTCGAAAGTGGCGAACGTCTGCCTGGCAGAAAAGGCGAAGGCAAAATGCTTTTTGCAAGACCATGGAGTTTTCGCGAATACATGGATTTCTTCTATGGAGATAAATCTGCTGCCTTTGAAAACGTAAACATAAAGCACGTAAATCAAACCTGGTTGAATGATCAGGTAATAGACTGGAAAAAACAGTGGAATGAATACCTCCTCTGCGGTGGTTTTCCTCGTGTAGTCGGAGAATACCGCAACAAGGGGCGCATTGATGATGCAGTGTGGAGGATTTATGTAGATTGGATTTTAGGTAGTTGGTCTGTGCTTAGAACACCACAGCGTTCACTAGCTGCTGTAGCAAGACGTCTATGCGAAACGCTCAACAGCCGCGTGAGTTTTGAATCGATCAAGAAGGGATCAGATATACAAAGCGCTAACACAATTCGAAACCTTTTGGAAATACAAGAGGATCATTTTTCTATCCGCGTTCTACCCCGATTTGATCTACAAAGAAAAAGATTTGCTCCTGCAAAACAGAAAAAAATATATCCAATAGACCCGTTCATTGCCAGAGTATGGGCTTCAATTGGCTATGATATAAGGAGGCTTTTTGAAGAAAACGTGCCATCGCTCAGTTTGGATGAATGCGCTTTTCTAGCTCAGATGAGTCGCTGGTCGGAGAATATCGAAGCTGCCTATCTTTATGCGGATAAATCCAAATCAGAGATCGATTTTTATTATGATGAATGTGCATTCGAGCTAAAGTCAAATGGCTCGCCAACAAAAAAACAATACGAGATATTAAATAGCGCCCCACAGTCCTTTGTGGTTCAAAAAGATGTTCTCCCCCTTGTTGCCTATCTCATTGGAGAAGGCAGAAAAAAGGCGTGACTGAGCACATAAAAAATTAAAGAGATTGATCTAAATTTGTTTGTAG
Source organism: Pseudomonadota bacterium (assembly GCA_043822785.1). GTDB lineage: Bacteria > UBA10199 > UBA10199 > 2-02-FULL-44-16 > JAAZCA01 > JBDRBN01. The sequence goes on from JBDRBN010000074.1 coordinate 47,798, forward strand.
CGGAAGCATTTGACGAGATGGTCGCCCATCATGCCGACGGCCTGCATGTGGGCATAGATGATGGTGGATCCTACGAATTTAAAGCCCCGCTTTTTGAGATCTTTGCTCATGGCATCTGAATGTTTTGATGTGGCTGGAATCTGCTCGAGTCTTTTCCATTTGTTTGAGATCCTCTTACCATCCACGAATCGCCAGGAATAGGCATCAAATGAGCCAAACTCCTCCTGCACCTTGAGAAAGGCTTTTGCATTGTTCACCGCTGCCTCGATCTTGGCCCTGTTGCGAATTATGCTTGGATTTTTGATAAGCGTTTCGATCTTCTTGGGAGTAAAGCGCGCTACCTTTTCAGGATCAAAATTTGCAAATGCCTTTTTATAGCCTTCACGTCTTTTGAGTATGGTAAGCCAGCTTAAGCCTGCTTGCGCGCCTTCCAGCACCAAGAACTCAAAGAGCTTTTGATCGTTATGCACAGGCACGCCCCATTCTTTATCATGGTAGCGGACGTATATCGGATCGTTCAAACACCATTCACAGCGAACGATATTGGGCATGATTTTCTCCTGTGTGAGGATGAACGGTTGGCTAAGGTTGTCTGGCGCGTTTGCGACGAACATAGACCATTATAATGCCTGCGCTGGATAGGATGATGGAAAAAAACAAGATACCCATGAGGGTAAAAACAAGCCCTATCGACTTGAACAAGTCCTTCATGAATCCCTGGCCAATGGCAATTACGAATTTCTGGCCTGGATATGTTTGTTCTGGCAAGGTCGTCTCAATGCGATAGCGTCCTGCCTCTGGAATCGTAAACTCCAGAAGAGATGTGCCCGCACGGCTTCCTATGGAATAGTGCATGCTCGAAGAGGATGGCTTGACCGGCACTTCCTCACCTGTTTTTTCATTGTACAAAGTGCAGCGCATGCCGGAGATCGCGCCCTCGGGTGCCACATAGACAGCATCATCAATCATGCTCTTGTATTCGAAAAAAATCGTATAGTCACCAGGCGCTGCAAGCTCTATGGTCTCTACGCCCGGCACCAAGAGGCGCGTATAAGAGTCGGTTGAACTCAGGGTCTGCTCAACAAAACGAAAGATAAAAAAAGCAAAGACGATAAATCCGATGACAACTGGAATGCTCGCCACAAAATAAAAGAATTTCGAGGGCTGCTTGGGGTGTTCAGTATTCATCGGTATTCCTTTTGTCGGGGCGAGAGGATTCGAACCTCCGACTTCCTGGTCCCAAACCAGGCGCTCTAAGCCATGCTGAGCTACGCCCCGTAAGAAAAATGGCCGACCGAAAGAGAGGCCATTTTTCTTCCTCTATTTTCCATTTTCAATTATCTATTTTCCATCTTTGGGGTCGGCCATTTTTCTGGAAAATAGAAAATGGAGAATAGAAAATGGAATGTTAAAGAGCGAATTGCTACAATTTCTCTGTTTTTCTTAAAAGATCAATCAATATTTCATATATCTTTTTAAGGGCCTTGCCTCGGTGACTGATTGCGTTCTTTTTCTCCATGGGAAGCTCGGCCATAGTGGCACCCTCCTCCGGCACATAAAATAAAGGATCAAAACCAAAACCGCCGTCTCCACGATACTCGCGTGTTATTATGCCATCGCACCGGCCATCTACATGCCATTCTGTGCCTTTGGGATGAGCCAGCACCATGGTGCAGACAAAGGCTGCCTGCCTTTTGCCATCAGGCACATCCTTCATCTCTTTAAGGAGCTTTTCGTTGTTGGCTGCATAGTCGCCCTGTTTTCCAGCGAATCTTGCAGAATTAACTCCAGGAGCGCCCCCCAGCGCCTCTACGACAAGACCCGAATCGTCTGCCAAGGTTATGCATCCAGTAGACTTTGCTACCGTATGCGCCTTCTTTCGGGCATTTTCCAAAAAGGTCTTACCATCTTCCTCGATGTCAGAGATTTCGGGGTGCTGGGCAAGCGAGGTCACATTTATGCCCTTTGAGGCCAGCATTGCTTTAAGCTCGGCCACCTTGCCCTGGTTTCTGGTCGCTAAGACAATCTCCATAACTTATTCCTCAGTAAGGGCGAGTCCCATAGCAAAAGGCATCAAGATTTACAAGCCTGCCTTCTACATGCTAAAAGTGTCTGAAATGAGATTGCTTATTGCTATAACGCTTTTCGCTACCCTCCTAACAACTGCCCTGCCAGTATATGCAAAACCTCCGAAGGGCTTTAACACAGGACCTTACCTAGCTATTGAAGCCGGCGTAACGCAGGCATCTTTTGACACAGATCAGGTAGATGGCACAAAAGTGGGCAGGGATTTTGAGCCCACTTTTGGCTTTATCTTTGGTTGGAACTTATTCGATTACTTTGCCACAGAGCTGCAGGGTCGCTACGCCACCAATCGCAACAATGACCGCCGCATCCATATCGCACAGGCAAATGTATACACAAAATGGTTTCTTGTAACAGATGCCCTCACCGACTTTCCTACATTTCGCATCCTACCGTTTCTCAAAGGTGGCATGGGCGTGCGTGCGTCAGTGCTTCCAGGTAACACTGGTTCTACTGACACAAGCGTGACCAGCATAGGCTGGGGGCCCACCTTTGGCGCCGGCGTATCATTCATATGGAAGAAATACTTCTACTTTGGCGTGGACGTGCAGGAAGATCTTTTCTTGTTCGATGATATACGCCAAACCGTAAACGGAGTGCCTAATACTTTAGTTTACAAGGGCGGGTTTCACCCCTGCTTTGGCGCAATGGCAATATTGGGAGTGCATTACTGAAAACCTACTTTGGAGCCACCCCTGCTACATACTGGTGAGCGATTACCACCTTCCATTGCGCATCAGCTGCAGGAGTGAATGAATCCCAAGCCGCAACTTTAAACACCGTACTCTTGCCACCCTTAGCAGTGAAGCGATAGTGCCCAACCCCCCAGGGCTCCTTGCTAATCCTTTCGCCAAATTCAATGAGCGCAGGATAATTCTTATAGAGTTTATCCGTAAATAAGTTCTTTCCTATCTGAGCAGGATTTTCATCATAGAAAATATAACCATCTTGCTTCATGCACCATACCTGATAGCCGCTGCTGGTCGGATCAAATGTAATCGCGGATTCGATGATATCGTTGATGGAAAGCACAGCTATGAGCGATCCCTTTGCTTTGGAGCTTTGAAATATAGGAACACGCACGACTATGGCATGATGTCCTCGGTACGTATATATGACGTCGCTCAATGTTTCCTCGCTCGCAGCAATAGCTGAAAAAAAGTTTTTGAAGTCCGCTGTCTTTAACTTCATGGATTCGCTGCCAGTTCCTGCAAAGGCAGCCACAAGCCTTCTATCATCATCGATGAACATAAACATGGTCGCCTCTGGATTTTGCCTATAGAGAGTTTCTAGATGCGGAAGAACTGAGTCGCGGTGAGAGAGGTTCACGGTCTCCATCTCCCTTGCAGTGCTCTCCATATGTTCAGTCACCTCATGAAAGTAGGCACTCATTTTTCCTACGGTGCGTCTGGCGAGCTCCATCGTGGACTCCGAAAGCGAAGTGACATCGATGAGAGCGCGTTCCGCACTGTATCTTGCTCTCTGTGCTTCCATGGCAAAGTTTAATGCAAATCCAGCTCCGACCATTATGGAGATGATGACTGCGACTGCAGCTAAGATCGCAATCTTGTTGCGGGAGATAAATCGTTTAAACAGCTCCCTCGTCGAGTAAGCATAAATGCTTACAAGGCGACCATCGCGATAAGCCTTGAGCTCAGATGCAAACTCAGATGCATCCTTGAACCTACCCTCCTTGTGTTTGGCCATGGCCTTTTGGCAAATGGCTGAGAGCTCAGGTGGAATAAAATCATAAAGCGCACGCGGCGATGGAGGTTCGCTTGTCTCCATTATATCCTTCATCACCTCTGCGCCTTTTCCTGGAAAAGGCTTGGTGCCTGTCAGCATCGTGTAAAGGAGTATGCCTAGCGTGTAGACATCGGTCGAGTAGTCAACCCTGCCGTATTTAGGGTCGATCTGCTCTGGCGACATATAGGATGGAGTTCCCAAATGAGCCCCCTCCATGGTAAGGCTCACATCCACTTCGGGTGTGGGACTAGATGAAGGAATCGATGCAGGAACGTAATCATCTTCCTCCAGGCGCTTGGCAAGGCCCCAGTCCAGAATCACAGTTTCTCCAAATTCACCGAGAATGATGTTGCTTGGCTTAAGGTCGCGGTGGATGATGCCTTTGGAGTGCGCATATCCCATGGCCTCTGCTACATCGATCAAGTTGTCTAGCAACCTGAGTCTATTTTTAAAGGATTCTAAGGGAGTATCGGTAGCGCAATCTATTATGGAATGAAATAGGGTTTTGCCCTGTACGTATTTCATCACATAAAAAAAGGTGCCGTCAGGTTTTTCAGTAAGCTCATACACAGGAACTATACCCGGGTGTTCGAGCTGTCCGCTTATCTTGGCTTCTCTTATAAACCTGGCAAGGTGATGCTCGCGCTGCTTTTCGAGCTTGGCCGGCAGAAGCTCCTTTATGGCCACATCTCTGCCTATGCTCTTATCAAAGGCTAAAAACACTCGGCCTGCACCTCCCTGGCCTATTATGCTTCTCAGTTCAAAATTTTCTGAGTAAGGAATTCCCTCAATTGATTTTTCAGCTTCCTTCCCAACTCTTGGCCTAGTATAAGATTCTGTTGCAGATCGTGCTTTATCGCTTTCTGAATCAATGATCGCAGCGAGGATCACATGATATTGATCTTCTGAAATAAAGCCCTTTTCCAAAAGGATTCGGCCGCTATCCTCGGATGGATCTTTCCTCCACAGCCCGAACGCCTCGTTGAACTGCTCCAGATTGATCATCTGAAGAGTTAAGGCAGTTCTTAGGAATCGCTCATTGTCGTCTCTGGACATGAAATAACCTCGCACATAAGCTTAGTTAAGCTGCTTCAGCAATGAACCCTCACGCGCTGTGCCAGTTGTAGCCCTAGCGGTTGCATAGTCGGCAAATACATCTGTGATCTCAATTGTTCCAGTCTGAGTTTCTTGTGCACCAAGGCTTAAACCCTTGCCTGATATCGGCTTTCTCTCAAATGCGTCAAAGCTCATGCCTGAAACGATGCCAGCGTTTGATCCAGCGTTTACAAAGAGTTCGCTGCCGCCCGTTTTGAATATTTGCCCCTCCCATGCAAGGGAAGACATCTTCTTGTCGATCCAATCTATACACTTTTTTAGCCCTCTTTTAAACATGCGGTCAAAGGCGCGATCAGGATCAGATGTATCCTCGGCCGTATAATAGCTCACACCTCCCACCCTTGTCACGCGAGTGCTTGAGGCCTCGGCCTTGTAATCGCCTTCGATGCTTCCGTTCTCAGGATCGAGGTCAAGGCAGGTGAGCGTAAGATTTATGGAATCAGATGCGAAGTCAGCATCTCCTATGGGCGCTCCGGTTAAGCCTTCGATCGCGCCAAAGGTTCCGCCGGTGGTCACATGCCTGCTGCCTGTTTGCACGTTGAAGTTAAACAAAGCCTGAGCTGCTACTGGCTTGTGCACATATTGACCTTGGGCTTTTGCAGCAATTTTTTCCATCTGCTTTTGCATCTCTTGCGCGTATTTCATTGCTTCAGCAGCTGTCTTAGGCGTTTTCTGAGTCATCGTCTCTTCCTTCTCTTCGGCATCCTCATCATATTGGGGTATAATGACCACATAGCGTCCGGTATTTTCCAAAAGCTTTTTGGCGCGTATTTTGAAAAGTTCGCCTAGCTGCTTAGGGGTAAGCGATGAGAATCCGATCTGAGATGTGTTCACGTGACCTATGGCTATGACTTTCTTAAGTTCTTCATCAGACTTCTCCTTGGCACTTGCAGGCATCGCGATCAAAACAAGTGCTACGGCTAAGCAAAGCGTTCTTGTGAACTTCATAAAATCCATCCTTTCTAGATGTCATTGCGAGCGAAGCGAAGCAATCTCCTCAACCTCATGAGATTGCTTCGTCGCGGAGCCTACCCTGAGCAACGTCGAAGGGCTCCTCGCAATGACAATTTGCGAATCTATAGCCTCACTAATTTTACATCAGTTACCCCATCCACCTCAGCTATTTTTTCAAGCGACTTAGCATCAACCGTCTTATCAACTCCTATGATCGTAAGCGCTTCGGTTCCTTGGCTCTTTCTTACGTTCTGCATCTCTGCGATGTTTATGCCCTGACTACCAAGCACCGTGCACACGCCGCCGATGACGCCAGGCCGATCGACGTTGTGTATGAAGAGTATGGCGCCTTCTGGATCGATCTCCACTCGATATTCACCGCAGTTTGTTATCTTTGTAGTGCCATCTGGAAGCACTGCTCCCCAAGCTTCGAACTCGCCCTTGCTTGTCGTAATCTTAATGCCAAAGGCCTCGGCAAAGTCAGGCTTAATGCCTGTTACTTCCCCTGCAATAGCAACTCCTCGCCCCCTTGCTATCGCTTCTGCATTTACAAATGTGACCTGGCCATCTGAGAGGTGTTCGAACGCTCCTTTGATGGCAGCAAGCGTGATGAGGCGAGGCAAGCCGCTTTGGCATATAAGGGTGATCTTTGAAATTCCTCCACCTGCGAGTTGAGAGACTAAGGAGCCCAGCTTTTCTGAAAGCGAGATGTGGTTTTTAAACTTCTGCCAACTTATGCCGTCTGCGCCAGCAAGGTTTACGGCGTTAGGGCTTATGCCCTCGCTGAAGTACTGGGACACAGCTGCTGCTGCCTCAACTGCCACCGCGTCCTGAGCTTCTGCGGTCGATGCTCCCAGATGCGGAGTGAGTATGCAATTATCCAGCCCCTGAAAGATCGTGTCATCAAACGGCTCCTTTGTAAAAACATCCAGCGCTGCTCCAGTGATTCGGCCTTCTTTGAGCGCATTTGCTAAATCGCGCTCGTTTACTATTCCACCGCGAGCACAGTTTACGATACACGCCTCTTGCTTCATCATCCCTATTTCCTTTGCCGCGATCAAGTTCTCGGTCTCTTTGGTGAGCGGCGTATGTATGGTGATGTAATCCGCCTGGCGGCATATCTCTTCAAGGCCCGCCTTCTTCACTCCTAGTGATTCGAACTTCTCATCTGAAAGATAAGGATCAAAACCTAATACGATCATATCAAAGGCCAGCGCTCGTTTCGCAACCTCGTAGCCGATCCTGCCCATGCCGATGATGCCAAGCTTCTTATGAGCTATCTCGCTTCCTTTGAACCGCTTCTTTTCCCATTTGCCCTCGGCCATGAGCCTGGCTGCTTGGGGAATGTGACGCGCTAGTGCGAGGATCATAGAAAAGGTAAGCTCTGCTGTTGAGGTGGTGTTTCCTGCGGGCGCATTCACAACCATTATACCCCGTTCAGTAGCTGCATCTATGTCGATGTTGTCAGTTCCAACGCCAGCGCGCGCGATGACCTTTAAGCCTTTGCCGCGCTCTATTACATCGCGACTCACTTTAGATGAGCTTCGAACGATGAGCCCATCAAAGCCCTCGATCTTGTCTATGAGTTCTTCATGCGAAAGAGATGCGCAAAACTCCACTTCTAGATTGGAATCTGCTTCAAGCCTCGCAAGCCCTGACTTTGCAAATCCATCTGTACAAAGTATTCTGTACTTCATGCATTTGTCCTTTCAAATTCTTTCATAAATGAGATGAGCGCTTGAACTGACTCGAGAGGAGATGCATTATAAATTGATGCGCGCAAGCCCCCCACGCTCCTGTGTCCCTTGATGCCTACTATGTTGCTCTTGGCAGCCTCGCTTACAAACCTCTCGGCAAGCTCTTCAGAAGGCATTGTGAATGTTACGTTCATCATGGAACGGCTGTTTGGCTCAGCAACGCCCTTATATAGCGACGAAGCATCTATGGCTTCATAGAGCATTGCAGCCTTTATTGCGTTTGTCTGCTCAATGGCTTTTACACCACCTAGTTTTTTTATCCATCTGAGCGTCAGCATCATAACGTATATGGCAAATACCGGCGGCGTATTGTACAAGGATTCTTTTTCTGCATGCGTGCTATAGCGCAAAACATCTGGCAAAGCTCTAGGTTTATGAGCCAGCAAATCGTCGCGGATGATAACGCAGGTAACGCCAGCTGGACCCATATTCTTTTGAGCCCCTGCGTAGATGAGACCGAATTGCGATATGTTTAGATGGCGCGAGAGTATATCGGATGACATGTCTGCAATCAGAGGCACCCCTTGTGTATCAGGAATTTGCTTATATTGTGTGCCATAGATCGTGTTGTTGGTTGTGATGTGCACATAACTTGCGCCATCGGTCGGTTTAATTTCCCCCTTGTCCGGAACTCGAGTGAAACCCTGGTCCTCTGAACTATAGATAACCCTGGCATCACCCACCACCCTTGCCTCTGCTAGCGCTCTTTTTGCCCAGTGGCCTGTTATGACATAGTCAGCAGATCTATCCATGAGGTTAAGCGGCACCATAGCAAACTGCTGTGCTGCTCCCCCCTGTAAAAAAAGGATCTTATAAATAGAGGGAATATCCATAAGCTCAGCAATAAGGCTTCTTGCTTCGTCCATAATAGCCACAAATTGCTTGGAGCGATGGCTTATCTCAAGAACCGACATGCCTTTGAAGTTCATAAAACCATCGTGAACCTCCTCAAGCACTTCCAGGGGCAGCGCTGAGGGGCCTGCATTGAAATTGTGAATTCGTTCGGTTGACATTATCCTCACTCCTGTCTAGTCGAGGTTTAAAATTGATCCTAGCGTAGGCAGGTAAAACTAATTGAGGAGAAAAGTTATGTCAAAAATAATCCCATTTGCAGCGCTCATTCCCAAAAAAGAGTACATGGATGAGGTAATCTGCCCTCCCTATGATGTCATAGATTCGGCTCAGGCAAGGGTTTTGGCTGAGGGAAAGCCACATTCCCTTTTGCACATCACAAAAGCAGAAATAGACTTGCCGCCAAATACCTTGGAATATGACGATCTGGTATATGCAACAGCAGCAAAAAACCTGGCTCGTTTTATTAAGGATAATACCCTTATAAGGGATAGTGCTTCTATCTATATCTACCGGCTTATCATGCGCGATCACACGCAAACAGGCGTAGTTGCAGCAGTGAGTGCAGATGAGTACAAAAAAGGCTTGATAAAAAAGCACGAGAAGACGCGGGAACCAAAGGTGGTGGACAGGACAAGGCACTCTTTGGCCATAGGTGGCCATGCCGAGCCTGTGATTTTGGTGCATAGGAGGATGTCTGCGATTTCAAAGATTTTGGAAGCAGAAACAAAGCAAGCCCCGCTCTATGATGTGACTGATGATAAAGAAGTGCGGCACATCCTGTGGCGCGCTAAAGCGATACAGGATATTGTTGCTGCATTTGCAAACTTGGATGCACTCTACATTGCTGACGGCCATCATCGCAGCGAATCAGGACTTAGAACTAAAGAGGAGATGCAAAAGAAAAATAAAGATCATAATGGCGATGAGCCTTACAACTTTTTTCCTGCAGTGATCTTTGCTGACGATCAAGTGAAAGTGTTTGAGTATAACTGGGATGGGCCGCCTGATATGAGGCCGCAGGCTAAAGTGACGATGGCTGATATAATGGATCTTTCTGACAGGAATGGAATAATGCCGCCTAAGTCAACTTGGTTTGCTCCCAAACTTGCGAGCGGACTATTCGTCTATACTTTTTGAATCCAATTTCCAATATCCAATTTCTAATTTCGCCTTTACTCATCCTCAAACATATCCCTGTAATAAGAGTCTACCTCAGAGGCATCTACGATGCGCTCTGTGATCTCTTCAATCATGTCCAGTTCGGCAGTATCAACGCCACCGCTTATGACATCCCACACCTTCTTTTTTACTTTTCCCTTAAAAGCCTCGCGACGCACGTTGGGCCAACCAATACGCACCAAGCCATCTAGGTTTTGTTTGTCAGCTCGCATAGCTTCATGGTCAACATCTACGAGTTTTGTCTCGCGCTTATTTTTACTGTTCTCAACAGCACCTTGACCAAGCACTTCTGCCCTGCCAGCCTGACTTGTCAGCGATTGAATCCATTTTAGCACCATGGCGTCAGCTCCTTTCATCCTTGTTATCGCATGATGTCAAAAAATGTTGCGCACATTTTTAACAAAAATAATATTTTAAAATCATGGAGTTGGACTGTCTGTCGTATAATGATATATACACCTCATGCGCTTTATCGTATCCATGGGCGCAGCTGCCCTAAGCGCAAGTCTTATATTCCTTACTAATATTAATTTGACTACTTGGGAGCTTGTCTGTTAGGGCAAGACCGATTTTCAACCATAGGGAGGAATTTCTATGACCATCGCCACTCCGAGGAACATCAAGCCAGCAGAGGGAAAGCTGGGTGTACTGCTGGTAGGCTTGGGCGCCATAAGCACAACATTCATAGCAGGCCTGAACGCGATAAAGAGGGAGAAAACAAAACCCATTGGATCGCTCACTCAGATGGGCACCATCCGCCTTGGTAAGCGCACAGAGCACAGAAGTCCAAAGGTAAAGGATTTTGTACCGTTGGCTAACATAAGCGACATCGAAGTGGGCGCGTGGGATATATTTGAAGATGATGGCTATGTAGCAGCAACAAAGGCAGGCGTGCTTTCTCGCGAAGACCTCGAATATTCCCGCAAGGCTCTAGAAGATACCAAGCCCATGCGAGGCGTGTTTGACAGACAGTGGGTCAAAAAGCTTGATGGCACATGGGTGAAGAAAGGCAAAACCAAAAGAGAACTGGCAGATAAGCTCATGGACGATATCAAGGCATTCCAAAAGGAGCGGGGTGTTGCCCGCACGGTCATGATATGGTGTGCATCCACTGAAACCTTTGCCCAGACTTCTGCGGTTCACACAAACCTTAGAAATTTTGAAAAGGGATTGAATGAAAATGATGAGAGCATCTCGCCTTCGATGATCTATGCATATGCTGCGCTCAAGCTGGGCGTGCCTTTTGCAAACGGCGCACCCAACCTCACTGTCGATACTCCTGCGCTTTTGGAACTGGCAACTGAAACCCATACACCCATAGCTGGCAAAGATTTCAAAACCGGCCAGACGCTCATGAAGACGATTCTGGCGCCGGGACTTAAGGCAAGGTATCTAGGACTTTCTGGGTGGTTCTCCACAAATATCTTAGGCAACCGTGACGGTGAAGTGCTGGATGATCCAGGCTCGTTTAAGACTAAAGAGGAAAGCAAGCTCTCGGTGCTTGAGACCATACTTCAGCCAAAACTCAATCCAGATCTGTACGGCAATATCTATCACAAGGTGCGCATCAACTATTATCCACCACGCGGTGATGCAAAAGAGGGCTGGGACAACATCGATATCTTCGGGTGGATGGGTTATCCAATGCAGATCAAGATCGATTTCCTCTGCCGCGATTCCATACTGGCAGCGCCCATCGTGCTAGACCTTGCACTGTTCATGGATCTGGCAAAACGCGCTGATATGCGCGGCATTCAGGAGTGGCTTAGCTTTTACTTCAAATCCCCGCAGGTGGCTGAAGGACTATATCCAGAGCACAATCTCTTCATCCAAGAGACAAAGCTCAAGAACACGCTGCGCTACATCATGGGCGCGGAGCAGATCACACATTTGGGGAATGAGTATTACGGAATCTAGGGTAAAGCAGATCCTAGATTCTCGATACTCGTAATAGCTTTATTAACAAAATCCCGATCTCAAAAATGAGATCGGGATTTTTGTCTTTAACACTGGTTACTGATAACTGGTCACTGGTCACTGAATTCATACGCGCCCATAGACCAACCAGTAGTTCCATTGCCTGTTCGTGTCTTACCATCCTTGTCAGTGGTAAATCCCCAGTTTTGAGCAGGGGCTGCGCCATCAAGCCCGCCTTGTTTTACTGCATCAGGCGATGTGCTAGTTAGATGCAAGCTGTCTCCAAACTTTGGATCTTCTGATACATTAGCATTTGCCCCTGTTAAGGCATTGACACCTGCAATAGCATTAATCGCAGTTGAACCCTCATCAAAATACAGTGTGGTCTTGCAATTGAATATATCATTGTTCCTAAGTTCTGTCGGGCTACAATTAACATTGGCTTCGCGTATGCCAAACCCAGAAGTGCTTGCAGGTGCTGATATGATATTGTTTGCAATTGCAGGCGTGCTTTCACTCTCATTCCAAATGCCAGTGGAAATAGCTCCACTACCGCCATCTATTGTATTGTTATATATCGTCGGTGCACATTTAAAATAATTATAGATGCCAAACGCAACATTTCCTTCGCCGCCATTAATGATGTTGTTATATATCTTGGGCAAGGAGTTAGCGTAATTGTAAATAGCAAAGGAACCATTTGCACCGCTGCCGCCTTTAATCGAGTTGCCATATATCGTAGGTGATGAACCGTTGAGATTATAAATACCTTGATTTAATGCCGCGCTTCCAGCTTCGATAGTGTTGTTCGCAATGGTGAGCGCTGAACCATCGTGATTAAATACGCAGGATGAAACATCACCGCCTCCACCTATTATCTTAAACCCATCAATCACAGTAGCTGCTGTTATTGCGCTTCCAGCTTCTACAGCAGGATTGGGCTGCTCACCAGTTCCGCCTGTTTGGCTTATCTCTTTGATAATAGTTGTGTTGGTCACTGGGTCTCTCATCGCCCAATCAGTATCTGAATAACCGCCATATAAAGATACGCCTTCGGACATCACAACATGACTGCTTCCTGCAGTAACTTCATATGTACCCTTTGCAACATGCACTTGTGCAGGTGGTACCCAGGTACCATTTTTGAGTTTAGCAGCTGCCTTTGTCACAGCAGCGTTTATGTCGCCCGATTCATTATATACGCTTCCATCTCCTGATTTTCCGGATTTTACATAGAATACTTGTACTCCATAAGTCAGACTACCTGATGATGCCTCATCTTCTGTGCTAGATGTTGAAATCGTGTTACCTTCGCTGTCTTTGCACGTAACCGTCAATGTGCCTGTTCCAATAGTCCAAGCAGTCTTAGGGCTAATTGTTAATGTATCACTCTCAACAGCAGTGGTAGACCAAACACCTCCATCGCTTTCGCCTGACATTGTTCCTTCAAGAACTAGAGTGCCCGAGTCTATATGTGTATACGGGCTTGTAATAAACTTAACGATGATCTTATCTGTTTTAGCTATTGATGAACCGTCCTTAGGCGTTACCTCACTGATGGCGGGCACTGTTAGGCCTGACGTTATAGGCGTTTGTTTTTCTTCACTGCCAAAACATCCCAAACCTGCAAAAGCGATACTCGTCACCATAATCACAATAGCGGCTATAATATATCTTTTGAAATAAATGGTATTATTCATATCCGCTCCTATGTTACGCGTTCTGACGACTATTTACCTGTTCTTTTACAGCCAAGTCTCTCGGAATGAAATGGGTTAGGCATTAGCTCGGAAAGTTTTGATGATGTAGCCTTGCCTTCTGTGCCTGCCATTATGACCTCTAGCTCTGGTGCAAATTCATAGAGCATCTGTCTGCATATGCCGCATGGAGGGCAGGGTTCTTTTGTGCCGGCAAATATGGCAATGCGTGTAAATTCCCTTACTCCCTCTGATATTGCCTTTACGAGTGCTGTGCGCTCAGCGCAGCATGTTGCGCCATATGATGCGCTCTCTACATTGCATCCAGTAAAGATCTTCCCATCGCTGGATTCAAGCGCTGCGCCGACCCTGAATTCTGAATATGGTGCGTATGCTTTATCGCGAGCCTCTTTTGCTTTTTGAATTAGATGATCCATATGAACCCCACTAACTTTTGCGTCATTGCGAGGAGCGCCAGCGACGAAGCAATCTCATAGCATGGAGATTGCTTCGCTTTGCTCGCAATGACAATCTCTACTTCAAAGAAATACCCAATTCATCTAACTGTCCTTTTGCAACCGTAGATGGAGCATCAGCCATGAGATCTGTAGCGCTGGCAGTTTTTGGAAATGCTATCACATCGCGAATAGAGTCGGTGCCTGCCAAGAGCATTACGAGCCTATCTAGCCCAAGCGCTATGCCACCATGAGGTGGTGCGCCATACTCGAGGGCATCTAACAAAAACCCGAACTTTGCCTTGGCCTCTTTCTCGCCTATGCCCAAGAGCTCGAACATACGCGCTTGCAACTTTTCATCATGAATACGGATGGAGCCACCACCCACTTCGCTGCCGTTGATGACTATATCATAGGCAAGCGAGCGCACCTTTCCTGGATCTTTATCCAACAGGTGCAAATCATCCGGATGTGGCGCTGTAAAAGGATGATGAACCGCCATGTGCCTGTGTTCATCCCCGCTCCACTCCAAAAGCGGAAAGTCGATCACCCAAAAGATATCTATATTTGTCTCATCGATAAGACCCAGCCTCTTTCCAAGGTTTAGCCTGACAGCACCTAGCGCATTGCATGCATAATAGTGATGCTTATCAGCAACCATGAAGAGCACATCGCCATCTTTTAAGTTCGCATCTTTAGAAATGCGCGCCTTGTCATCGTCAGAGAGGAACTTTGCAGCAGTACCAGTCCATCCATCAGATGCTGCCTTTATCCAGGCAAGTCCCTTTGCTCCCAGATCCTTTGCAATGCCCTCGAGATCAGAGATCTCTTTGCGTGAAAGATCCTGCGCACCCACGTTTAAGCCCATGACGGACCCGCCTTCATCCACCACAGATGCAAAGGCCTTAAAGCCAGCCACTTTAAATGCCTGTGTAAGATTGGTAAGCTTCCAAGGAATGCGGCGGTCCGGCCTGTCGCTGCCATAGAGCGACATGGCCTCAGCATAAGTCATGCGCTCTATAGGAAGATTAAATTCCTTGCCTTTGATCTCTTTATAAACTGCAGCAAATAGACCATCGAGAGTTTCAAATATCATGTCACGATCAATAAACGATGCCTCGATATCCACCTGTGTGAACTCTGGCTGGCGGTCTGCGCGCAGATCCTCATCGCGAAAGCAGCGGACGATCTGAAAATAGCGATCACAGCCAGAAACCATGAGCAGCTGTTTAAAGATCTGAGGACTCTGAGGAAGCGCATAGAAGTGACCCTTGCTTATGCGCGATGGCACTAGATAATCGCGTGCGCCTTCGGGCGTGCTCTTTGTGAGCATGGGAGTTTCGATCTCTAAAAAACCATTCTCAGATAGATAGCGCCGAATGATCTGAGCTGTCTTATGCCTTAGCGCAAGTATGCGCTGAAGTTTAGGCCGCCTGAGATCAAGGTAGCGATATTTGAGGCGTATGTCTTCAGATGCATCAGTGTCATCTTCAACAAGAAAGGGCGGGGTCTTGGCAGGATTTAAAACTGTTAGCGACTGAACAGCCACCTCTATCTCGCCGGTTGGCATCCTCTTATTCTCTTGTCCCTCTGGTCGCTTCTCAATCGTGCCTTCTACTTCTAGCACATATTCATAACGAATGGCCTCGGCAGCTGCCACCATATCTTTTGAAACTTTTTCAGGATTGATTACAACTTGTGTTGTTCCAAACCTATCTCGAAGCCCTAAGAATATAAGGCCGCCAAGATCGCGGCGGGAACCTACCCAACCGTGCAGTCTGATCTTTTTTCCTAAATCGCCAGCAGTGAGTTCACCGCAGTTATGAGTGCGTCTATTCATTCAATACTCCCATAGTGTCATCGCGAGGAGCAGAGCACTCAAGGCTTGAGTGCTCTGCGACGTGGCGATCTCCAAGGATTGAGGAGATTGCTTCGGCTTCGCCTCGCAATGACAACCTCATTGTTTATTCATACCAAAACTTTTACCAAATCCTTAATACTTACCGTACTTTGTTCGCCTGTGACCATATCCTTAACTTGTGCCTCGCCTTTTTTCATCTCCTCATCACCAACGATCACTACAGTCTGCGCTTTGAGTTTATTTGCGCGCCTCATCTGGGCCTTGAGCGAGCGACCAGCATAATCCCATTCTACGTGCTTTCCATCGTATCTTAACATCTGAATTGTGGGGAAGAGCTTGTTGCGTGCTTCATCACCCAAAACCGCAAAAAAGACTATATCTTCAGGCGCTGTTTCCTTTGCCGACTCTTTTAACATGAGTAAAAGCCTCTCAACACCCAAGGCACAGCCCACGCCTGCCACATCAGGGCCGCCAAAGGATTTTACCAAACCATCATAACGGCCACCCGCTGCTATGGCGTTTTGCGCGCCTAACTTTGTTGTAGTGAATTCAAATGCAGTGCGCATGTAGTAGTCGAGTCCGCGCACTATTCTTGGATTTTCCTTATAATCTATCTTCAGGAGACCCAGCTCCTCTTTTACTGCGCCAAAGTGCGCTTTGCATTCGTCGCACCAATAGTCGCAAAACAGCGGAGCCTTGTTCAAAAGCCCGTGACAATCTTGATTTTTGCAATCAAATACGCGAAGGGGGTTTCTTTCCACCCGGCGTTTGCAGTCTTCGCAGAGCTTGCCCTTGCAATCGTGCAAGTATTTTAAGAGCGCCTTATCATAACTAGGGCGGCATTTGGGACAACCCAACGAGTTTATCTCAAGGGTAATTTCGCCAACCCCCACCTCTTTTAGGAAGTGGTCGTTCATTGCAATAACCTCTACATCTGCAAGGGGACTGGCTGCGCCCAAAAGCTCGCAGCCGATTTGAAAAAATTGGCGCTGCCTTCCTTTTTGCGGACGCTCTCGCCGAAACATGGGGCCCATGTAGTAATAACCTGCCACAGGGTCTGTTGATGCTGCGCCTGACTCGATGTAGGCGCGTACGATGGATGCTGTGCCTTC
This sequence comes from Pseudomonadota bacterium, assembly GCA_043822785.1. Classification (GTDB taxonomy): domain Bacteria; phylum UBA10199; class UBA10199; order 2-02-FULL-44-16; family JAAZCA01; genus JBDRBN01. The sequence continues at coordinate 64,532 of JBDRBN010000074.1, forward strand.
GGGTCGAAGCGAAAGTAAATCGCCACCACGATCCTCAAACGTGTACATCTCTTTTTCAACGATCGAGGTGGTTTCGCCAACGCCGCGTGCAAAGAGCTCAGTGGGCTCTAAAATAGGGGTCCTTACCTCGCCATAACCATATAGGTCGAATATGCGGCGGGCTTTTGCCTCTACATGCTGCCACAGGCGGCTTGTTGGCGGCATGATGTCTTCCATGCCTTTTACGGCTGTAAGCTTTATTGACTGTTTTGCCATGCGAAAGTGGTTACCAGCGCGCAAGCCCCGTGTCAACGCGATTAGCTTGAAATAAAAGGGGAATCAGTTACAATCTATTATTATGCGAACATCAGCCCCTGCCTTTAGAATTGCTATTATCCTTCTCGTGCTGCTTTCATGCTCGGGTTGCTGGAAGAAATTCTTTGATCCTTTAGGGATCTTTGGCGGCGGGGGCGAAGACGAGCGGCCATCAGCAATACCTAATAGAGTAGTGGATCCCGCTGATAAGTATCTTCTAGCCATTGGCGGTGTTGCATCAGGCAGAGATGAACTGGTCATCTTTGATGGCAGCGGTAATCAAGAGGACTTTACAGGCAAGACGCTCGCGTGCACAGCGGATGATGACATCGTGCATCTCACTAACAGGCCAGGTTTTGCAGACCAGGCATCTGGAAGTGGAGTTCGCATCATTCCAATAGAACCAGGTGTTACAGCCATACGATGCACTGTTGATGGCCAGGATCTGGGAAAGACATATGAGGTCACTGTTCCACCCCAGGTCTTGATACAGATACTCGTGGCTGAGGCCTTGGGCCAGCTCACTGATGAGGCTGTGCTGGATGAAGATGAAGAAAGCGATGTGGTAACCCTTGATAGCAATAGCCCCACTGCCAATCCGCTTGGATCTGTAACCCGCAACAGAATAAATTATATCATCTCGCATGATGATCCAGACCTCTTCAGTGCAGATGAAGAAACCTTTGATAGCGATCCGCCAGTTTCATACTATGAGGCAGTCATCTTGGCAGAGGGGCAGTACTCTCCCACTGATCCTTCGGATCCAAATCATGATCTGTTTGACGACGCCCAAGACAGAAACTTTCTGCACGAAGATGAGCTCATAGCCTATGATCAGGCGGTGCTCACTGCAGGCGGCATATTCAACGGCGATATTGCAGACACCACCACAGGCGCATTCGCCTTTATGTCTCCAACCCCTAGTGAGTGGAACACCATAGCTCAGGCCTGGTCCATGCATTACTGGACCGTGCCGGAAGGAGCAGGATTTACCGACGCAACATTTCCCGCGTTTGCGCCCATCCAAATACTCATCCATCCTGACATGTGGACATACGATGACGGCAGGCCTTCATTCGTATTCGCCCGCATGAGAACCGATAATGATTTTGCAGTGGTGAATGTGCCTTAAACAACTACCTTCGATCGGTATTATCCTTTGAAGTAGGCGGTTGGAGGGCGAGGTCGGAGGCCACGCTCTCGATTATATCCATGCCCAATGGAAGCTCTGCGCGGCGCACATATCCTTCGAACAGTGCGTTGTCACAGATGACGTTTACAAGCCTTGGGTTTCCGCCTGAAAGATTATAGATGCCTTCTAGCGCGGAGGAGGAAAAAATATTATTGCTTGAGCCTGCGTGAAACAGGCGAAACCGCACATAATCCACAAGCACGTCGTACGAAAAGTTTTTAAGCTCAAAGCGCATGGCCATTCTTTGCTTTAGCGCAGGCTCAGAACTTAAGCACTTATCCAATTCAGGCATGCCAAACATAATTATGGACAGAAGTTTTGATTGTGCCAGCTCTAGGTTAAGCAGCCCCCTTATTTCTTCAAGTGTTTCAGGTGAGCGCAACATGTGGGCTTCGTCTATAAGGATAACCGCTTTTTTCCCCTGCTCGGCTATCTCGTTTAACCTTGAATAAAGCCTACCCAGAAGATCGACTTTGCTTCCTTCTATATCCATAACTCCCATCTGGCTTGCTATTCTTCTTACCAGCCACTCCCCAGTAACATCTGCATGAAGAACTACAAGTAGAGATGCCTCATACTCATCCTCGGGGAGTGCCTCAAGAAGCCTGCGCGCAAGCAGGGTTTTGCCTGTGCCCACGCTTCCCACAAGCACTGCAAGGCCTCTCATACCCTCTACAGCATGTTTCAGACGCATGAATGCCTGATCGTGCTGATCATTGTGATAATAAAAATCGGTCAGAGGAACGATTGAAAATGCTTCTTGCGATAAACCGTAAAAGTTTAGGTGATCCATAAACTCTCAACTTATACAAACGAGATTCGTTTCTTTTTGCCTTCTTTTTTTTCTTTTTTCTCAGATGAAGGTTTTGAAGGAGCAGGCTTTTCTGCAGGCTTCTCTGGCTCCTTCTCCCCTGCAAGCACTGCCTCGATGCTCTTTACCCTTTGGGCCACGCTTGAATCAGAATGGCCCTCTTTTAGATATGCATCATAGATCTCAAAAGCCTTTTTTAACTCTTTATTCGCCTCGTTTCTTAGCCCCATCTTTTGATATGTGGTGCCAAGGTCATAAGCTGCATCTGCTTTGCGCTTATCGATCTCCGGCTTTTTCTCAATAGGCGGCAAGGGTGCCTCTGGAGGCACCTCTTTCTTGGATGGTTCAGGCGGGGCCTTTGGCGCAGGAGTCACTTCTTCTGCAGAGACATGCTCCTGCTCTGCCATAACCTCTCCTGCTTCTTCAGCAGCCTGCTTTTGTAGCTCTTCCTCTTCAAGCTCCTTGCGGCGTTTAAGCGCACGCTCTGAAATTTCCTTCATAGCGCCAGACCTTAGCTCCTCTACACGCTTGAAGAGCCTGTCTTCTTCATCAGGCAAAAGGAGCAGAATCTCATAATACGCATCCAGCGCAGCATCGATATTTTCTGCTTTGGCTTCATGGTCTGCAAGTTCCATGTACTTCATCCGCGCTGTCTCGGTTTGATTTTGCGATGCATAGATTTTGGCAGCCAGCTTCATGAGCCTGGAGTCCGACTCTACCACATCCTTTGCCCGCTCCAGCCACTTGAGAGCTTTTTTATGTTCTTCACGCACCTCATAGATATCTATGAGCTTTCTAATGAGTTCGGTATTGCCAGGCCTGTGAGCCAAAATCTTTTCATAAAGATCAGCAAGCTTATCTTTGTCGCATTCTCTTTCTTCCAATTGCTTCGCATACAGCTCGTATTGATCTATTGATTCGTCGATATATCCCTCGCGCTGAAGCAGCTCGGCAAGACGAATGCGCGCACCGCCTTCTTTTGGATTTAAACTCACGATCTTTTTGCGCACTTCTACGACTTTTTCTTTCATACCCCTCATATCCAGAGCTGAGGCCAATATGTCGTACTGCCTTACCGCATCAGATACGAGCCCCATCTTCTCATAAAGCTGAGCCAGCTCCTCATTGACTTCTATGAGAGATGGATTGAGGCGAAGTATGTTCTTGAATACAGTTACAGCCTTAAGCAGGAAGCCTTCTGAAGTATATGAATCAGCAACCTCACGATAGATCCTAATCGCGTTGTTTATCTGCTTGCGCTTTGTATATAGCTCAGCAACGCGCAGCTTGATCCTTAGATCTGTGGGATCTGCCAAAATAATCTTCTCGTATTCGCGAATGGCCTTATCCAGCTTGCCTTCCTCTATGAAGGCACGCGCCTGTTCAAGAATCTTCTCTTTATTGAGAATAGTCATCTATGTGTCTTAGCCAGCTACGGGTAAGGATTCAATTCCTTTTCTTGCAGCATCGTTTTCAGGGTCTTCTGAAAGGATAGAAAGATAGATCTCGCGCGCCTTTTCATTATGACCCTGGCTGGCAAAGATATCTGCCATAGTGACTGTTTGCCAAGACGCATCTTGAAAAAGCTTATCTGTTGATGTCTCGTGTTCTCTGCCCATGAACGCATCTATCTTTGCTATCATATCCTTTGCTGCACGATTTTGTGGGGCAATGGTCAAAACCTTTTGCAACTCGCTTTCTGCCTCTTCCCAGTTACCTCTCTTTAGGTGAATTTTAGCCATAACGATGCGGCCGCTCACAAGATTAGGATGTTTCTTTAGGCCCTCGCGACAAACCTTCATGGCAGAATCGATCATTCCATACATTAAAAAATATTCGGCAATAGGGGCAAATACGATGGAGGAGGAATCTTCCTGCCATTGCTTGTAATATTTAAGGAAGAGAGAATTGTTTAGCAGTTCCGGATGCATAGCGTATTAAAGAAATGATCAAACTTCGGGAAACAACCGATCTTTGTCAGTAAGCTTAAGGCCAAGTGCAAGTAATATCTTTCTCATCGTATCCATCCTGCACTGCATTCCGCTTTCCACTCTATCTATGGTAAGCGCAGACAAGCCTGCCTTTCGCGCAAGCTCTGCCTTGCTCATGAGAACTTCCTCACGAAAGCGCTGTACATTGTTGGGAATGATTTTTTTCTCTTTTGCCATATTTTTCACCAACCTTACGATG